>JANMAY010000012.1:0-3071 GCA_031360095.1 Gemmatimonadaceae bacterium
ACTGTAGGACTGTAGGACTGTAGGACGGTAGGACGGTAGGACGGTAGGACTGTAGGACGGTAGGACGGTAGGACGGTAGGACGGTAGGGCGGTAAGTTGCCTCGGGATGCGTTTACTGCTGTTACGGTCCTACGGTCCTACGGTCCTACTGTCCTACCGTCCTACTGTCCTACGCTTTTCATGCCCAACCACCTCGCACACGAGACAAGGCCCTACCTCCTCCAGCACGCCCACAATCCCGTGGATTGGCACCCGTGGAGCGACGTCGCGCTCTCACGCGCGCGCAGCGAGGCGAAGCCCATCCTGCTCAGCATCGGATACGCTGCGTGTCACTGGTGCCACGTGATGGAGCGGGAATCGTTCGAGGACGAGGCCACCGCATCGGTGATGAACGAGCTGTTCGTCTGCATCAAGGTGGATCGGGAGGAGCGTCCCGATCTCGACGCGATCTACATGCAGGCCACCCAGGCGATGACGGGACATGGCGGTTGGCCGATGACGGTGTTTCTCACCCCTGATGGCGCGCCGTTCTACGCCGGCACGTACTTCCCTCCCGATGACCGGCACGGCATGCCGAGCTTTCGGCGCGTGATGCTCGGAGTCGCCGATGCGTGGAAGAACCGGCAGGACAACGTCGTGCGCACGGCGGAGCAGATGCGCGAGCTCTACGCGGCCAGCTCCGAGCGCACACGGGCCACTGGCGTTCTGGATGAAACGCTGTTCTCGCGCGCGATGTCGTCACTCGTGCAGCGCTACGAACCAAAGTTCGGCGGCTTCGATGGCGCGCCAAAGTTTCCGCCCACGATGACGCTCGACTTCTTGTTGCGGCAGTGGGCGCGCACGGGTGAGGCGCAGGCGCTCGAGATGGTGACGCACACGTTTCGCCAGATGGCACGCGGCGGCATCTACGACCAGGTGGGAGGCGGATTCGCGCGCTACAGTGTCGACGCGTACTGGCTCGTCCCGCACTTCGAGAAGATGCTGTACGACAACGCACTGCTCGTCCGACTCGGCGCACACCTCTGGCAGGCAACGCGCGATGCCGAAGTGCGACGGGTCACGGAGGAGACGATTGGCTGGCTCGCGCGGGAGATGACGTCGTCCGAAGGCGGATTCTATTCCTCGCTCGATGCAGACAGCGAGGGACACGAAGGGCGCTACTACGTGTGGGACGTGGGTGAGCTCGATGCGCTGCTCGGCGAGGATGCCTCGCTGCTCCGGGCATACTGGGGCGTCACACCCGGGGGGAACTTCGATGGGCGCAACATCCTGTTCGTGCCCGATGATCCGGCTGCGATCGCACGCGCACAGGGCGTGACGGAGCCGGAGCTCCGGACGGCGATCGATCGCGCGACGCGCATTCTGTACGAGGCACGGGAGCGACGCGTGCGTCCCGGACTGGACGACAAGATCCTGGCCGGGTGGAACGGGCTGATGCTGCGCGGAGTCGCGGAAGCGGCGCGTGCGTTTGACAGTGACGAGATGCGCGCGCTCGCGGTTCGCAACGGCGAGTTTCTGTTTCGGGAGTTGGTGCGGGTGCAGGTGCGAGGCGAAGGACCTGCACTTGTCTTTCGCTCGTACAAGAATGGCGTCGCCAAGATTCCCGGCTTTCTCGAGGACTACGCCGCGCTCGCACTCGGCGCGATCGCTTTGTACCAGCTCACGTTCGATCGCGTGTGGCTCGACCGCGCCCGCACCCTGGGGGACTCCATCATCGCGAAGTTCTGGGACGCGTCGGCTGACGCCTTCTTCGACACCGCGTCTGACGCAGAGAAGTTGGTGACTCGGCCGCGCGACGTGACCGACAATGCCCTGCCCAGCGGAACGTCATTGACGATCGAGCTGTTGCTGCTACTCGACGATCTATTCGCGCTGCCGGAGTACAGCGAGCGCGCGCGCCGCGGGTTGGAGACCGTCGCGGAGCCAATGACACGCTATCCCACGGCGTTCGGGCACGCACTGGGCGCCGCCGATCTCGCTTCACGTGGTGCGATCGAGGTCGCGATTGCCGGACGCACAGCAGATGATCGTTTCGTTGCACTCGCGAGCGCAGTGGCGTCGGTGTACGTGCCATCGCTGGTACTGGTGGGCGGCGTTGGCGACGCGAACGACGGCATCTCGCTGCTCACGGATCGGGAGCGCGACGTGCCGACTGCTTATGTGTGCAGATCGCGTGCGTGCGACGCGCCAACGACGGATCCGCAGGTTGTGCGCGAGCAGCTCATGGCGGCGCGAATGATCTGACCAGGTGAGGTGCATGTCCCTCACCTTCGCGCGGGAGGACGAGGGCCGATACTCGTCATTGCCGTTTCTCGGTCGCGCGGCGATTGTAATCCAATGCGACGACCTCTCCTGGCTGTACTCCCGCTCGTAACTGGCTGCTACACCTACGCGCTGATCGAGCCGTCGACCGCACAGCCGGGCACTGATGTTCGCGCGCACGTCTCGCCTGCGGCGGCGGAGCGGCTCACGCCGCTGTTGGGGCGCGTAGAAGACCGGCTCGTGACGGGAACGCTGATCGACAACGGAGCACAGTCCATCATCATCGAAGTTCCGAAAGTCGTGCCGGCGAGCGCTGGCGCGGTGGAGACGCTCAATCAGCGCGTGTCCATTGTGCGCTCCGACCTCATCGGTCTGGAGACGCGGACGCTCGACAAGGTCCGCAGCGGAGCGGTCGCCGGTGGTGTAGCGCTTGTGATCGGGATAGCGGCGATCAAAGCGCTTCAGGGACAGGGCAGCTCCGGAGGGACCCGCCCCGGTGGTGGAACCGAGTTGCGCATTCCCTTGGGTTCCTTCGCGCCGTAGCACAAACGCAAACGAGGGCGGAAGCACATGCTTCCGCCCTCGCTGCGCACCCAACTAGGTCATGTTTTCAGGTTTGGATTCGTGTCGCGCGCACCGCGCGAGATGGGGAAGCCCAGGTGCTGGGGGGGAAGGTGCGACAACGTGCCCGGCTGCTCGAGCGGGTCCAACGCGCCCGGCGTGTTGTTGGCTTTCCAGCGCCGCATGTCGCCCATTCGGCGTGCTTCGAGCCAGAGTTCGATGCCGCGCTCGCGTTTGAGCAACCGCCA
>JANMAY010000014.1:0-6640 GCA_031360095.1 Gemmatimonadaceae bacterium
GCGGCCCGGACCTTCACGGCCGGGCCGCGGGTATTTAGAAGAATGCGCTCCTCACTCTCGCACGTCGCCGCGGCCCTCGTCTTCGCGCTCCCACTCGGCCTCCGGGCGCAGCAGCCGGCTGCCACACCCGCGCTGCAGGCGCCGCGCGGCACTCCGCAAATGTTGCCACTCGATCGCATTGCCGCGGTCGTCGGCGACGTCGTCATCACCCAGTCGAACGTGCAGGAGCGCATCATCCAGAAGCGGCAGGAGGGGGCGCCCATCCCCACTGACTCCGCTGCCTTTCGGACGTATATCGCCATTGTGGTGAACGAGCTGGTTGACGAAGAGTTGCTGCTGCAAAAGGGGAAAGAGCTCAAGATCGAAGTACCCGATGCCGACGTCACCAGCACCGTGGACAAGCAGTACAAGGAAGTGCGCAAGCGCTTTGGCAGCGATGCGGAATTCCGCGGTGAGCTCGCGAAGGCGGGCTACGGCACGCCGGAGGAATACAAGCGCTTTGTCGGAGACGGGATTCGGCGCAGCGAAACCATCACACGCACGGTTCGCAAGCTGCGCGAGGATGGGAAGATCGTGCAGGCAAACGTCACTGACAGTGACATCGCGGAGTCATTCGAGCGGAACAAGGCGTCATTGCCCAAGCGCGAGCCGAGTGTGGCGTGGCGACAGATCATCATCACGCCACACGCGTCGCCCGCCGCCAAACAGCTCGCGCGTGCAAAAGCCGAGTCGCTGCTCGTCGAGCTGCGAACCGGTGGGGATTTCGAAAAGCTCGCGAAGCGCGAGTCGAGCGATCCGGGCACCAAGGACAACGGAGGCGATCTGGGCTGGAACCGGCGCGGTCACATGGTGCCGGAGTTCGATCGCTGGATGTTCGCACTTCCGCCGGGCCAGTTGAGTCCCGTCGTCGAGACGGCGTATGGCTATCACATCATTCGCGTCGACCGCGCCAACCCCGCGGAGGTCAAGGCTCGGCACATTCTCATTTCGCCGAAAGTCGATTCGCTCGACGTCGCGCGTGCACGGCTCGAGGCAGACAGCGTCGCCATTGCCTGGCGCGCCGGCGTCGCGTTCGATACGCTCGCCAAGAAGCATCACGACTATCCGAGCGGCGAGGAGACGACGCTGCTCACGCCGTTCCCACGCGCCCAGTTGCCGACGGCCTATCAGCAGGCGTTTGGCGACAAGCACAAGGGCGACATCGTCACCTTCCAGATCGCCGGGAATACGAACGTGCCGGCCAAGTTCGTCGTCGCGCAGATCGCCGCGATGGAGCAGGGAGGCGAGCTCACGCTGGCCGAAGTGAGGGAGCGGTTTCGCGCGCGGCTGGCCGAAGAGGGCGGAGTGAAGCGGCTCATGGAAACGCTTCGCAAAAGCACGTACGTCTCGACGCGCGTCGCCGCGCTCGATATGGCACCGCCGCCCCCGATCGCTCCTCCCGCTCGATGAGCCGCAGCGTCCGCTGATGTCGGCTCGTCCGCGACTCGCCGTTTCACTCGGCGATCCTCGCGGGATCGGTCCGGAAATCGTGGGCGCCGCGATGCGCGATGCGCGCGTGGCGCAGCGCGCGGAACTCGTGCTCGTTGGCCCGCGCGGCGTCGGGCTCGACGTCCAGCACGACATTGGCGCGTGGCTCACGAACGGCAGTGAGTCCGACGCCGGGCGGTTCGCCGGCGAGGCGGTCGATCGCGCGATCGCGCTCGCACTGCGCGGCGACGTCGACGGAATCGTCACCGCACCGCTCGACAAACATGCGCTGCTCGCGGGCGGCTTCGATTTCCCGGGGCACACGGAGCTGCTCGCGGCGCGGACCGGCTGTAAGGTGGCAATGATGCTCGCTGCGTCGCGTCCTGCGCCGGGTATGACGAATCCGCTGCGTGTCGTGCTGGCGACGACGCACATCGCGTTGCGCGACGTGCCCGCCGCCGTCACGCACGACGCGATTGCCACGGCCGCCACCGTGACGCGCGCTGGCCTCCGCGCCTGGTTCGGGTTCGCACACCCCCGCATCGCCCTGTGCGCGCTCAATCCGCACGCGGGCGACGGGGGACGCTTCGGTCGCGAGGACGATGAGCTGCTCGCACCCGCTGCACAGCAAAACGCGTTGCTGGGTCCCTTTCCCGCCGATACCGTGTTCGTGCGCGCCATGCGCGGCGCCTTCGATGCCGTGATTGCACCGTATCACGACGTCGGTATGACGGCGATCAAGGTTGCATCGTTTGGCTCGGCGGTAAACGTCACGCTGGGCCTGCCGTTCCCCAGGACGTCCCCCGATCACGGAACGGCGCTCGACATCGCAGGTCAGGGCGTCGCCGACGCGTCGAGCATGATCGAAGCGATTCTTCTTTGTGCCGAAATCGTGAAGCGTCGTTAGCGGCGCTTCTCGCGGCGATCGCCGACGGAGTGTAGATCGACGGACAGCGTCTCGATGCGGCGTCCCTGCATGGATCGGACAGCGAAGACGGCATGCGACGCGGTCACGCGGTCGCCGACGACGGGCAAGCGGCCGAGCGCCCCGAAGAGATAGCCGCCAATCGTCGTGTATTCGTCATCCGGCACCTCGAGCGCGAAGCGCTCATTGAGCTCCCCGATGTTCAATGCGCCCGGAATGAGCACATCCGCGTCGGGTGACGCGGCCTCGGCGATCTCTGGTTCGTCGTACTCATCCAGAATTTCGCCGACGATCTCCTCGAGCAGATCTTCCATGGTGACGAGTCCGGCGGTACCACCGTACTCATCGAGCACGACCGCCATGTGCTCCTTGAGCCGCTTGAAGTCCGCTAATACCTCTTCCACCTCACGCGAGCCCGGGACGACGTGAATTGGGCGCATGATGCTCGTGAGCGCGAAGTTCGCCGGAAGGTGTCGCAGGACCGGAATGAGATCCTTCGCCAACACGAGTCCAATGATGTTGTCGATCGATTCCTCATACACCGGATACCGTGACCGCTGTGTCTCGATCACCATGCTCACCGCGTCGTCGAGCGAGGTATCGACGTCCAGCGCGTCGATGATCGTGCGAGGGGTCATCACTTCGCGCGCGTTCTTCTCCGAAAACTCGAAGACCCCTTCGATGAGCGCGGCGTCCTGTCGCTGGAGCACTCCGACTTCCTCGCTCTGCTCCACGAGAATGCGCAGCTCATCGGCCGAATGCACGTTTTCCTCGGAGCTGCCCGGGCGCAGGCCAAAGGGCCGCAAGACGAATGCAGCCGATTTGTTGAGAAACCACGTGAAGGGCGTCGCGAGCCAGGCAAAGACGAGCAGCGGAGGCACGAGCCACCGCGCGACTCTCTCCGGATGCTGGAGCGCCGCGCTGCGAGGGGCGAGCTCCCCAAACACGACGTGTCCGTACGTCACCACCGCGAGCGCGCAGAAGGTGCCGAGACCGGTGCCCGCACCGATGCGCGCCATCAAGGGCAGCGCGGCGAACGTGCTCGTGAACACGTGCGAGAGCCCTTCCTCGGCCAGGGCGCCGATGCCGATGCTGGCCAGCGTGATGCCGAACTGACCGGCCGACAGCAGATGAGCGAGGTTCGCCGTCGCCTTCAGGACGAGGCGTGCCTTCGCGTCGCCGCCGCGGGCCATCGCCTCCAGACGGGACCGGCGTGATCGCACGATGGAAAACTCCGCCGCGACGAAGAAGCCATTCAAGGCCAGCAATCCGAGGATGGCGAGGACGCGTGCGAACACGCGCGGAACGTAACGACTCGCCCGTGCTTGACGCCACGTCCCCGTCGACCGACACTCCCCGCATGAGCGATGACTATCGAATCGAAAAGGTCCGGCACCCGGTCGAGATCACTCTCGCCAACGGTCGACGCCTGACGGGCGACATCTTCCTGCAGGCGTTCGCGCGGTTCCGGACGGGTCACGAAGAGCCCCTCGACGCCCTCAACGACTCGGATCCGTTTCTCCCGCTCGTGCTCGGTACGGGGAAGGTTCTGCTCGTGCAGAAGTCCCACATCGCCATCGTCGCGACGGCACTCCCGGAAATCGACGAAGATGCCGATACCGGAGTGGTGGGGATGCACGTGGAGATTACCTTGCTCGACGGAGAGAGCCGCAGTGGCTCGATCTTCCCCGAACTGCGTATCGACCGGCCCCGGCTTGTCGATTTTCTCAACCACACCTCACTGCGCTTCGTGCCGCTCTTCGCGACCGATCAGCTGCTGCTCATCAGCTGCGCGCATATTGCCTACGCGAGTCCCTCGAACTGAGTACAATGGCGCAGCTTGATCGATTGCTGTCGGTGATGGTGAGTCAGCGCGCCACGGCGCTGAGCCTCAATGAAAGCGAGCTCGCCGAGCTCGAGATCGACGGCGCCTCGCGCCCCGTGACGCGCACCGCGCTCACCGCGGCGCAGGTTGTCGCGCTGCTTCGGGAGATTGCACCCGTGGATGCCGCTGCGCTGTTGGATGCGGGACGCGCGGCCTCATTCGCGTACGTGTCCGACGACGGCGCGTTCGACGTGCGCACGTCGCGCGAGGGTGCCGCATGGCGGGCCCGCGTGACACTCGACCAATCCCGCGAGCGCGAACGTCTGAGTGGGACGCTTCGCAGTCATTCGCCGCCCGCTCCACTTCCCGCCGTTCCCGTGTCGCCAGTCGCTCCCGTCCAACGCTCCGCGCCGGTTTCGCCGGTCGGTACCAACAATGCGAACGGCGAATCCATCTCCATGTTCGATGGCAGCGACCGCGCGCGTGCTGCGCTCGACACGCTGCTCACAACCATGGTCGAACGCGGCGCGTCCGATCTTCACCTGCGTTGCGGTGAGCCACCCATCATCCGTCTACACGGCGAGATGGTACGCATGGACCAGCCCGCGGTCGAAGCCTCGGGGCTCGAGGCGATGCTGCGCTCGATCATGCCCGAACGCAATCGCTCCGAGTTTCTCGAGACGAACGACACGGATTATGCCTACGAGATCGCCGGCATTGCCCGCTTTCGCGCGAACGCGCTGAAGGACCGGCGCGGGCCCGCGGCTGTCTTTCGGCAGATTCCGGCGACGGTCGTCACCGTGGAGCAGATGGGCATCTCTCCGGAGGTGCAGCGCCTCTGCCAGTTGAACAAGGGTCTCGTCCTCGTGACCGGCCCCACCGGGAGCGGCAAGTCCACCACGCTGTGCTCGCTCATCGACCTGGTCAACCGGTCGCGGAACGATCACATCATCACGATCGAAGATCCCATCGAGTTCGTACACGCCAACAAGAAGTGCATCATCACCCAGCGCCAGGTGGGCGTGCACACCGGGTCGTTCAAGAGCGCGCTGCGTGCGGCGCTGCGCGAGGATCCCGACATCATTCTCGTCGGCGAGTTGCGCGATCTCGAGACGGTGTCGATCGCGATCGAGACCGCCGAGACGGGACATCTGGTGTTCGGGACGCTCCACACGACCACGGCCGCCGGGACGATCAACCGGATCATCGACCAGTTTCCCGCGGACCGCCAGGCACAGATTCGGGTCATGCTCGCCGACTCTCTGCGCGGAGTCATCTCACAGACGCTCTGCAAGAAGATCGGTGGCGGGCGCGTCGCCGCGCGCGAGGTGCTGCTGTCGCTTCCCGCTGTCACGAATCTCATTCGTGAGGGCAAGACCTTTCAAATCCCGTCCGTCATGCAGACGTCGAAACGGCTCGGCATGGTTACGCTCAACGACGCCCTCCTGGACCTCGTCGATTCAGGTCAGGTCGAGGCTTCCGAAGCCTACGGAAAATCAGTCGAAAAACCGGGATTCGTGATGGCGCTCAAATCGCGCGGCCTCGATACGGCATTTGCCGACGTCGAGACGTCAAAGGCAGCGCCGGCGCGCAAGTAGCACGCGCTCGTCACGCGTCGACACCGCGACACGCAGGCGTGCGAAAACAAGGCGGGGCGCCTCCGGCGCCCCGCGTCCATGTGTGATCGTCCGGTGATCGTCCGATGCAATGGCTACGGCGACTGCTCAGTCGCTTCCGCCGATTCTTCGTCCGCTGACCCGGCGCTCATGGTCCCGCCCAGCTCTCCACGCGGGAGCGCATACTCGTCTCGCTCCGAATACCCATATCCGCCGAGTACCTCACCGCCGCGCATGTAATCGTGGCCGTAGCCGCGTCCATGGGGGTACTGCTCAAGCGCGGGGTCATTCTGGTGGTGCATCGGACACCTCCTGCCAGGGGATGAACTTCGCCTTTACACTGTCCGACTTCGGCCACTGGGTCAAGTGGGACAACACCCGAGCTTGTTTGGGCTTCCTTCGGGTGGCTATATTTCCGGGCTATGCAGATTCGTAATATCGCCATCATCGCACACGTCGATCACGGGAAGACCACCCTGGTCGACAAGATGCTCCGGCAGGCCGGCGCGTTCCGCGAGAACCAGGTCGTTGCCGAGCGTGTGATGGATTCCAACCCGCTCGAGCGGGAGCGCGGGATCACCATCTTGGCGAAGAACACGTCCGTGCGCTGGAAAGAGACCAAGATCAACATCGTCGATACGCCGGGCCACGCCGATTTCGGCGGAGAGGTCGAGCGCATTCTTCGCATGGTGGACGGAGTCCTGCTTGTCGTGGACGCCTTCGACGGCCCCATGCCACAGACGCGATTCGTGCTCCGCAAGGCGCTCGAGTTGGGACGCACGCCCATTGTCGTAATCAACAAGATCG
>JANMAY010000047.1:0-17197 GCA_031360095.1 Gemmatimonadaceae bacterium
TCGGCGCGGATGGTGGCGAGTTCGGCGCGAACGTCCGCCACCTGTTTGATCAGCGTACTGTCGCGTCGGAACCGTCCGAAGGACGTGTTGGGAGAGGCGAGCAGCTGCCGCACCGAGTCCGCTCTCGCCAGTACGCTGGACGCACGCGACGACAGGTCACCCTTCATGAAACGTCCGACGGTGCCACCCCCGCTCTGCATCCGATCGGCGAGGCGCGAGGCCTGGGCACTGACCCGAGACAGCTCCGCCATACCAGGGCCTCGGGGCGAATTGAGAATGGCTCCGGCGGTTCCCTCGTCCGACTTCAGCTGTTCGCGGAGCAGCTTCACATTATTGATGATCGCAGGGAACTCCTTTGCCGCGGCGCCGAACTGGCCTGCCGCGCCTTCGACATCCGCTTGCGCCAGCGCATGAAGCGTATCGTTCTGACGGAGGGGGGGAGCGCTCACCGTACCAGGAGCGATGTAGACAACGGGCGCTCCGATGACCGACCCGCCGGGCCGGATTTGGGCGACAGCATCGCGGTGCATCATCGAGCGGTACTCCTCCAGCACTTGCATCTCGACGGCGAGGCGCGTGGCGGTGTCCGAGACCCCTGGAGCTCGGAATTCGATTGCGACGATTTTCCCGATCTTTTGTCCGCTGAGCCACACCTCCGAGCCGACGAGCACCCCGCGCGCTTCACCCACGAGCGCGTAGAGCGTGAAGGTGTCCCCCCGAAGTGCGCCGACGCGCACGTACGTGAGCACAAAAAAGGCGATCAGGGCGAGCGCAAAGGTCGCGATCACGCCGCCGCGGACGTCAGACCAGGAAAGCGGGCGCGCCATGGAGGGATGAGCGGGAGGCGGGAGGGAGCTGCAGCTGACATTTGAGCAAAGGGCGGACCAGTGTGTGTCTTTCTTGGAACTGCCCGGGTCCGGGTACTTGGCGAGTGGTGTCCACAGTGCGGGACGTCCATCGAGCGCGTTGCTCGAGGGCAACGCAATTCCGGCAAAATATGGGGCACATTCTCGTTCCGATTGCTCGTTTCTTTGCACCGACGTCAAAAATTGCTTGACAACTGGAACGCCGAACCGTAATAGAGTTTGTCGCGCAACCGTGCTATGGCGTTGCTCTACTCCGGTTGCGCGGTAGTGAAACAGTTTCGTCGTGCCTTTTCTCCTTCCTGAAAGGTCGTACGCGGATGATTCGTTCGCTCGCCCTACAAATTGCCCGCGCCCCGCTGCTATTGCTCGCCGCGCCAGCGTGAGCCGTTCTGTTCCATCGCCCCATCACGTATCGCTTTTGATCGACATGCAAGGCCTGAAGTCCATGCACCGACCCGAGGATCACAACGCATGAGCGCAACTGGAAAAAAGACAATGGAAAACACGTTGGCAGGTGGTCAGGCACCCCGCAGTAGCCCCCAACACGGCGTTCGCGCGGTGGCGATGGGCTTGCTGCTCGCATTCGTTCTGAGCGGAACGGCGCTCGGTCAACCGAGACCGGTGACCGGGACAGTCACGTCTTCCTCCGGAGGTCCGCTGGCGGGAGTTGCGGTCCGCGTGCAGGGGACAGAAACCCGCGCGACGACGGGTACGAACGGCAGATACCTCATCTCGGCACCCTCTGACGGCGTTTTGATCTTTACGCTTGTCGGCCGGCACCCCGCACAAGCAACGGTATCCGGGCGAGCGACGATCAATGTTGCCCTGGCGCCGATCGCCTACCTGGAAGAGGTGGTGGTTACCGGCTACACCGAGCAACGCCGAGCGGATATCACTGGCGCGGTGGCCAGCCTCAACGTCGAGAGCGCGCAGCGCCAGACAGGTGCGAGTGTTCTCCAGCGTCTGGACGCGGTACCCGGCATCACGGTTGCCGCGAGCGGGTCGCCCGGCGCGCGTAGCACCGTCCGAATCCGGGGTATCAGCTCCTTCCAGAACAACGATCCGATGTACGTGATCGATGGCGTGCCGGTTCAGGATTCCTACATCAACTGGCTGAACCCGAACGACATCACGTCCATCCAGGTGCTCAAGGATGCATCGGCCGCGTCGATTTACGGGTCACGCGCCAACAACGGTGTGATCCTCATCGAGACCACGAAGCGGGGCATTTCCGGACCGCCGCGGATGACGATGACGGTGCGCACCGGAATGGCCAAGCCCACCAACGGCTATGACAAGTTCCTCATCACGAATTCACTCGACTACTTCCAAGTCCTCAAGCAGAGCTATTTGAATGCGGGCTTGCCGGTACCGACCAACATTTACGGCGACCCCAACAACCCGACGGTGCCGGACTACACGTTCGCGGCGACGGGGACACGGACTGGGGTCGATGCGTATGGCCGGCCGGTTGGTGTGGACGTCAACAAGTATTCCTATCCGAACAGCCTGATCATGCCCGGCAGCTCCGGCACCAACTGGTGGAATGCCGTGTTTGGGAAGGCTGCGAAGGTCGCGGACTATAACCTGAGCATTTCGGGCGCTGGTGAGGAGAACGCGTACGGTGTCTCCTTCAATTACTTCGATCAGGACGGTACGGCTGCGTACAACAACTTCAAGCGTGCCAATATTCGCGTGAACAGCTCGTTCACTCGCGGCAAGCTGCAGTTCGGCGAGAATGTCGCGCTCTCCGGCGAGCGCCACTTCGGCGGACTGCCGGATGATCAGGGCGGCGAAACGGGTCTCATCGGAAAGAACATCCTGATGCAGCCGGTCGTCCCGGTGTATGACATCCAAGGCAACTTCGCATCGGGTAAAGCGGTTGGTCTGGGCAACAACACCAACCCCCTCAAGAACGCGTACGAGGGCCGGAACAACATCGCTGGCAACAACCGCGTGTTCGGCAACGTGTTTGCGGGTCTCGCCGTGATTCCCTCCGTGGCATTGCGCAGCAGTCTCGGATTCAGCGTGAACCAGGGCTCGTTCGCCGGCTACAACGCGATCACGCCTGAGAACTCCGAACCCAGCTTCTCCAATTCGATCAATGAAAGCTCCAATTCGAACACGGACTGGACCTGGAGCAACACGCTGAAGTACGTGCGGCAGATGTCTCAGCACAACGTCAACGTGCTGCTGGGACAGGAGGCCATTCACGGCACATTCCGCGGTATCAATGCGTCGCTGAGCAACCTGCTGTCCAACGACTTGAATGCGCGATTCATTCAGGATGCCCTGGGTGATGCGAAGAGCAAGGTCGTGAACAGCTTCGGCAGCGAAAGCGCCCTCCTGTCCTTCTTCGGCAAGGCCGACTACAACTTTGCCGACAAGTACGTCGCGAGCGCGACGGTTCGGAAAGATGGTTCCTCGCGGCTAGGCCCCAACAACCGTTACGGAACGTTCCCGGCCTTCGGCTTGGGCTGGCGCATCTCGAAGGAGAAGTTCCTCGAGAATAACCACCTCTTGTCGGACGCCATGCTTCGCGTCGGGTACGGAGTCACGGGAAACCAATCCATTCCGTCGGGCCGAACCGTCAACCAGTTCGGTGGTAACAACGGCGACACGTACTACGACATCAATGGTTCCAACACCTCGGTGCAAGCGGGCTACAGGCAGACATCGCTGGGCAACGCGGATCTGAAGTGGGAAGAG
Source organism: Gemmatimonadaceae bacterium (assembly GCA_031360095.1). Taxonomy (GTDB): domain Bacteria; phylum Gemmatimonadota; class Gemmatimonadetes; order Gemmatimonadales; family Gemmatimonadaceae; genus AG11. Next base: position 3,576 of record JANMAY010000047.1, read on the forward strand.
AATCGATCCACGAACGTGGGTGCGGATCTCGCGCTGTTCGACGGTGCGCTCAACGTGATCCTCGATGTGTACACCAGAGCGACGAACAACCTGCTGTTCAATCCCGCCATTCCCGGCACGGCTGGCGTCGCTGCGGCGCCAATCGTCAACATCGGGAACATGAAGAATCGCGGGTTTGATTTCTCCGTGGGGCATCAGGGCGCGAACTGGAACGCCACGCTGACGGGAAGCAAGTACAAGAACGAGATCGTCTCCATCGACGGCGTGCAGAACTTCTTCTACGGTCCGGTCTCGACGCGCATTGGCAATGCACTCATCAATCAGGTGGGGTCCCCGATCGGGTCGTTCTATGGTCTGAAGGCAAATGGCTACTTCCGTGATGCCGCCGACGTCGCGGCCCACGCGAAGCAAGACGGCGCCGCCCCGGGCCGGATCAAGTTCGTGGATAGCGACAGCAACGGAGTGATCACCGCAGCGGATCGCGTCATCATCGGAAATCCGCATCCCGATTTCACGGGCGGCCTGGACCTCGGATACCGCTACGGCAATTGGGATCTGAACGGCGCCCTGTTCGGCACCTTCGGAAACGACATCTTCGATGCGCAAAAGGATTTCTACGTGTTCCGTGATTTCTCCACGAATGTGCGAAACGATCGGTTGGAGAATTCCTGGACCCCACAGAACCTGAACGCCAAGTATCCGCGGCTGGATCAGAACGATACCTACAGCAAAGCGATCAGCAGCTACTACGTCGAAGACGGCTCATACGTGCGGATGCGCAACTTGCAGCTTGGCTACAACGTGCCTGCATCGATGGCGCGCTGGATGACGGCCACGAGAGTCTACGTGCAGGGAGAAAACCTGTTCACCTGGACGCGCTACACGGGTCTCGATCCGTCGCTGCCAACGGCCAACGCGGGTGGATCGGCCGGCGATGTCCGGGATCAGGCTCGTGGTATCGACCGTGGTGTGTATCCCAGCAACAAGACGTTCAGCATCGGCTTGTCCGCTTCGTTTTAAATGACATTCTTCAATCAGAGGACAGCGATGAATAAGGTATTAAGGCAGCCTCTGTTCCTCGGGCTGGCGATGACGTTGTCGGTCGGCACGCTCTACGGGTGCAAGGATTTTCTGACCGACGCCGCCAAGCCCCAAGGGACACTGGATGCAGGAACGCTGGCGAATAAGGCGGGAGTGGAAGGCACGCTCATCGCCTCGTACCGACAGCTGGATCATACCAACGGCGTCGGCGGCGCGTGGGCGTCCGCGGCGAGCAACTGGATCTGGGGCAGCGTCACGAGCGATGATGCCTACAAGGGCTCCGAAGCCACCGACCAGCCTGCGATCGATCCCATCGAGCAGTATCAGTGGTCGGCACCGGGGGTCGAGGGCGAGCTGAATGACAAGTGGCGCGCCATGTACGAGGGGGTCGTCCGCGCCAACGCGGCGATCAACCTGCTCAAGCAGGTGACCTCCACCAAGCCGGGTGAGATTCCGGCGCCCGACGTCAAGAGCATCGAGGGGGAAGCACTCTTTCTGCGGGCGCACTTTCACTTCGAGGCGTGGCGGATGTGGGGCAACATTCCCTACTACCGCGAAACCGATACGGATTTTCGCAAGGCGAACCTGACGAAGGCGGAGGCGGGCGCTGAGATCTTGAAAGATCTCGATGCCGCCATCGCGCTGTTGCCAGCGACGGCCCGAAGCGTCGGCCGCGCCTCGCAGTGGACGGCCAAGGCTTACAAGGGACGCGTGCAGGTGTATGCGGGTCAGTTTGCCGCCGGGCTGGTCACGTTGAAGGATGTTCGGGCGAACGGACCCTACGGACTGGAGTCGAGCTTTGATCGCGTCTGGACCGGGTTCAAGGATCTTGAAAACGGAAAGGAGACCATTCTGGCCTATCAGGCGTCGGTCAATGACGGTCAGGCGGATGGCGACAATTCCAACTGGGGTGCCCGGCTGACCTTCCCGCATTCCGGCAGCCCGTTCGGATGCTGCGGCTTCCATCAGCCGTCGCAGAACCTCGTGAACTTCTTCGCCACCGACGCCGCCACCGGCTTGCCCGCGTCTGTGACCAATGCGAACTGGAACGCCAGCAGCGCGAACTTCGTGGCCGGGTCGGCGACTCCGGTCGATCCACGCCTAGACTTTACGGTCGGCCGCGACGGCGTGCCGTTCAAGGACTGGGGGCCGCACGCGGCCGATTGGATTCGTTCACCCAGCTACGGTGGAACGTACAGCGGCAAGAAGAACATGCACGAGAAATCCAGTGGCGCGGAGAGCACCGTTGGATGGGTGAACACGCAGCTGAATTCGGTGAACATCCACATCTTCCGGTATGCGGATCTGCTGTTGCTGTTGGCCGAGGCGGAAGTGGAAGCGGGTTCGCTGGAGAATGCCCGGACGATTGTGAATGAGATCCGCGCGCGGGCTGGCGTGAAGGCGCAAGGTCCGGGGAAGGATCGCGCCACGATCGGCGTTCCTCTGAATGATCCGTCGATCACGTGGGCGACGTACAAGATCGGACCGTACGCCACACCGTTCGCGGACCAGACGGCGGCGCGCACGGCGGTGCGGAACGAGCGCCGGCTTGAATTGGCCATGGAAGGACAGCGGTTCTTTGATTTGCGCCGGTGGGGCACCGCGGACCAGGTGCTCAACGCCTATCTCAGCGGCGTGGGCGGCGGAGCGGAGAAGTCGCGGCGGCTACAGCTTGCCGGGTCGGCGGCATTCAGCGCACGCCACGCCTTGTTTCCCCTTCCGGCCATTCAGATCGAGTTGAGCAAGAGTGGCACGAGTCCAGGGCTGAAGCAGAACCCTGGCTGGTAGCATGTAAGGCAGTTCCGAACGACGCTCACGGCACCGGTGCAACTGTACCGGTGCCGTGTTCGCGTTGCGTTATGGCGAATGTCTGAACTGAATCCCCGGTATTCGCGACAAGCACCGCCTTACCAACGGGCGTTGTGATGAGCGCAAGGCCGGCGACGTTCCGCGGAGCCAGCAATCCACTCTCGCGCGACGGCACCGGGGTGAAGTGGCCACGTCCATCCCCCCTCAGCCACAGCCCGTTGCCCGCATCCGCCCTCGGCGTATTCGCCTCGGTATCGTAGAGATTTCCTGCTACGATCATGTCGAGATTTCCGTCCCCGTCCACATCGTGCACGATGATGGACTTGATCGGGGCGATCTGCGCTAAATGAGGGAGCGTCGACGCGCTAAACGCGCCTCCCCCACGGTTGTGGAGAAAGACGCTGCCAAACGTATCTGCTTGGTAGTGGAGCGCCTGGTTGAGCGCCGCTAGATCGAACAGCTGAGGGATCGATGCATCGGCGAACGATCCATACGTCGGAAACTTCAACGAGAGCTGATACAGCGCTCTACCGAGGGGAACCATTCCCGCGAGAGGATACTCCGTTCCATTGATTTTCTGGGTGAGAACGACGTCCGTGTTCTGGCTTCCAGAAAAATTCCCGGCGAGTATGCCGAACGCGCTGTCCTTGGACGTCGTGTACGTGTGATTCAGTCCAAGATTCCCAGCCACCAAGTCAGGCCGACCATCGTGGTCGAAGTCACCCGTAGCGAGGCTGAACCACCAGCCTCGCTGAGGCGGCAGCTGCGTCGACGCAGTCACATTCCGCAGCTGCCTTCCATCGTTCCGATAGAAGGTGATGGGCATCCACTCCCCGACCGTGACCAGGTCCTGACGTCTGTCGCCGTCGAAATCGATCCAGACCGCGTCAGTGATCATTCCTACGGGACGCGCCAAGTCGGGTGCGACCTCCGCGGTAACGTCGGTGAATCGGCCCGCGCCGTCGTTGCGCAGCACATAGCTCCGGGCGGGATAGGGATATTCTCGCGGCGTCAACCGACCACCCACGAAGAGATCGAGTTTGCCGTCACCATTGAAATCCCCTGCGCGAACGGCAGCGGTGCTCGTGAGCATGGTGGGCAGCGCCTGACTATCCCGCACGAACCGTCCGCCTCCACGATTGATGTAGAGCCGATCCTGCAACAACGGTGAGTTGGGTGAAAGCTGGTAGCCGCCGCTCGCGACATAAAGATCAGCCAAGCCATCGCCGTTGGCGTCGAAGAACAGTGCTCCCCAATCCTCATACGCCTTGTCCGCTTCCCAGGGCTGCCCCCGCGCCGACTCGACGAAGCCGCCGTCTTTTGTCTGGCGGAACAGTTTTCCTGAAACGCCCGACGCCCCACCGATGAAGACATCGTCTAAACCGTCGCCATCGACGTCGTGGACGGCGATGGGTGGCCCCTGTCGGGACACCATGTACGGTAGAAGGGGCTGGACGCTGTAGTCCACCATCGTCGCCGCCTGGTGTTTGTATGGCAGGCCGCGCCCTGCAACCGCCGACTCGAACACGAGGTTGCGCGCAGCAGCAGCAGGGAAAAGTCCGTGCTCCTTTTTCTCCGTTGCATTGACTTGCTTCACGGTCACCGGCCGATCGACCTCCAGACCGGTCAGCACTTGATACCGGCTGTCAGGCCAGATCACCTCCAAACTATCCACGCGTTTCACGGTGCCGAGTCCAAAGTGTGCTCGGTCATCGACCGTGGACATGTAGCCACGATAGGGAGATTGATAGAGGTATTGTTTCTTGCCCCCGGCGGTGAGGATCAGTGAGGCACCAATGCCGCGGCGGTTGGGAGCGATTCCCTCGAGCTGCACGCTCAGGTAGTGATGGGAGTCGTCTTTCGGTTGGACATTGTGGTAGATGAATGCCGGTGCATCGATGTTGCTCACGACGAGGTCGAGCTTCCCGTCGTTGTCCAGGTCGGCGTATGCGGCGCCGTACGAGAAGCTCGGCTGCTCCATGCCCCACTGCGCGGTTTTATCCGTGAACGTCAGGTCACCCGAATTGCGAAAGACATAGTTTGGCTCCTTGTAGGCGGGAAGGCGGTTCAGGTTGTCCAGCCCCACTCGTGTCGCGTTGGCCCGTCCCGGCTGGCGGGATGCAGGCGTAGTCGTCATGTAATCCAGGTCGTTGACGGCCTTGGGATAGCCGTTGCCGATGAAGATGTCCTTGTTGCCATCGTTATCGAAGTCAGCGAATAGTGCGCTCCAACTCCAATCGGTGTGCGAGACGCCGGCGAGTTGGGCGATCTCGCTGAAGACCACGTCGCCCTCTTTCGTGATGCCGTTGCTCAACTGCAGGGAGTTGGCGGAGTAGTCGTCGCGATATCCTCTGCTGCGGGACTCGGCGAGAGTGTTGTACGTAGCGAACCCGCTTGTGCGTTTGCGGCGATTCAACGCGCGTGGCATCATGTCCACCTGAAGGACGTCGGGCCAACCATCGTCGTTGAAGTCCGCGACATCGACGCCCATGCCCGCGAAGCTGGCATGTTTGAGCCACTGGGCAGCCTTGTTGGTGAACGTGCCGTCTCCATTGTTGACGTATAACACGTCGTTCGTGACGACATCGTTGGAGACGTATATGTCTGGCCATCCATCCCGGTTCAGGTCGGCGACGGCGACGCCGAGCCCATACCCCAATTCGCGAAGGATGCCCGCTTGTGCGGACACGTTGGCGAAATGTCCGTTGCAATCGTTCCGATAGAGCTGGTTGTGGCTGTCGGGGGCGGCACTCCGCATGCCCGACGGAAGGCTCGCCGCCTCACCGCGCGAAAAATCCCCCGGGGAATTGTTGAGCAGAAAAAGGTCGAGGCACCCGTCCCCGTCGTAGTCCAGGAAGGCGGCGTGCGTCGTGAAGCCGCCGTCTGCGATGCCATACTGCGCAGCGGCTTCTGTAAACGTCCCGTTTCCGTTGTTTATGAACAGCAGATTCGCGCGCTGCGCCGGTGTCGACCACTGGGGACCGGAAACGGACACGTAAATATCGAGCTTTCCGTCACTGTTGATGTCCACCATGGTGGCGCCGGTCGCCCATCGGGTGGTGCGGACCCCAGCGCGCTCGGTAATGTCTTCGAACTTCATGTTCCCCATATTCCGGTACAGACGGCTCGAAACCATGTTGCCGGCAAAAAAGAGATCCGGCAAACCGTCATTGTCGATATCGCCCGCGGCGACGCCGGCGCCGTTGTACACATAGACGTCTGTCTGAACGTTCAGCGAGTCGCTGGTGGTGATGGTGTTTGCGAACGTCACGCCGGTCTGCTCCGCGCTCAAGAGCTTGAACACGGGGCGGTCGCGGTCGTTCGTGCAGGCGGCCACCAGGAGAAGCGGAATGAACAGTGCGACGGCACCGGAGGAATGCATGCGCGCGAACGTCGTCATCGTGGTTCTAATCGCCGGAGAAGAGGGGGAACACGGACATACGCCGGGAGGCAAGCCGCTGTCAACGAGGTTGGGTGACGCACGCCAGGACCGCAATGGTGCCGCAATAGCAGCGGCGCCACACGAGTAGTAGTTTTTTCGCATGAATCCACAACTGCCCATTTCCCGCGTCGTCAACCTGATCGCGAGCGAGACCCAGGGTCTCTGGTCGATCGATGAAGCCGAAGCGCGACGCTGGCTGCTTGCCGGAGACACCGAAGCAGTCCTCGGCATCCGCGGTTCGTTTGCGCTGGTGGCGCAGGAGGGCGAGCGGGTCGTGCTGGCACGAAGCCTCGACCGCCCGATGCGATATTTTCTCGCCAAGGCCACCGATGGACCAGTGTTGATCGTGGCCGATCGAATCGACGAGATCGCCGCGGAGCTCGCACGCCGAGGGTGGTCCACTCAGTTCCATCCGAGCTACACGCGGATGGTACCGGCGCACCACGTGACGACGCTGCGTCTAGTGGGATGCCCAGATCCCAATCCGGTGCACCGGCGCTTCTTCGACCCCCCCAGAGGGACGTCGACGAAGGATCTGGATGTCATTGGCCGCCGCTACATCGAGGCAGTGTATGACGAGCTGCGGCGATGGCTCTCGGTGCGCGATCCCGCGGAGCCCGTTGGCGTTCCGTTTTCCGGAGGCATCGACAGCGGCGCGATGCTGCTCTGCCTGTACAAGCTCTTGCTGGATCAAGGTCACTCTCCGGCGCGGCTCAAAGCGTTCACCCTGTCCGTAGACAGTGCAGGAGACGACGCGCGGCAGGCGCACGACTTCCTGCGCCACACGAATCTCGAAATGCTGGGCGAGATCATCGACGTCGCCTCGAGCGCACTCGATCCGCTGCGCGCCGTTGCCGTGATCGAGGACTACAAGGCGCTCGACGTGGAATGCGCTGCCGTGAACCTCGCGCTCCTGGCCGGCATTCGGGATCGCTATCCCGACTGGCGTCTGCTCGTGGACGGCGATGGCGGCGATGAGAACCTCAAGGATTATCCGATCGAGGAGAACAGCGAGCTCACCATCCGGAGCGTCGTCAACAACCGGATGCTGTACCAGGAAGGCTGGGGCGTGGAATCCATCAAACACTCGCTCACCTATTCGGGCGGCTATAGCCGCGGCTGCGTCCGGAGCTACGCGTGCGCCCGAGCATACGCGTTCGACGCCTTCAGCCCCTACACGCGCCCATCCGTCATCGCAGTGGCCGAGGCGGTTCCGTTCGCCGCGTTGACGGAGGGGTCGCACGAGCGATTGTATGCGTTGAAAGGGGAGATCGTGTCGCGCGGAGTCCGCGCGGTGCTGGGGCTCGAGATGCCCGTGTATCTCAAGCGCCGGTTTCAGCACGGATCAGTGTCGGCCGACCAGGTCGCTCGGCTGTTTCCTCAGGATGAGACGCGCTACCGCAGCCATTTCGAGACGCTGCACGCCGCGGTGGTGTGATCGCGTCGGATGTCGATCGACGGATTCGGAGTCTGCGTGCCCCGAAGGGGTACGTCGATCCGACCCGGGCGCACGGCTTCGTGCTCGAGGACGAGCGCCGGCCCAGCGGAGCAATCGAGCGGGCGCTTACGGTCTTTCTCGCCGGAGCCGAGTGCCCGTTCACGTGCTCGTTCTGCGATCTCTGGCGATATACCATCGATGGTCCAACGCCTCCCGGCGCATTGGTCGAGCAGTTGGGGACCGTGCTCCGCGAGCTCGATGGGCCGGTGGCGCAGCGACTCAAGCTGTACACCGCGAGCAACTTCTTCGATCGGCGCGCCGTTCCAGCGGACGACCTCGCGGGGATTGTACGGTTGGCGTCGTCGTTCAGTGGCGTCACGGTCGAGTCGCACGCCAACACCATTGGGCCGGCCACCCTGGCGTTTGCGCGAGAGCTCTCAGGCCGGCTCGAAGTGGCGGCCGGGCTCGAAACGATCCATCCCGTGGCGGCCGCGCAGCTGAACAAACGGCTCGACCTCGCCCGATTCGATCGCGCGGCGCGCTTTCTCTCAGAGCATGAGATGGATCTGCGCGTGTTCGTGCTCCTCGGCGCGCCGTACGTTCCTGCCGCGGAATCGATCGAGTGGACCGTGCGAACTGTCGAGTATGCAGTGGAGCGTGGCGCGTCGGTCGTTTCGATTATTCCTGTCCGCGGAGGGAATGGAGAGATGGAACGCCTCCAGGCTCTTGGTCATTTCACACCGCCCACCTTGTCCCAGCTCGAGGACGCGCTCGACGGCTGCCTGCAGTTCACGCGCACTGTCGTCACTGCCGACGTGTGGGATGCGGAGCAACTGCCTGCTTGCGAGCACTGCAGGACGCAGCGCATCGAGCGGTTGCGGCGCCTGAACGTAACCGGGCGTTCCGAATTGCGCGTTGCATGCAGCATGTGTGACGCGCGATGACACAATCGTGCGAGGTGGCGATTGTCGGCAGCGGTTTTACGGGATCGCTGCTGGCACGCGTGCTCGCCGTCCTGGGCTATGATGTAGTGCTTCTGGAGCGCGGCGCGCACCCGCGGTTCGCAATTGGCGAGTCGTCGACGCCGCTCGCCAATCTGTCACTCGAGCGACTTGGAATACGATACGGACTTGCGGACTGCTATCGCCTGGCGACTCACGGGCGCTGGGTCCAGCACTTCCCGGAGCTTCGCCGCGGACTGAAGCGCGGCTTTACGTATTACAGACACCATGCGGGACAGCCATTTGCCAATCGCGGCTTCGACTCTGAGCGTCTGCTCGTCGAGGCCAGTCCGGACGATTCGCTCTCGGATACGCACTGGTTGCGCGCCGACGTGGATCATCATTTCGTGCGCGAGGCCATCGCCGCGGGGGTGGATTATCGAGACCGCGTGGAGCTCGCGTCAGCGGATTTGACGTCGGACTCCGTCCTGCTGGGCGGCAGCCAAAACGGAAACGCATTCGCGCTCCGTGCAGATTTCGTCGTCGATGCCTCGGGACCGAATGGCTTTCTCGCACGACAGCTCTCGATCCCCTCGGGTCTCGAGCGCACAACGACGCGCTCGGCGATCGTCTTCAGCCACTTCGACGGTGTAAGGACAATGCAGGACGTGGTGCCAGACATGCCGGGCGGTCCGTACCCCGATGACTGGGCGGCCGTGCACCACGTGATCGATGAAGGCTGGATGTATTCGCTGCGGTTTGACGACGGATTGACCAGCGCGGGATTTCTGCTGAGCCCGAGGGGATTGGCGTCGTTGGGAGGGGCGGCCGCGGATGAGCCAGCGAAGCTGTGGAAGGAAGTGCTCGCACGATATCCAACGATCGCGAGCGCGTTTGGTGCGGCGACGCCGGTCATGCCGATCGCGTTTCGCCCGGTGATTCAGCATCGCCTCACGAAGGCCGCCGGATCGCGATGGGCGCTGATGCCGCACTCCTACGCGTTTGTCGACCCACTGTTTTCCACCGGGATCGCCTGGGGATTGCGTGCCGTCGAACGACTTGCGCACGCGTTCGAAACCTCCGCCGAGGCCGGTCGCGTGCCGAGTGCCGGCATGCTCGAGCGGTATGACGCGCTACTCGGAGCGGAAGCGGATCAGATCGATCGTCTGGTCGCTGGCGCGTACCGAGCGATGTCACACTTCGATCTATTCGCCGCGCACGCGATGCTTTATTTCGGAACTGTGTCCTACGCGGAGATCAATCAGCGACTGACGCCCGAGGACGACGTCGCGTGGAAGGGATTCCTCGGCGTTGGCGATCCGGTGTTGGAGTCCTTGCCCTGTGAGAGCATGCGACGTCTTCGGCACATCACCGGGGACAGTGGCGAAATCGGGACGGCTCAGGAGCGCCGAGATTTTGCGACGTGGGTTGCACGAGCCATTGCACCGCGCAACGTTGCCGGACTTGCTGACGCCGCCAAGCGCAATCTCTATCCCGTGGACTTCGACGTGCTCATCGAGCGGCACGCGCTGCTGGGGATGAGCCGCGATCAGATTCTCTCGGGATTGCCGGCGCTGCGGGGGATGGCACCGGAGCCGACGTTTGCCGCGCCATCCGCCGGAGGTCGAGCCACTTGACCACGGGACCAACCAAACCGAGCGCGAGCAGCGCCGGATCCGCGTTGAACGCGGTGGGCAGCGGCCATCCCCTGTCCGAGGCCAGTCGGATCACCATCTCCACTGATGCGATCAGGATCGCGACGACAATCTGCCTCTGCTTGCCGCGTACCACGGTGCGCGGGTCGGTGATCATGAAGAAGACGAACAGCTGATACATCGGTCCGGTGATCGGCGCGATCTCCGGCAAGACCGATTGGCCGAGTGCAAGGGCGCGCACGCTATTGAGCAGCAGGAAGCTGGCGAGGTACGTGAGCGTGATGTGGAGGACGCCGACCCGCGCGGCGATGATGAGTCCGAAAAGCCAAATCACCAGATTCGTTGCCACATCGTTGCCGAACTGGTGGCTGAGTACGGAGATGCGGTCCGGCGCGGCGAGCAGCAGGGCGCAGATGGCGAAGTTCGTGGGATTCCAGAGGTGGTTGTCGCGATAGCGGAGGACGTATTTGGACGAGATCGCCAGAAAGCCGCCAAGCGCAAACGGCCAAAGCGTGGCGCCCTGCGGCTTGATGAGCAGCGTGAGACTAATGCCGCTGATGTAGGCGCTCAGCAGGTTGACGACCTTGCCGCGGTCGAACCACGACAGCGCCGCCTCGGTCGCCACGCATACCGAAAGCGCGAGAAGCAGCCGAGTATAGCCACCGACCATGTGGTAGCGGAGCTGCGCCGCCAGCAGCACCGCGGTGATGAGGAGCGCGATTAGATATCGCGGGTCGATCGCGCTCGAGCGCTGCCACGAGCGTACGAGGGCATTGCGCTCGCGCGATGCCACGATCGTCGCGTCGCTCATCTCGTTAGCCTCGTGGTTCTGTGACGGTGATGATTTCATCGATGCCGGGACGCAACACCACCTGGGTGGCGCCGGACGGCCAATGAATGACGACGCGATCGACCCATTCTCGAGACCCCAGCCCGAAGTGCGGCCGGCGGTCGTTCTGACTCGCGAATCCCGATCCGCCATCGACGACGCGCCGCTGGGTGAAATCCCCTGACTCGATGACCACCTCGGCACCGATGGCGCTGCGGTTGCTGCGCGTACCGATGAGCCGGAATGCGATCCAGTGATTGTTCGTGTCCGGGTAGTCGCGATACAGCACAGCTGGCTGGTTCTGGTTCGCGACGATCACGTCGACGGCGCCGCGATTCGTGAGGTCTGCAGTTGCCACGGCGCGGCCGTCGTACAGGTCGGCGACGCCGACCTGCTTTGCCACATCCACCCATCCGGCGACACCGCGATTGAGGTACACCCGCGACCGTTCATACCCGGACAGACTGGCGTTCCCAAAGGGAGGCCATGTCGCCGCGTCCTCGAAGAAGCGACCATTGGCGCCAGCGATCTTCGACATGGAGTACCAGTAGCTCTTCTCGCGATCCGCCGAGATGAATCCGTTGGCGACGAACAGCTCGTTGGCGCCGTCGTTGTTGAAATCGCCGAACTGCGCGCCCCAAGCCCATCCTGCGTCGGCGATTTGTCCTTCGGCGACGTTGCGGAACCGCTGTGACTCCCGCATCTCGTTGAGTCGCAGATTGTTGTTCTGAAAGATGTAGCCGCGCTCGGAGATGTTAGTGATGAAGGCGTCGAGCCGGCCCCGATTGAACGCATCGCCGAGCGCGACGGACATGCCGCTCTTGGATTCGCTCTCGAGGCCGGAGGTGGTGAGCACGAACCGCACGCCACGATCGTTCAGATACAGCTCTTCAGGGCCATAGTCGTTCGCGAGATAGATGTCAGGCCATCCATCGCTGTTGAAGTCGGCGGAGGCAGCGGCCAGCGTCCACCGCGTGCTGCCCACGCGCATCTTGTCGGTCACGTCTTCGAACTTGCCGCCGCCCAGGTTGTGAAACAGCAGATTCTTCCCGCCGTTCGTGGCGAACTCGAAGCTGTTGTGCATGATCCGCGTCGTCGTGAGGTGCCAGAGATCGATGTCGCGGAAATACGCGGTGACGTAGAGGTCGAGCAGCCCGTCGCGATCGTAGTCGAGCCAGATCGCACTGTTGCTGTTCACCCAGCGGCGCAGGCCGGCCTGGGCCGTGATATCCTGGAAGTTGTGACCGTCGACGTTCCTGAACAGGGCTAGATATCCGTAGCGGTAGACGAGGATGTCTTCGCGGCCGTCGTTATCGATGTCGCCCCACACGGCGCCCATCGACACGCCTTCACCCGGCCGGTTGAGATCCGCGAGTCCTACGGATGCGGCAACTTCCTCGAAGGTGCCGTCGCCGCGGTTGTGATAGAGCGCGTTCGGCTCACCGAAGCGGCTGTTGGTGAAGTACAGATCGGGCCGGTCGTCGCCGTCGAAGTCCGCGACGGACACCGCCGCTCCCAGCGCCGCGACGTGGGGCTCGACGCCGGCGATCTTTGGATCGAATGTCGGACGGTGATGGCGGAAGTTGATGCCCGCCTTCGCGGATTCGTCGCGCAGCGTGAAGCCCGGGTGAGCGGCGTCAGCCGCGCTGCGGCTCGGACCGCGATCCAGTCGCATCGCGAGCAGGACGGCGGCCAGAAAGGGGACGGCGATGATGGCGCGCCGAACGGCGGGGCGAGGACGGTGCAGCACGGAGGAGAGTATAGCTTCCGACCACGGTCGTTCAAGCGGCCGGCCTGACTGTTTCCCCCTCAGATCGAACCGCATGGCACTCACCGCAACGATCTACAACTTCGAGATCCAGCTCGCCGACATGGATCGCGGCGTCTTCGAATCGCTGGCGTTCAAGGTGGCACAGCAGCCGTCCGAAGCCACCGAGCACATGATGGCGCGCGTGCTCGCCTACTGTCTCGAGTACACGGAAGGCATTGGATTTTCAAAGGGAATCGCGGAGCCCGATGAGCCGGCCGTGTTCGTACGCGATCTCACGGGCGCGATGCGCGTGTGGATCGACATCGGGTCACCGGACGCGGCGCGCCTGCACCGGGCGAGCAAGGCTGCGCCACGCGTTGCTGTCTACACGCACAAGGATCCGCGACAGCTGCTCCAGCGCCTTGCCGGTGAGCGGATCCACAAGGCCGAGCAGATCGAGCTGTATGCTCTCGATCGTCCGCTCATCGCCGAGCTGGTGGCGCGCGTCGATCGTCGCATGACGCTGGACCTCACCGTGACGGAACGCCAGCTCTACGTGAACGTGGGCGGCGCGTCGCTGGAGGGGGTAGTGGAGAAAGCGGATCCGCTGTCCTCCTAACGATTGCCGCGCGGCCCGCTCGCATCGCGTTCCGCGAGCAGCTTGACACACCACGCGCTGGCGTGTGGCGAGATCAGCGTCACGCCGCCGACCGCGAG
>JANMAY010000127.1:0-1573 GCA_031360095.1 Gemmatimonadaceae bacterium
GTCAGATCGCACCCATACGCCGTCGCGCTCCCCTTCCCCACGCCGAGCGTGACCTCGATGTCCACGACCTCCGCGCTCAACGCTTTGCGAACGGTGGCCTCGTCGAACTCCTGCCGCTGACCCTGGCGCAGCACCACGTGCCCATTCACCGAGGCATCCGTCTTCGCCGGCACCAGTGTGCACTCGAAACACTTCCCCACCGCCATGAGGATCCGGCCTATGTTCGGGTCGGCGCCGTGCACCATCGTCTTGATCAGCGGCGAGTTCACCAATGACTTCGCGATCCGGCGTGCCTCGTGCTCGTTCCGCGCGCCGAGCACGTGCGTTCGGAGTAGGTGCGCCGCGCCTTCGCCATCACGCGCCAGCATCTCGGTCATCTTGATGCAGCCTGCCCTGAGCGCCTCGGCAAATTCATCTTTCGGCACGGCGCCGGCGTGTCCGTTCGCCATGATCACGCACGTATCCGACGTGCTCGTGTCGGTGTCCACCGACAGCATGTTGAACGACACGTCCACCGCCTGCCGGAGCATCACGTCGAGCTCTGCCGCCTCGAACTTGGCGTCGGTGAAGATGTAGGCAAGCATCGTCGCCATGTTCGGCTCGATCATTCCCGAGCCCTTCGCGATCCAGGTGATCGTCGCGCCGCCCACACCAACGGAAAGCGCCTTGGCGTAGGTATCAGTCGTCATGATCCCCTCCGCCCCCACGATCGGGTCGTCTACGAGGTCGGCCTTCATGCCGCGGATGCCTCGCTCGATCGCGTCGATGGGCAGCGGGACGCCGATCACCCCCGTGGAGCTCACGAGGACGTGTCCGGGGATCGTGCCCATTTCCTCCGCCGCTGCCTCCGCCATGCGCCGAGCGTTCGCGATCCCCTGTTCGCCGGTTGCGACGTTGCTGACCTTACTGTTGGCGACGATCGCTCGCAGCAGCCCGGCGCGGATCGTGTCCCGCCCGAGGATGATTGGCGCCCCGGGAAATTGATTGCGGGTGAACACGGCGGCGGCCGCGGCATCCACGTCGCTCACGAAGAGCGCCAGATCCTTGGCGGTCGGCTTGAGGCCGCAGTTGCGACTCGCGCACTGGAATCCGCGCGGAAAGACTGGACGGTCGTGGAACGGCATGAGTCGCTGAATGTAGGGTTTTCTCTATGAGACATCCGACATCAGACTGACGAATGGAAGCTGTAGGCGGCAGTTGAGTGTCGAACCATATGGCCCCTCCTCGCGTAGATCAACGTGCCCTCGTTCGAGCCCGTTTTCACCTTCCTCTTCAAGTATCCTTCCCGCGTCTTCGAGCGCGGCACTTTGGTATTGGCCCCGGTCGTTCCCCGCTGGGCCCTCGCCGTCGCTGTGGCGGCGGCACTCGTCATCGTCATCTGGGCGTACTCCCGGGTTCGGGCCGTCAGTCTCGCTGACAAGCTCGTGCTGGGCACGCTGCGCGCACTCGCGGTCGCGATCGTGCTCGCCTGCCTCATGCGCCCCACCGTGGTGCTCTCGAGCGCCGTCGCCCAGCGCAATGTCCTCGCGGTCCTGCTCGACGACTCCCGCAGCATGAAGCTCCGCGACGTCGA
>JANMAY010000485.1:0-13938 GCA_031360095.1 Gemmatimonadaceae bacterium
CGCGCAGCACGTCACGCGGCTTCCCACGCCAATGGCCAACATCGCGCCAGACATTCCGCAGTCGCTGGTTGACGCGGTCACGCGGTGTCTCGCCAAGGTGCCCGACGACCGGTGGCGCGACGCACAGTCGCTGCGCGGGGCGCTCGCCGCGACGGACGATTCCCTGCTGCTCCCGGACGGCGTGGAGCATCTGCCCGGATACGGTGTCCGGCTGCTCGCACTGCTGGGCATCTCGCTGCTCGTGCTCGAGGCCCTCTACGTCGCGACGTCGGATCGCCTCTGGGTGGGACTCGCCGCCCTCATGCCGCTGTTTGCTGGAGCGCTGGCCATCGCGCCCGCCATCGCCGCATGGCGCTCTGGAATGTCGCCAGAGCGGGTTTGGCATCTGCTCTTCGCGCCGCCAATCCGCTGGAGTGGATGGTGGCCGCGCACGTTCCGCCGCATGGGTGACGTGTGGTTCGATCTGCCCCCCATTCTCCGCCGTGCGCGGTCGGTGCTGAGCATTGCAGCGGCGCTTCAGCTCCTGCTTGCTCTTCCCATCCTCGTTGCGGTGATGATTCGTCTCGCCACGAGTACGAAGCCCGTGCCGTCGTGGGCCGTTGTTTTGCCGGCGCTGATCGTCGGCATCGCGCTCGCCGGCACCGTGATGGAGACGATGCGCGTGTTTCGCTGGGGCAAAGAGCGGGGTTTCGACAAGGCCGATATCAACAAGCTGCTCGCCGTGGGCACCGTGCAGTCTCCGTTCTGGAAACGCCCCGAAGTGGCCACGCTCCTTCAGCGGTCATCCACACCCTGGCGGGCCGTCGCCTCCGAGCCTGTCGGCGCCAGCGCGTTGGCGCACGCCATCAGCGAGCTGGCAGCGGAGTTCCGCTACAGCGATCCCGTTCTTGCCGCTTCCGCGCGCGACGCGGCGCTGGCCATCGCACGCGCGACGAACGCGATCGAGGACGCCATCCGCATTGCCGCACGCGAGCTGGATCCGGCGGAACAGGAACATCTCGAGTCGCGCCTGGCGGCGCTCAACAATCGCACGGACCCGTCGGGCGCCCGCTCGCGAATGCGCTCTCTCCTCGAGAGTCAGCTCGCGCTCCTGCGCGAGATCGCCGAGCGCCACTCGGCGCTGGTCGAACGCCGCGATGCGCTGGCCGAGCACATGCGCACACTGTGGCTGCACCTCTCGAACCTGCGCGCGGCCGTCGCATTGGGTGCGGCGAGCGCGATACCCCGCGAAGAGACGCTCTCGAAGATCGTCGACGACATCGACTATCTCGTGACCGCGGCGCGCGAAGTGGAATCACTCTGAGTCGGGCAATCTAGGCGAAGCCCTTCCTTATCGATGCGGCGATGCGCCCCACGATGCGGTGCGCTGGTGCCGGTGGCGCGGCAGGGCGGTCGCAGACTGCAGCATGCCACACACACCATCGCGCCGAGGCGCATTCACCTTGATCGAGATCGTCCTCGTCCTCACGATTTCGGGGCTCATCGTGCTCATCGGGGTGCGACAGCTCCAGTTGCTGCTGGATCGCATCGCCACCCGCGACGCCGTGCGGCTGGCGGGTGCCGTTGTCACGCGCGCGCGTGACGAGGCGATTGCGCTGCACGCGCCGGTCAGTGTCGTGATCGATACGGCCGCGGCGACACTCGAACTTCGATCTCGCACCGATACGTTTGGCCGCACGCCACTCGGCAGCGTGCACGGGGTCGCGCTGTCCGCCACGCGAGACTCCATCACGTTCGACGTGCGCGGACTCGGATACGGCGCCGCAAACCTCACGATGGTCGCGCGGCGCGGTGTCGCCGCCGATACGCTCACGGTGTCCCGCTTGGGGCGCGTGCGCTATTAGCGCCGCGCGAGTTCAGTCAGCGGCGACGGTTCCAAAGTCGAAGCCCGGCACCGAGATGCGCGGAATGGGCTGGCCGATCATGCGCTCGATCGTGCGCACCATGCCGATCTCGTCGGGCGACATGAACGTGTACGCATCCCCCTCCTTCGCCGCGCGTCCCGTTCTGCCGATGCGATGGACGTAGTCCTCCGCCTGCTGCGGCACGTCGTAGTTGATGACGTGCGTGATGCCGGAGATGTCGAGTCCACGCTGCGCGATATCGGTGGCAACGAGCACGCTCGTCGTCCCATCCTTGAAATCTTGAAGGGCTCGGGTTCGCTGCGCCTGCGATTTGTCCGCATGCATGGCCGTCGCGCTCACGCCCGCCTTCTCGAGATCGCGGACGATCCGGTCTGCGCCGTGCTTGGTGCGCGAAAAGATCAGTACCGAGTCGTGCTTCTTGGCCGTCAACAGTTCCACCAAGAGCGCATTCTTCTTTTCTCGCGGCACGGGATACACGGCGTGCGTCACAGTGCTCGCGGCGGCGGAGCGCACGCCAACCTGCACCACGATGGGCTTTCGCAGATACTTGCGCGCCAGTGCTTCCACTTCCGGCGGCATCGTCGCGCTGAACAGCAGGGTCTGACGGTAGGCGGGAATCTGCCCCACGATGCGATTGATCTGCGGCGCGAACCCCATGTCGAGCATACGATCCGCTTCGTCGAGGACCAGCACTTCGAGATCGTCGAACACGACGTTCTGGCGCTCGAGATGATCGATGAGCCGGCCCGGCGTTGCCACCACGACATCGACACCACCGCGAAGCTGCTTCTCCTGCGGTTCGAGCGGCACACCGCCGTAAATTGCGGCAACCGCAATCGATGCATGCGCAGCGTACTTGCGAAAGCTTTCTTCCACCTGCACGCAGAGCTCGCGCGTCGGCGTGAGAATGAGCGCGCGCGTCCGACGCGGCCCGTCGATGAGACGATCGATGATCGGGAGCGTGAACGCGGCGGTCTTGCCGGTGCCGGTCTGCGCGAGGCCCATGATGTCTCGACCCTGCAACGCCACAGGAATGGCATCGCGCTGGATCGGCGTCGGCGTCGTGTATCCCGCGTCGCGGATGGCGCGCAGAATTGTCGGATGGAGGTCGAGATCGTCGAACGCGATCACCGCGGCGTCGTCCGCTCCGCTGGCTGGCGCTGTCGTGCCTGTGCTCTGTGTCGTGTTGGTCATGCGTCCTGATGCATCGTACCGGGGCCGGGCGGCCTCACGCGCCGGATTGCGCGTGACCTTCAGCTGTCTATCTCCTTGCAAGCTAACTGGTTCCGACTCTCACGGCTACTGACGTCGCACGCGGCGCGCACGTCACGCACGACACAGAAACTCCAGCGCGATCGGCACGACGTCCTCGGGACGCTCCTCGTTCACGGCATGCCCTCCACCATTCACGATCTCCACCTCGAGTGCCGCTCCTGCGTCGCGCAGCGCGCTGACATACGGCGCCGCCCCGCGAACGAGTCTGTCCCGCGTGCCGAGCACGACCAGGAACGGTGCGCGGAGCGAACGAAGCCGAGCGACCATCGTGCTCACCGGCGGGCGCGCCCAGTCGAATTCGTGCACGAGCTGACGCATCGCGCGCGCGTAGGAAGGAAACTGCGACGGTGCCCAATACTCGTCCTCGTCGCGGCGCGTGATGCGCGAGGGATCGCCGAAAACCATCCGGTGGGTGCGCGCAATCAGCCACCGCGCCACGAGTCGCGGAAGAATGACGTCGATCACCGGCGGACTCACGAGACGGGCGAAGGACTGAATGCGCACCCGACCGAACAGCGAGGGGTTCACCAGGACCAGCCGCCGCAACCGATTGGCGTGGGTCAAGGCCAACTCCATGGCGATCGTTCCGGCCATGGATTGCGCGACGATGTCCGCGGACTCGATTCCTTCGTGATCGAGCAGCTCGAGGAGCACGTCCGTCATCGACGATGTGCGATAGGCAGCGCGGTCGGATGGCTTATCTGACAACCCATGACCGGGCAGATCGATCGCGATCGCGCGCCGGCCGGCTGCAACGACCGGAGCGAACCAGTCTCGCCACATGTAGAGGGATGCACCCCATCCGTGCAGCAGCAGCACCGGGGGATGGTCGCGCGCGCCCGACTCCGCGATCCGGATCCGCAATCCGCTTCGCAGCGTGACCGTTCGCGCCGTGACCTTCGGCTCGCCGGCCGGATACATCGCCGACGGATCGAGCCGCCCGGGGAGGCGCGGCTCGTCGTCACGCTCGCGCGCGGTCAGCGGATTTCGATCGGCCGCCCGCTCAGACGCGCGATCAATCCCAGGCGAAACGTGATGTCGGTCCACCGCTCTTCACCCGCGTGCTGTTCTTCGAGTGGATACGTGGGCCACACATGCGGACTGGTGCTCTTCGCAACCGCCATTCCCTTGTGCGGGTGCCAGACCCCCTCACGGTCGCGGTCCTCGAGGAATCGTTCGAACAGTTTGGACCAGTTGTCGTTTCGCTTCATAAAGCCGAGACGCGCCATGAGCTCGAGCCAGTAGAGCGCGAACGGCACATCGGCGTCCGCCGCATTTCGGTGAGGCAGCGGATCGCCGAGCATCAAATGCGGGACAGGCAACACCTTCTTGCCGCAGAGTTGTACCGCATCCTGCCGCGGCTGTGCCTGAATGAGATGATTGTACAGCGCATCCATCTCGCGATGGTGCTCGGCACGGAAGAGCGGCATGTATGCGAGCATCGTCACCACATAGATCGACGGCGGACACGCTTCCGCGGCGAGCATGTGCTGATTCCCCTGGCGAATGAACGGCTTCTGGGCGAGTGGCGAGCGCAGGTAGTCGGCCATGCGATTGAGAATCCGCCGCGCCGCGCCGCGCAGCCGTGGATCGCCCTCGTAGCCCGCTTGGGCCAACGTCGCAGCCGCCGCCTCGCGCAGCAGCCCTCGGCCGCGTTTGACCGCCTCTTCGTCGGGTGCGTG
The DNA here is from genome assembly GCA_031360095.1 of Gemmatimonadaceae bacterium. Lineage (GTDB taxonomy): Bacteria > Gemmatimonadota > Gemmatimonadetes > Gemmatimonadales > Gemmatimonadaceae > AG11. The sequence goes on from JANMAY010000485.1 coordinate 4,823, forward strand.
CTTGCCACCCAACTCGAACAGAAACGACGGGTCGTCGTCCTCGGCGAGCAGCCGGAACAGAATGCGACGTGCATGCACCAACGGCGGCGTATCCTTGTTCCAGCCATACTCGATGAGCCGGCGAACCGCCGGGATGGTGCCCACGCCCTCCAGATGTTCCGCTCGAGACGATGGAACGGAGAGCATTCCACCCTCCCACGTTCCGTCGGGGCCTTGCAGCATGGCCAACAGCAGAGCTGGTCGATGCGTAAATGGTAGTGCGCTCACCAACTCCGCATCGGTGGCGTTGACGCGGGCCACTTCCGTGAGTGCGCGATAGCGAACTGCCGGCGCGGCGTGCGCCAGAAGCCAGTCGAGCGGGAACCGAACTGGGCTCGGCGGCGCTGGCGGAACTGGCGCTGGGGGGGCAACCGGAGCCGGAGGCGACACGGCGGAACCGGCTGAAGGGCTGCTGAGAGGCGACGGCAGGGTCACGTAAGGCTCGTGGGAGCAGGCAGTTCAGTCCAAACGACGCTGGGCCGGACCCGTCGGAACGGCACGGTCCGTGGCGGGTAAGCTTAGCAGAATCAAGCGCGCACGCTAGAGGGGATCGTCTAAGTTGCAGTGAATAAACGCTTTATAAAGCTTGTCGCGTCCACCATTCATTCAAGAGGTCGGTCATGAAGGCAGCCCGCATCGCGACGCTCGGCGTCGCACTCGTGGTTCTCAGCGCAGCCGTCGCGAGCGCGCAGGCCGCCGGTGCGCCGGCACCGCAGCAACAGGGTGGTGGAATGGGCCCTGGTCGCAGGAATGCGCTGCCTCCTGACATCACGCTCACGGACGAGCAGAAAGTGAAGCTCGACGAGATTCAGAAGAAGTATCAGCCAGAGCTCGCCAAACTTCGTGAAGAGATGCAGGCCGGCGGCGATCGTGCGGAGTTGATGAAGAAATCCGCCCCGATTCGCGAGAAGATGTCGATCGAAATACGCGCCATTCTCAACTCCGACCAGCAGGCGATCTACGACAAGTTCCAAGCGGACATGAAGGCGCTCATGGAAGCCCGCGCCAGACAGTAGCAAGCGCACGCATCCATCGCGTGCGCCGTATCTTGCGCGCATGAGTTCGACGACGTGGCTCTCGCAGTGGCCGATTCGTGCGCGGTGAGTTCGTCGACGTTGACGGTGCGCGGCTGTACTACTACGCCGCCGGGACGCGCGGCGCCGGCGTCCCGGTGGTGTTTCTGCATGGCTTTCCAACCTCGGGGCACCTGTGGAACGAGGTCGTGGCGCAGATGCCGGCCGGTCACCGTCTCGTCGTGGTCGACCTGCTCGGATACGGACGCAGCGATCCGGCGGGATCACGACCAGTCACACTTCGTGCGCATGCGGAACGGATCATCGGACTATTGGATGCACTCCGAATCGACAGAGCATGTATCGTCGGTCATGACCTCGGTGGCGGCATCGCGCAGGCACTCGCCATTCATTGGCCGACCCGTGTTTCACACCTGGCACTCATCGACAGCGTTGCGTTTACCGGGTGGCCGACGCGCGACGTGCGCATCGCCCGGGCGTTGATGCCGCTGGTAAAGCTGGTGCCCACGAATTGGCTCCTGCCGATCGTACGCGCCGATCTCGAGCGCGGCTATCGCGACGCGAGCCGCGCCATGCATTCGATCGACAAGTACCAGCGACCGTTCAACAGCGATGAAGGTCGGCGCGCGTTTCTCCAGCATCTCGGCGCGCTGGACGCTCGCGAAACGCAAACGCTGAGCGCGCAGCTTCGCGACGTGCGCGTGCCCACCGCCGTCGTATGGGGTGCGCAGGATCCCTATCTCTCTGTTCCGCTCGGACGTCGTCTCGCCAGCGCCATTCCCGGTGCCACCTTCGACGTCATCGCGGACGCTCGGCACTTCAGCCCCGAAGAAGCGCCGCGAGAGATCGCGGAATGCATCGGCGCGCTGCTCGAGCGCTGATACCTGCACCTGGCTGTCGTCTCCGCCGGAGGCGCATCCCGCAGAGCACGCTCGTGCGGCAACGAGGGCGCTCAAGGTCGCCCCCATGGTGCCGATACTCGTGACACCGGGACGACTCCGTCCTCCTTACCGACCCCGATGACGCCACCACATCGTCCACTGCGCTCTCATGCTGTCGCCAAGGCCTGGCCCGACCGCTGGCTTGCCGATGCTGCGACGCGTCGAGGCGTGCCAGGTGCGGAGCGGCTCCTCGAATTCGGCGAGCTGCCAACTGCGTGGGAAGCACTCGTCGCCGGTGGTGCGAAGGAAAGCGAAGTGCTCGAGTTGGCGTGTCTGATTTCGGCAACCAAACCAGCGGATCTCGCCGAGGTCGGTGAGGCCGAAGCACCACTCATTGCGGCGAGCGTGGCGGAAAAGCACGGAGTCGTGCCGGTTCGCGCGGACGGTCCGACAATCGTCGTCGCGGCCTCGAATCCGCTTGGCGCAACGCTCGAGCGCGACCTCGCGTTCGCGACCGGTCGTCGCATCCATATCGTGACGGCGAGTCCATGGGCCATCGCCCACGCATACGATCGAATCTATCCGCTCGGTTCGTACACCGAACCCACGCCACCCGACGCGCGCACACCTGCCGCCGGTCCCCTCGTCACGTCGCCCGCCGCGGCGTTCGCATCGCAGCCCCCGCGCCGTTCGCAGGTGATTGCTGCCGCGCCGCCACGCGACGGAGCGGACGACGCGGAAGGCACGCGTTCGGCGGTCGCCGAGTTGCTCGATCAAGTGTTCGCCGATGCGTTGCGCGAAGGCTCGAGCGACATCCACTTCGAGCCGAAGGAAGATGGACTGCTGATCCGCTTTCGCGTCGACGGTGGTCTCTATGACGCGCGCCGCGTGCCGAGCGATCAGAGCATGCAGGTCATCCGCCGCCTCAAGGTGCTCGCGAATGTCGACATCGCGGACTCCATGCGTCCGCAGGACGGCCGCGCGTCGATCACGCACGACGGACGAAACATCGACCTTCGCGTCTCCACGCTGCCACTCGGCGGATCGGCGGAGAAGGTTGTCATCCGAATTCTGGATTCGCGCGTCGCTGCTCGAGAGCTGGACGTCATCGGGTACACGCCGAAGGAGCTGGCGCGCGTCAAGCGGTTGCTCGAGCTCCCCGAGGGGCTGATTCTGGTGACGGGGCCTACGGGCTCCGGAAAAACGAGCACGCTGTACGCCGCCGTGCGTCATGTGCATCGCTCGGATCTGAACATCGTGACGGTGGAAGATCCGATCGAGTATCGCATCGAAGGCATCAATCAGGTGCAGGTGAACGAGAAGGCGCGGATGACGTTTGCCGCCTCGCTGCGCTCGATTCTGCGCCAGGACCCCGACGTCGTACTGGTCGGCGAGATGCGCGATGCGGAGACGGCGTCGATCGCGGTGAAGGCCAGTATGACAGGGCACCTCGTGCTGTCGACCTTGCATTCCGGAGACGCGCTGGCGTCGCTCGACCGGCTCTACGGAATGGACATCGACACCGGTGCGCTCGCCGCTGCATTGAAGGGCATCGTGGGACAGCGGCTCGTGCGAAAGCTGTGCACACACTGTTCGACCCCGGTTTCCCTCTCGGAGCTGCCAGCGCATCAGCAGCAGCTCCTCTCCGGCCGGAAGACGGACCAGATCCGCAAGCCCGTGGGCTGCGCGCAGTGCCGAGGCACCGGCTATCAGGGGCGGACGATCGTCGCCGAGATCTTTCTGGTCACGCCGTCGATCCAGCGCGCCATCGCGCGCCGGGCGGACATCGGTGAGCTCGCGGAGCTGGCGCGACAGTGCGGCACGATCACGATGTGGGAGTCGGGGCTCGAGCGCGTGCTCGATGGAACTACGTCACTGTACGAGCTGCTCGACAACGTCGCGTCGCCGCTTGTCGAGACCGACGCTGCGTCCGCGCAGGAAGATGTCGATGCGCTGCTGGCGCAGCTGCTGGCGCAGCCCACAGGCCAGCCCCCGGCGGTCCGACCGACACTGCCCACGATCAACGACGTGGAGCCGCCGCGTGACCTCGGCGAACCGGATGGCCTCGACGGTGCGATCTTCGGAGCGGACGACACCGCACTGGCCGCGAACGGCATACCCCGGATACCCACCGCAAAACGCAGCGCGCCGATGCGGGTGCTGGTCGTGGACGAAGATCGCGCGGAGCGGCGTGCGCTGGCCGCAGCGCTGGCGCACGAAGGGTTGTCGGTGATCGAAGCCGCCGATGGCGAAGCCGCGCTGAGCTACGCGCGGCGCCTCACCCCCGACGTGATCATCATGGACGTGGCAATGCCGCGGCTCGATGCGGTGGGGCTGTTGCAGGGGCTCGCGGCGGATCGCGTGCGAGTTCGCTCGATCGTGTACACGCGACAGAGCGACGCGGAGCTGCGGGGATGGCTCCTGGAGCTCGGCGCGGAGGATGTGGTGCATCGCAGCGTGGAACCCAAGACACTCGCGACGCGCCTCCGCGGCAAGGTCGTGTCGATCGCGTAGCGGCTAGAGCCGCTTGACCTCGCGAACCGCATCCACAGCGTTGCCGATCTCGCGCGAGAGCGCTCGCGCTTCCTGCGTGGCGCTCGCGACATCATGAATCGCGCTTTCGAGCCCCGACGACCGAAGCTTCAAGAGATCGAGCCGAAGGTTCTGGAGTGCGAGGCCCGCGCTCTCGAGCTGCGATACCAGCGTCGATCGGCGATCGGTAAGCTCGCTGATCGAGGCGCGCTGCCGTTCGAGCAGCGCAATCCGGCGCTCGAGCTCACTGGTCGCGCCACCGCGCATCTCGGCACGCAGCGTGGCGAGTCGCGCCTCGAGCGCGTGAAGCGACGCGCCACCAACATCGCCGTCCAGCCGATGTAGCGTCGTCGCGAGCGCCCCCACTCGCTCCGCGAGCGCGTCGACGGTCGGTACCACGTCGGGGATCATGCCGCGCTCGGTTTCCGGAAGGCGTGCCATGGTGTCGCGCACGGCCACGTGATCTCCAGCAGCGCGACGCACGATGTCACCGTACGCGCCCTGTAGCACCTCCACGGGTGCGAGTCGCTCCGCTGCTTCGGCGAGCGAAATCCGTGCATACCCGGATCCTCCGCCGACTTGCCCCAGTGTGCTGGCGGAGCCCCGAGAGAAAAGCCGCCCGACCGGTAAGCCGTCCGCCCACAACTTTCCGGCGCGCGACATGATGCCAATCACCATGAATGCGCTCGGAAAAAGGAACCAGAGGAAATGCGGCGACGTCAGCATGTTCACCGCCGCGAGTGAGCCCACTGTCGCAAACGTGCCAATTGCGCTGCGCCGAAAGCGCGCGAGTCGCTCGTCCGGCGAAAGTCCAACGAAATCATGCTCGGCCGATTCGCTATCGCCGGCGCTGGACCGGTGACGCAGCTCTTGCTCCCAGCGCTTTCGCTCCTTCTTCCATTGCCGCCAGTCCGACTTGCTTCCCCACACGGGCGCCATGGGCATCGGTGGCATGGGAGGCATAACCGATCGCGGCGCAAAATCCATCGGCGGCAACGGCTGCAGCATTGGCGCTGACGGAGCCGTATTTGGCCGGTAGGCGTTGCCCTCGCGAGGAACGCTCTCGTGCGCCGTCGACGCCGGCGGCCATGGCGCCACCGAAGGCGGCGGTTCCCTGGTGTCGTTGATTGCGTCGCGGAACGCCGACGCATCGGGCCACCGATTCTCCGGCTTCTTCTCGAGCGCGCGCCCAATGGCATGACCCAGCGCCGGTGGAAGGTCGTGCCGCATCGTCGCGAGTGGACGTGGCGTTTCCGACACGTGCTTCACGAGCATGGCCGGCGTGTTCGATGCCTTGAATGGCGTTTCGCCGGCGAGCATCTGATACCCAATCACGCCGAGCGAATAGATGTCGCTCCGTCCGTCCAGGTCACGCTCACCGAGCGCCTGCTCCGGCGACATGTACGCAGGCGTGCCGATCGCAACGCCAGTGACGGTGAGCCGCGTATCCCCCTGCGCCGCGCGCGCGATGCCGAAGTCGGTCACCATAGGACGGCCTGTCGCGCTGTCGAGCATGATGTTGTCCGGCTTCACGTCGCGGTGGACGACGCCCTGCGAGTGGGCATACGCAAGCGCGTCGGCGACGACGCCGAGGATGCGGCGTGCCTCACTCACGGGCAAGCGAGACTCGCGCGCGAGCCGCTGCGCAAGGCTCTCACCGTCCACGAGCGCCATCACGAAGTACACGATGCCTTCGCGTTCGTCGACCGTATAAATGGGAACGATGCTCGGATGTGCGAGCTGCGCTGCGGTCTGCGCCTCCCGCAGGAACCGTTCGCGAACGTCGGCGTTGAACGCGAGCTCGGGCGGCAGCACCTTGATCGCGACTCTGCGGTGAAGCCGGAGGTCGGTCGCGCGATAGACGACCGCCATCCCGCCTCGGCCGATCTCCGTGTCGACGAGGTACTGCGTCCCGACCGCGACCACCAAACGGTCGAGCAGGTGGTCGGTCACCCTCGCTCCGCGCGTCGTGAGCTGGACATCGAGCGACCGCCGAGGCGATCCATCTCCTCCGCCACGAGGAGCGCGTCGTCGACGTTCTCCGCCACGCGCATGGCCTGATTGGCGAGCGACGTAATGTGCTGATGCATCTGCGGACTGGCGCCAAGCCGCATGAGGTCGAACTTCATGTTCTGAAGGGCCAGCGCGCAGGTCTCGAGCTTCTCGGACACTGACTTGCGGCGCGAGTCCGCATCGACGAGCGCGCGCCGCTGCCGCTTGAGATAGGCGAGGCGGCGCACCCGGTCCTCGCTTCCCCGTTCGAGCGGGTTCGCCGCATTCTCGAGCGTTGTGATCTCGCCTTCCAGCTGCTCGCGCGCCGCCCCAACATTCATGCGCGCGGACTCCTCGGCGGCGAACGCCAGCGACTGCACCTTGTCTGCCAGCGCCATCGCCGAGCGGGACACCTCTTCGCGCTGGACGTTCGGGAGCGCTCCGCCGAGTGATTCCAGGCGACGGTAGATCTCGTCACGGTCAGCGAATGCCTGGCGCACGCGATCGCCGAGTGGGCCTTCAATATTGGCGGCGTATCCGCCGGGACCGGCGTTGCCACGCAGCGCATTGAATCCGGCCGGCACTCCTGGCGACATCCGCGCCGCGATCTTGCGCTGCGCACGCTGGGTGCGCAGCCGCTCGCGCGCGCGCGGATCGAACAGCGCACGGCAATGCTCGGCAAATTCCTCCACGACTTCCATGACCTCGCGATCGCGCGGCTGCTTGAACACGTCCCGCCAGTCATACCCCTCACTCCAGAGCTTCGCGTATTTGAACGCGATGTAGATGCTCCACAGCACTGTGAACGAGAGGAAGTCGCGATCGCCGAACATCGAGAACAGCACGATCACACTGTTGACGAACAGATACGGCGCGATCTTGCGACGGAACGCGACGACCGGCGCGGCGTCCCAGCGCCGGATGTCATCGACCGTCGCGTGATGCTGGTGCGCGACACCACGCTCTCCCAGCGGATATGCCACAGGTGCGTAGCCCCCAACCGGTTGGGGCGCGTACGACGGACGGTTCGGAGCGCCGGAGGACTGGAGCGGCGGCGGGGGCGGCGACGCGACCGGCGTCCGTAGCTGGGGAGATTCGCGCGAATCCAGCGCAGCCACGAGCGATGCCGCCGTCAGGAACCGGTTCGCGGGGTCCTTCTCGAGCAGCGTCATGACCGAGCGCGCGAGGTCGGTTGGGACATCGCTCCGGCGCTGCTCCACCGGAATCGGCCGCTCCGAGATGTGCTTCACCAGCATCGCCGGTGTGCTTCCGGCCGTAAACGGCGGCTCCCCGGTGAGCATCTGATATCCGAGGATGCCAAGCGAGTAGAGATCGCTCCGTCCGTCGATTTCCCGCTCGCCCGCCGCCTGCTCTGGGGACATGTAGGCAGGCGTGCCGATCGCCATGCCGGTCGCCGTGAGGCGGCTGTCGCCCCCACTGTCCATCGCGCGCGCGATGCCGAAGTCGGTGACCATGGGACGGCCCGTCACCGCATCGAGCAGGATGTTGTCGGGCTTGATGTCGCGGTGCACCACTCCGCGACCGTGCGCGTCCGCCACCGCGTCGGCGACATCGCGTAGAATCGTGCGCGTTTCCGCGGTGGTAAGCACGCCGCGCTCGTGCAGGCGCTTCGCGAGGTTGTCGCCACTGATGTACGCCATGACGAAAAAGACCAGGCCGGCCTGCTCGTCGACGGTATAGATGGGAACGATGTTGGGATGCGAGAGCTGCGCGGCGGTTTCGGCCTCGCGAAGAAATCGCGACTTGATCTCGCTGCGGAAGGCCAACTCGGGCGGGAGCAGCTTGATGGCGACTTGTCGTTTGAGGCGACGGTCGCGGGCACGGTACACAATGCCCATGCCGCCCCGTCCGATCTCGCAGTCGAGCTCGTAGTGGGCGGTTAGCGCGCGCTCAACATGAGCGCGAAGCTCGTCATCCGCAGCAGTGGCGAGCGGGTCGGGCAAGCGACGACGGGTAGGCAGGGTGAGGCTGGAAAAGGACATTGTAGCACCGCGGAACCACGCTGGAAAGGATTTCCGCCACAGCGGCAGGGACACTACGTCACGATGGCTGCGAGAAGTGTCAAATGCTGCCGTGCTGTCGTGACGCCGTTGGAATGGAAGGTGCGAACCTGGTTGCCCTCTTGGTGGGTTTCCGTCACCGTTCACGGTCGGCGGTTCGCGGTTCACCGTTTTATCTCAGGTGTTGCTCATGGGTCAGCGTCAGACGCTCCCTGTTCTTCCGCTCCGGGGTACGGTCATCTTCCCGGGGCTCACGGCACCCATTGCCGCCGGGCGTCCTGGTACGCTGCGCGCCATCGAAGCTGCGCTGAAGGGCGATCGGCTGGTGTTCGCGGTAGCGCAGCGTGACAATACCGACGAGCCGACCCCCGAGATCCTCTACTCGATGGGCGTGATCGCGCGCATCGGTCAGATCCAGCGCGGTCTCGGCGGCGTGCAGCTGCTGCTTCAGGGCGAGCAGCGCGCTACGGCGCTGCAATACACCATGAACCCGGCGGAGAACTACTTGAGCGCGGTGGTCTCACCGCTCGAGGAGATGAAACCGGTCGACGAGAACGACCCGGCGTTCGTCGCGCTGTACAAGGAGATCCGCGAACGCGCCGGCGAGCTCGGCGAGC
>JANMAY010000175.1:0-36835 GCA_031360095.1 Gemmatimonadaceae bacterium
CGCGTCATGCACGCGCTCGGGTTTTCCGGCCGCTACATGCTATTCGATTTACCGCCGTTCGTTTTGCTGCAGCGCTACTACCTCGAGCAAGTCGGCATCATGAGCGCAAGCAGCAACCGTGTGCGCGCGACCAGCGAGCTCGCAGAGCTCGAGGCATTCGTCGCTGAGCTCGAACCTGATGTGCTCGCCGCGTTCTGGGCGACCTGGTCGCTGAGTGAAACGCCGTTGACGCTGCGCGAGCGCGTGAAGCCACTCGTCGAGCGGATTGGACACTACTGCATTGGATATCAGGCGCGATACGGTGAAGTCGACAACGTGGATTACTTCACCACGCAGTGGGTCTCCGGACCGCGCGAGCAGGAGCGCATCCCCCATCGTCCCGCTGACTACTACATCGCGGGACGCACGCGCTGACGCACGCGTCGATTATCGCTCCCGTTTGTCCGGCGCGCGCGTGACAGGATCCTTGGAACTTCCGCGCGCCACGATCCTATAAATGAGCAGCGAAACTCCGATGGTGAGCAACAGGTGCACCCACCCGGGTCCTTCGAGCACGAGTGCCGCGATCGCCCAGATCAAGATCATCGCGATGGCGGCCAACATTCCGAGATCCATCGATCACTCCGTGAATTGACCCGTCGTGTGACGAGTCGTAGATTGGGCCGTCAACGTTGTAGCACAGGAACGGAGAGTCACGTTTTTGAGCCGATAAGTCCTTCGAGTGGGTTCGATAATCTATACTGACGGCATGCCCCCAGTGCGGGGGAAGCCGAAAGGTGTGGTGAGAGCCTCATTATTTCGACTGGGCTTCAAAAAACCCTCTCCGTTCCAGTTTTGACGGGCCCCGCAGCATGCTGCGGGGCCTGTTTTTCTCCTGCTGGAGCGCACCCATGCCTCAGGTGACCGTGACTCGGCGCCTCATGTTCAACGCGGCGCATCGCGTGCACAACCCGGCGTTGTCGGACGCGGAGAACACCAGCCTGTTCGGGAAGTGCAACAACCCGAATTGGCACGGGCACAACTACACCCTCGACGTCTCGGTGCGCGGACCGATCGACGAGCGCACCGGATACGTGATCGACCTCGCGGCGCTGAAGCGCATCGTCGAGGAGCGGGCGGTCGACAAGATCGATCACCGGAACTTTAATCTCGACGTTGAATTCATGAAGGGAGTGAATCCGACGTCCGAGAACATCATCGTCGCCATCTGGCGGCAGCTCGAGCCCGCGGTGCATCCGGGCGCGCTCGTGCGGCTGGTGCTCTGGGAGACCGCAAACAACTACGTGGAATATTCCGGTGAGTAACGCGCGCTTTGTCTCGCCGTTCGACGCACCACGCGACCGCGCGGTGAGCCACGATGCCGCCGACGCGCCCGACTATGCCGCCCTCGTTCGACGGCAGCTGGCACTGCTCGGCGACGATCCTCGGCGGGAGGGGCTGCTCAAGACCCCCGAGCGCGTCGCCGCTGCGATGTCCTTTCTGACGCAGGGATACGAGATGTCGCTTGGCGACGTCGTCGGCGAGGCGCTGTTCGCGGAAGAGCACGAAAACATGGTCATGGTCCGCGACATCGAGCTCTACTCGCTGTGCGAGCACCATCTGCTCCCATTCTTCGGCAAGGCGCATGTGGCCTATATCCCGAACGGCCGCATCGTGGGTTTATCGAAGCTGCCGCGCATCGTGGAGATGTTCGCGCGACGGCTTCAGGTGCAGGAGCGGCTGACGGAGCAGGTGGCCAAGGCGATCGAGGAAGTCCTCGATCCGCGTGGCGTGGGTGTCGTCATCGAGGCCGTTCACATGTGCATGATGATGCGCGGAGTCGAAAAGCAGAACTCGCGAACCATCACATCGGCATTGCGCGGTGTCTTTCGCGACGATGCCAAGACGCGCGACGAATTTCTTCACCTGGCGTACGCCACGCGATGACGCTGCGATGACGCTGCGGGGACGCACCGCGCTCATCACGGGCGCATCGCGGGGCATCGGAGCGGCAATTGCGCGGCGCCTCGGCGCCGCCGGAGTGCGAGTGGTTCTCGTGGCGCGCAGTGACGTACTGCTTCGCGCGCTCGCCGAGTCGATCGAGGGGGCGATCGCAGTGCCGTGCGATATGAGTGACCGCGCCGCGCTCGCGGGATTGGTGCAAGAGGTCACGGACAGACTCGCTGGCGCACCCGACATACTCGTCAACAACGCCGGCGGCTTCTTCATTGCCCCCGCGGTGGAAACCTCGATCGACGCATTTCGCGAGACCCTCGAACTGAACCTCGCGGCGCCTTTCGCCCTCGTGCACGAGATTGTTCCCACCATGCGCCGGCGCGGGGAGGGACATGTCGTCACGATTGGCTCCATCGCGGACCGCGTCGCGTTTCCCGGGAACATCGCCTACGCGTCCAGCAAGTTCGGGCTTCGCGCCCTGCACGAAGTGTTGCGCGCGGAGCTCAAGGGGACGGGGGTGCGCGCTTCGCTCGTTTCGCCGGGGCCGGTGGACACGGACCTTTGGGACGCGATCGAGGAGAAGGACCGCGCGGCCCTGACGCCCCGGGCCGAGATGCTGTCAGCGGAGGCGGTCGCCGATGCGGTTCAGTTTGTCCTTTCGCTGCGGCCGGACGTCAACATCGACGAGCTGCGGCTGTCCCACAGCTAGCGTTGTCATCCCGAGCGACGTCGACGCATCCGCACTTTTCGGTGCAGGTCCCTCGACTCGCTTCCGCTCGCTCGGGATGACAGTAAGTTCCGACGCATGTTCATCGAGCTCGTCGACGCGCTTCGATGCCCGGTGCCGCATGAGGAGAGCTGGCTCGTCGCTGCGACCGGCAGCATGAACGCGCGTCACATCGTCGACGGCATGCTCGGGTGCCCTGTCTGCGGCGCCGAGTATCCGATTCGCCACGGTGCCGTGGATTTCCGGCGCGGAGCGCAGAGTCCGGCGCCGCACCGCGTCCCCTCGTCAGGTGACCAGGCGATGCGCCTCGCCGCGCTGCTCAATCTCGTCGACACGCAGGGGTTCGTGCTGTTGATGGGTGGGTGGGGTGCCCACGCGGCGGAATTGCAGGCAGTGGTGGAGGTTCCGATCATCGTGGTCGATCCACCCGTGGACTTTACCGGAGGTCCAGGCCTTTCGATCGTGCGGAGTACGGGCGTGCTCCCGCTTGCTCAGGGCTCCGCGCGCGCCACCGCCATCGATGGCGGCGACGACGTGCGCGTCGCTTCTGCTGTGCGATCGACCAAAGCGAAGGGGCGTGTCGTCGCCCCGCTCGAGGTCGGGATGCCGAACGGTGTGCGCGAGATTGCGCGCGACGACATGCTCTGGGTCGGCGAATGTGAGACGCTGGCATCGCCGCCGCTGACCCTCCACGTCCGGCGAGGCTAGCGGCGAGCGACTGCCATCGGCGCTACCCGATCGCTACGCCATCGTGTTCGTCCGCGTACAGCGCGTCGATGACGTCCTTGTACGTCTTGTCGATCACGCGCCGCTTCACTTTCAACGTGGGCGTCAGCTCGCCGCGGTCGATCGAGAAGTCGTGCTCGAGCAGCGCGACCTTCTTCGGCATCTCGTACTTGGCAAGGCCCTCGAGCTGCCCGCGGACTTCCTTGTCCATCTTTGCGTTGATGGTGGGCATCTCCAGCAGCTGCGCGCGCTCGGTCCAAATGATGTTCTTGAGCTTCGCGTACTTCTCGAGATTCTCCCAGTTGGGGACGATCAATACCACGGGAAACTTGCGCTTGTCGCCGATCACGACCGCCTGCGACACGTACTTGTTCGTCTTGATCATGTTCTCGATGGGCTGTGGCGCGATGTTCTTTCCTCCCGCGGTCACGATGATGTCCTTCTTGCGGTCGGTGATCGCGACGAAGTCATCGCGGATCTCACCGATGTCGCCCGTATGGAGCCACCCCTCTGCATCGATCGCTTCGCGGGTCGCGTCGGGCTTGTTGAAGTAGCCCTTCATCACGTGCGGACCGCGTGTGAGGATCTCTCCATCGGAGGCGATCATGACTTCCACCCCTGCGATCGCCTTGCCGACGGTCCCAATGCGAATCGCCTTCGGCGTGTTGAATGCGATGCCGGGTGACGTCTCGGTCAGCCCGTAGCCCTCGAGAATCACGAGTCCCGCGGCGAAGAAGAACTTGGCGATCTCGGGGGCAAGTGGCGCGCCACCCGATACGAAATAGCGCAGCCCCCCTCCCGTCCGTGCCTTCAGCTTGGAGAACACGAGCTTCTGTGCGAGACGGTACTTGAACGCGAGCAACCCCTTTGGCGTACCGCCCGCGAGCGTGATGTCGGCCCATTGGTCGGCCACCCCGCGCGCCCAAAAGAAGATGCGGCTCTTGATCGCACCGCCGGCGAGTGCGTTTTCCAGCACCCGCGCATACATCTTCTCGTACAGCCGCGGCACGGAGAGCACGATCGTCGGCCGCACCGTCTGCATGTCGATCGGCACGGTGTCCATCGATTCGGCATATGCGATGGAGCAACCCACGTGCAGCATCAGATAGTGGCCCGCCATGCGCTCGAACACGTGCGACAGGGGGAGAAAGCTCAGCGCCACGTCAGTCGGCGCGAACGGCAACAGGACCGATCCGGCGATGACGTTCGAGTACAGATTGTCGTGCGTGAGCATGACTCCCTTCGGCTCGCCCGTCGTACCCGATGTGTAGATGAAGGTCGCGACGTCGTCCGGTTTGATCGAGTCGGCGCGCGACCGATATCCCGCGCGCCGCACATCGGTGTCGACCGTGGCCCCCAGAGCTTCGAGCTCGGAGAAGGTGCGATCGATGCCCGGGTCACGGGATGCGGCAAAGGTGATGATGGTGCGCAACGCGGGGCATTTGTCGCGAATCTGCGCGATCTTCGCACCCTGCACGGCGTCGCTGACGAACACCGCAACGGCACCGGAATCACGGATGATGTACGCCGCCTGTTCGGGAGGAAGATTCGGATAGAGCGGCACATCGGTGATGCCAGACGTCACGCACGCGTAGTCTGCAATCGCCCACTCCGGCCGGTTCTCCGACGAGATGGCGACGCGATCGCCAGGCTGCACGCCCAACTCGCCCAGCCCGAGCGCGACGCGTCGTACACGTTCGGCGAGCGCGCGGCTGGAGATCGGCTGAAAGACGCCGCCAACTTTGTGCTGAAGCGCGTTCGGCTTGTCGTGGCGCTCCACGGCTTCGAAGAACAGCTTGGCCAGCGTACCTGGCTGCGAGTTGCGTGGTCCACCGGTCGAGATCATCGCGGCCTCCGACGAGGAAAGCGGCCGCAGCCTCGCGGTCCGCGCGTTCGGCGCGATTATACGCGGCAGGACAGGGGGAGCGCCACCAGCGTGGGGTCGCGCCTACTTCACCGGCACGAGAAACCGGACCGGGCCGCCGCGCAGGGCCTGTCCCCTGAGCGACGTGGCCGTGGCCGTCACGGCAATGGCGGTGATGCCTGGCGATAAGACAACGCCCAAGGTGCGGCTCGCGATGCCCGATGCATCCGTCGTGTCCACTGCGCGCGTCGGATGCCCGGGCTCTGGCTGTGTAAACACGAATTTCGTCGAATCGACCGGTCGCGACGGCAAAATGCTGTCGATGCGATAGCGCACGACGATGCCGCGCACCGGTGAACGCGTACCCCGAAACACTCCACTCACCGTCACCTGGAGCAGACTGCTCCCACTGGTCGCCGAGATGGTGTCGACTCTCGCGCTGGCGGCGATGCTGTCCGCCGGCTGCACCACGAACAGCGTTTCGGCAATGGTCTGCAGCCGCTCGCTGACGCGCGCCACGAAGATCGCCGTACCGAGCGTGTCTCCCGCGCTGACGGCGCCGTCGGCACCGATCGAGAACCCGCGCGGCGCTGATGTCACGACGTAGATCGGCGTGACGTTCGGCACGGGCTTGTTCTCGCTGTCGAAGGCGCGGACGCGCAGACGCGCGACGATGCCGAGGCTGTCTCGGAGCTGATCGCCCACCTCGAGAGCCGTTGACGGGCGCTCGATGCGCGTGATGTACGCGATCCCGTCGGCCAAAGTCGGAACGTCACCGCATGCGAGCACCACGAGACCTGCCGCAGCGGCGACGCAGGCGCGCGTCGATCTCCGCTTCATGCGAGCTTGGGGTCCAGCAACTCGGCGAGCCGAAGGTAGGCGACGGCCGCAGGGTCTTCGGGGGAGCGAAGCACGACCGGCTGCCCCGAGGCAAAGGCGTCGATCGAGGCCATCGTGCGCGGAATTTCGACGTCGAACAGCAGTTCGCGCGGCAGTTGCTCGCGTACGTACGCGGCAACTCGCTGCGACACCGCGTTCCCTTCCTCGACCATCGTCAGGAGAATGCCGTCGAGGACGAGCTCGGGATTGGACACCGTGGCTTCGCGAATGGCACGGAGAATTTGCGTCGTCGTCTGCAGGGCGAGCGGCTCGGACTGAAGCGGAACGATCACGTGCTGGCTGTTCGCAAGCACGCGCCGTGTGATGACACCGAGTCCGGGTGGCGTATCCACGACGACGATGTAGCCTCGTCCGCGCGCGCGCGTGAAAAGCTCCCCCAGCTTAGGCGATCCCGCGATTTGCGTTTGATAGCTTTCGTGCTCGAACGACTCTGTCACCGAGCCGGCGAGGAGTACGCGAAGCCAGGGCAGCGGCGTTGCGTGCACGACGTCCTGCAGCTCGTGGGTTCCCGCCAGCACATCGGCCAGTCCGGCTGCCTCCGCGTGGGGGGACAGGCCGAGGCCATGGCGGATCGCGCCTTGAGGGTCCACGTCGACCAGCAGCGTCTTCCGGCCCCGGCGCGCAAGCGCGCTCGCGAGGTTGATGGCGGTGGTGGACTTGCCCACTCCACCCTTCTGACTGACGACGGCGAGGACCGTTCCCACTACGACTCGGGCTGTGAGGGGCGTTCCACCGGAGCGTTTTTCAGCTCCTCCAATGTTTGGCGCGCGTGACGGACCCACCGATCTGCTTCGGCGCCCGATGGCGGTGCGTCGAGAAATGCGCGGAGGTGGGACGCGGCGTCCGCGGCGTCCCCGCGCTTGAGGAGCAGGAACGCGAGCCCGTAGTGCGCGCCGGAGAGCTGCGGGTCGAGCTCGAGGGCGCGCCTGTAGGTTCGCACCGCCTCTTCGAGCCGGCCGGTGCGCGAGAAGGCGATGGCCATGTTCTGAAGAATGCGCGGATCGTTGGGGTGATCGCGCAAAGCCAGACGATACGAGGTGAGGGCCGCCTCGAAATCGCCCTGACGCTCCAGCGCGAGCGCCTCGTTCAAATAATCGAGGCGCTGTGGCTTCAGGCTACCGTCCGACTTGCCGCCAAGCAGGCGGCTCAACCAGGACATGCGAATGCGCAGCGGGAGGAGGGAGCAACGCGCCGCGAACGGTGCGGCCAGCAAGGCGGGGTACCGGGCAAACATAATTCCGCGGAGCAGGGGGTACAACCGCGAGTGTCGCGTGGCGAGCTGGCGCATACAGGTCCAAAGCAGTCGTGGGCAAGCGGCGCAGGCTTGGGCACGGGCCATTTTGAGCTGCGGCACCAAGCACCTGGCTCACCCGGTTCCTGCGCTCTGGACCGAGGACTACCTTCAATCGTCGGTCCCACCCCGGAGCGCGCATGGCACCCCGAAAAACATCAGTCGAGCAAAGCAAGGGTGTCTTCGAGGTCGAGTGGCCGATGTTCGGCGAGCTGTCACGTGCGCTGGCGCTCAAAGTAGTGCGCGAGTACGACCCAGAGATCGTCGTTGGGATCGCGACGGCCGGCGTAGTTCCGGGTGCCGTGATCGCCGCCATTCTGGACCGGGAATTCCATTCGATCGTGGTGAGCCGGCGGTATCAGTCGGAGGTGATCCGCGAAACCCCGGAGGTGTTCGGCGCGGCGCCGCCAGCCGTGCGTGGTCGCCGAGTGCTGATCGTGGACGAGACGTGCGATTCAGGCGCGACGATGCGACTTGCCGTGAGCTCCATCGTGCACGCCGGGGCGTCCGAAGTGATGACGGCGGTGGCGTTCCGGACGGGGAGCTACGAGCCGGATTTCCATGCACTCGCGACGGAGAGCACGATCGTGCTCCCGTGGGATCGTGAGGTGTTATTCCAGGGCGAGCTGGTGCCGAATCCGCTGTATCGGGAAACGCTGGGGGGCTGAGGGCGCGCATTGGGCCTACGGCCCTCGCTTTTCGGCGCGCATCGGGCAAGCGGCCTCGCTGAAAAGTGAGCGAAGCGAAAACGCGCCGAAAAGCGAGCGGCGCAGGCGCGATGCGCGCCCCTACGCAGCTGCTAACACCGCCGCCTCATACCCTGACCCCGCACTCATCCCGTCATACACCAGCTGCAGCACTTCCGCGCTGCCAAGCAGGAAGCGGCACCGCTCCGCCCCCGCCGACCGGCACTCCACCTCCATCACCGCCAGGGGTGCGTCGGCCACTCGGCCGAAGAAATCTGCAAACATCCCCGACGTCATGTGACACGCCGGATGCTCCAGTCCGGCGCCCGGCGTTGACTCACCCCAGTCAGACGAATCCAGCGTGGCAACGGTGTCGTGCAGGTCGCCCACCGCGAGCGAACCCCAACCGCACTCTCGGAAGAAGTCCGCAGCATGTGCCTGAAACGCAGCGACCGACAGCGACTCCGGCGCGGTCGCACCGCGCGCCTCGAGCCAGACGCGAAACGCCTCGAACAGCGCCGCCCCGCCGGCGTAGCCGGCTTCCTGGAAATACCCAGCCGTCGCGTAGCCCGTGTCCCTGATCAGCGCACTGCGTAGCGCCGCCAAGGCGTCGCGCGTGATCGCGATCATGCCGCTTCCCGTGAGATTCATTGTCGTCTCTCGCATGCCGTAGTCTTCCGTGTGGACGTTCCGTGCGCCAGTAGCGTCACTGAGACCCCGCTCGACGCACCAGCTCCGCTTCATCAATTGTCTCGACGCCCAGAGCGCGAGCCTTATCGAGCTTGCTTCCCGCGTCGGTACCCACCACGACAGCCGTCGTTGACTTGGAGACGCCACTCGAGACGCGACCTCCCTGCGATTCGATCAGTTCTGTTGCGTGCGTGCGCGACAGCGTCGGCAGCGTGCCCGTAACGACGAAGGTCATCCCCTTGAAGGCACCACCAGCGGGGGTGGTCATCGGCTCGGCGAGCGTCAGGCCCTTCTGCTCGAGCTTGTCGACCAGCTCGCGCGCCGATGCATCCTGAAAGAATGCGACCACAGCGCGCGCGATCGTGTCGCCCATGCCGTGCAGCGCGAGCAGGTCGTCGGCCGATGCCGCGGCCAGCGCACGCAACTCGCCAAACTGCCTGGCAAGAAGCTGCGCGGCCGTCTGTCCCACGTGCCGGATGCCCAACCCGAACAGCAGGCGAGAGAGCGGCTGCGCCTTCGACGCGATGATCGCGTCGACGAGATTGTCGGCGCTCTTCTCGGCGAATCGCTCGAGCGACTGCAGCTGCGTACTGGTGAGGTCGTAGAGGTCTGCGACGTCGTGCACCAGCCCCGCGCCGATGAGCTGTTCGATGCGCGCGTACGAAAGCCCGCGGATGTCCATCGCTCCGCGCGATGCGAAGTGCACGATGGCCTCCAGTTGCCGGTCTGGGCACGCGACGTTCGGGCAGTATATCGCGACCTCGTCGTCATCGCGCTCCACCGGTGTGCCGCACGACGGACACGTGGTAGGAATGCGGACCTTGGCGGGCGGATTGTTCTTGTCCCGCTTCTCGGGAATCGGCCCGATCACCTGCGGGATGACGTCTCCCGCGCGCTTGACCTGCACGACGTCTCCGACGCGGAGGTCCTTCGCGCGAATGAGGTCGAAGTTGTGCAGGGTCGCGAGCTTCACGACGGTGCCGCCGATCTCCACCGGCTCGAGCATCGCGAAGGGATTGAGAGATCCCGTTCTTCCCACGTTCACCTGGATGTCGAGCAGCTTCGTCTCGGCAATGTCAGGCGCGAATTTCCGCGCCACGGCCCAACGCGGCTCGCGGCCGCCGACGACCCCGAGTTCGTCCTGCAGGCGAAGCGAATCGACTTTGACGACGCCGCCGTCGATCGCGAAATCGAGCTCCGCGCGCAAGCGGTGCTCGACGTCGTGCGCCCAGGCGTGCACCTCCGTCATCGACGCGCACCGCGTGCGCGACGGCGCAACGGGAATGCCCCATCGGCCGAGCGTGTCGAGCAACTCCCACTGCGTTTCGAACGGCAGCGGCGTTCCCTCAGGCACAGCGACGGTGTAGCCGAAGAAGCGAAGCGGCCGCTTCGCGCTGATGGATGGATCGAGCTGCCGAAGTGATCCAGCCGACGAATTGCGTGGATTCGCGAAGACGGGTTCGCCGCCAGCCACTCGCTCCTGATTCATCTTCTCGAATGCCGCAAAGGGCAGATACGCCTCGCCGCGAATCTCGAGCAGCGGCGGCACGTCGTCGCCGCGCAGGCGGAGCGGCACGTCGCGGAGCGTGCGCAGGTTCGCCGTGACGTCTTCACCGACGATGCCGTTGCCACGCGTTGCTCCCACTGTGAGCACGCCGTTCACGTACGTGAGGCTCACGGCCGATCCGTCGATCTTGAGCTCCGTCACGTATCCAACTTTGCGCGCGTCCTCGCCGACCAGCCGCGCGATGCGCTCCTCCCATGCGTCGAGCTCCTGATTGTCGAACGCGTTGCCGAGCGAAATCATCGGCACGAGGTGCGTGTGCTTGGCGAGCGCGCTCACCGGTTCCGCGCCGACGCGCATGGTCGGCGAGTCGGGCGTCCGGAGGTCCGGATGCGCCTGCTCGATCGCCTGAAGCTCGCGAAAGGCGTGGTCGTACTCCGCGTCGGACAGGGTGGGCCGATCGCGGATGTAGTAGTCGTGCGATGCCTGTTGCAGCAGCGCGCGCAGCTCCGCGGCGCGTCGCTCGGGCGTTATTGACACCTAGCCCTTGGCTTCTTCCTCGAGCACCTGCATCGCTACCGTCACCAAGCGCTCGAGCTCCTCATCGGCGGCTTTCGGCAGCAGCGTCTCCGCCCACGTGTGCTCTTCGCTCTTTGCATAGCGGTCGAGCAGGCGCCGCAGAAACCCGACCAGCGCTACCCGCTGCAGCTCCGCCTTTCGCTGTGCAATGGTCACATCCTGCTGGCTGTGCAGCAGTGTCTCGAAGCGGTGCGCGTTGCGGAGTGCCTTTGCCGTGAACGACGCGACCGTTTGACAGAAGCGGACGTCGCCCTCGCTGAATGGCTCGGCCTCGCGTTCGGTGCGCAGGAAGATCGCACCGATGACCGAACCCTCCCAGCGGATGGGCACGACGATGATCGAGCGCACGTTCCGCATGTCGAGCTGCGACTTGATGCTTCGCAGCATCGGATCATTCGCCGCGTCGGGGATGAACACGGTCTCCCCGCTCTCGAACGCGCGCTTGAGCTCCGGCTACCGGTTGAGATCGACGACGAGATTGCGGATCGTCGGATCTTCGTAGCTCGCAACGAGACGCACCTCATCCTTGTCACCGGACAGGAAGATGGCGCAGCGGTCCAGTCCAAACGTTTCGCCGAGCTTGCGGGCGATCGTCTGCAGCACGTCGACGAAATGGAGCGTCGACGAGACCTCCTGCAGAATGTCCACGGCTGTGAGCAGGTGATCGCGCTCGCGTTCCACCTCGGCGAGCCGAGCGCGAAGGTGCGGCAGCTCGTCGTCAGTGTGCGGCGACGTCGGACTCTTCGGAGGCGCTGAAGTCTGGTCGTGCGGGAGCGTCTGCTCCATCGTGGGCGGCCTGGTGCGCGTTAAACTCGTCGCTGTCGAAGCGGACGACGCGGTTGCGTCCCGTTTCCTTGGCGACGTAGAGCGCGTCGTCGGCGGTTCGCACCAGGGCGTCGCACTCTTCCGTCTTTGGGTGCGGCCATCCCGACACGCCAAAGCTGGCCGTGCGCGTGAGGGTTCCGCCCGGAAACGTGAATGTATTGTCCTCGATGCGTTTGCGCACCCTCTCGGCGAAGTTCACGGCGTTCTCGATCTCGGTGCCGGGGAGGAGCAGCATGAACTCCTCGCCGCCATACCGTCCAACGCGATCGATCTCGCGCGCCTCCTCCCGCAGAATGTCGGCAAGCTGCTTGAGCACTTCGTCGCCGGCCTGATGCCCGTACGTGTCGTTCACGCTCTTGAACTTGTCGAGATCGCACATCACGAGCGAGAAGGGCTCCTCCAAGCGCTGCGCATGCGCGAACATCTCGTCGATGCGTTCGTTGAGGTGGCGGCGGTTGTCCAAGCCGGTGAGCGCGTCGGTCTGCGACATGTGGCGCAATCGGTCGTTCACCTCGAGCAGCTCCTTCTCGCGCTCTTCGAGCGCGTCCTGGAGCCGCTTGATGCGCAGCATCGAGTTGAGCCGTGCCTTCAACTCCGCAAAGTCGATCGGCTTGGTGATGTAGTCGTCGGCGCCCGCTTCGAGCCCCTCCACTTTATCCTCGGTGGAGTCGAGCGCCGTCTGCATGATGATCGGAATGAACGGCAGACTCTTGTTCGCCTTGATCTGCCGCGCGACCTCGATCCCACTGATTTCGGGCATCATGACGTCGAGCAGGATCAAGTCGGGCGGTGTCGCCTCGACGAACTTGAGGGCATCCGCGCCGTTGTACGCCGTGCCCGTTTCGTAGCCCCAGCTTTCCAGCCGCGCCTTGAGCACCTCGATGTTGTCCTGATTGTCGTCGACGATCAGGATGCACGTGGTCTGCTGCGCCGTTGGTGCCGGAGCCACGCCAGCGGAGGTCGCTCCCTCAGCCGGCATTCTGCGCGCTGTCCTTGCCGAGGAAGCGCTGTACCTCCGCGACCACGGCACGTGGCTCGCACGGTTTCGCGAGATATCCGTCGCAACCGACTTCCATCGCCTTCTCGCGATCCGAGGCCAGGGCGTGCGCCGTGAGCGCGATGATGGGGATGTCGCGCGTCAGTGGATCGTGCTTGAGCACCTGCGTCGCTTCCCACCCGTCGATGATCGGGATGGAGATGTCCATGAGAATCAGGTCCGGCTTTTCCGCGCGTGCCTTCGCGATGCCCTCCTCTCCATTCAACGCTTCAATCACTTCGTACCCGAAGTGCCGGAGTATCGTGGAATAGACGATGCGGTTGTCTTCATTGTCCTCGACCAGCAGGACCGTCTTACCTTTCGCAGCCATGCATGACCTCACACCGCGTGGCAAATGAGAGGATCTCAACCAGCGTGCCGGGGGAGAGCGGCGGCGCATCGGAACGTCCACGGCCAACTGTCCCGTGGGGACTGAGCCCGCGGGTATGCTGGTGAGACGTCGGAAAATCCAGGATCCACACGAGCCGCGACGCAAGTTCCAAACCACCGACGACCTCCACCATAGCCAAAACATGTCCTACGCCGGACCAGCAAAAACCCGCTCCAAGCAGGCCAGCTCACGCTCCAATGCCGCGAAGTCATCAAGCTCGACGTTCAAGCGGACTCTTGCAGAAGACGTCAGAGAGACTGATTGGCGTCAACTGGCGGTCTTCGGGGCAGGATTAGCACTCGGAATCGCGCTCGGAGCGGGCGCGGCGATGCTCACAGCGCCGCAGTCGGGGGAGGAGACGCGGGCGGACCTCACGCGAGGGGCCCGTCGCGCCACCCGCATGGTGGGCCGACGGAGCCTCGCGGCATGGGAAGATCTCCGAGACGATTTGCGGGGCGCGACGCGCGCACTCCGCCGGCGGAAGGCGCAACGCGCCGCCGATCGCGCACTGCATCACGAGCTCGCGCGTGAATCAGAACGCGAGCTCAGGACGGAATGAGCGACACGATCAGCGGACGTCCTTGCTCTCTTCGGATGCTTCCCGCTGATAGTGCTTGTCGTTGAATTCGGTGGCCGTCGCCTTGATCGTGGCGTCGTACTGCTCGCGCGCCTTGTCCTTGTTGCCGCGCGATTTGTAGACACGCGCCAGATCGAGATGGTGCACGAGGCGGTTCGGCTCGATGGCGACGGACTCCTCCATGTATCGCTGTGCATCGTCCCAATTGGCCGAGTCGAACACCTTGCCACCCAGGAAGTTTTTCGCCATGAACCGCGTGATGCCGCTGAGGCTCATGACGTTGTAGTTCCACATCCCCATCACGTGCAGCGCACCGGGATGCTTCGGATTGAGCTTCAGCGCCTCGAGCGCGTGTGTGCGGACGTCGCCCGCGTACTTCACACGATCCCGCTTCCCCAGCGACAGCGCCTTTTTGCCGAGCGAGCGTGCGAGGTGAAAATGGCCTTCGGCATCGGAGGGATTCGCCTCCGCTGCGCGGCGCGCGTATAGTTCCGCCAGCGTGTACAGCCGCTCGCGCTCCTTCTCGTCGCCGTTGTATTCCCCCACGTCCACCGCTTCGCGCGCCGACTTCCACAAGGCTTCGTACGACTTTGGATCGACCTTCGCGGCCTCCTCGTAATGCCTGAGCGCCCCCGGCGCATTCACCGCCGCGTGGTCCTTGTCACCAAGCGCCACGTGATCCATTGCGGACTGCGCGGCGAGGCCTGCGGGAGCGAGCGCGAGCGCGATCACGGCAGCTGCGCCGAGTAGACGTCGCGACGTCGCAATAGTGACAAACACGAGAGAGACTCCAGGATGCGGGTGAACGAGCGGCCCCACGGCCCGACAACGGTACGGCGATTTGCGCGAGCGTGGCGGGAATCCGCGACGACCTCTCGCCAGTGTAGGAATACCCCACAGACCGGTCAATGCTCGCGCTGCGGCTGATCGAACGCAAACGGGATGGTGGCCATATCGAGCCCGGGGAGTGGCGCGCGCTCGCCAATGCCTACGCCACGGGCCACGTGCCGGACTACCAGATGGCCGCCTTCCTCATGGCGTGCTTTCTCCGCGGTCTGGATCGCGGGGAAACGCATTCGCTCACCGATGCAATGCTCCACAGCGGTGCGTCCCTCGATCTGGCCGACCTCGGCCGCGGCCGCGTCGACAAGCATTCGACAGGGGGGGTGGGGGACAAGGTGTCGCTCGTCCTCGCGCCCTTGATCGCGTCCCTCGGCGTCGCGGTTCCAATGATGTCGGGACGTGGACTTGGGCATACGGGTGGGACCCTCGACAAGCTGGAATCGATTCCCGGCTTTGAAACCCGTATGTCGCTGGTGCGCGCCCGCGAATTGCTCGAATCGTTGAACTGCGCGCTCTTTGGGCAGACGGCCGAAATTGCACCGGCCGATCGAAAGATGTATGCGCTGCGCGACGCGACCGGCACGGTGGAGTCCATCCCGCTCATCGCTGCCAGCATCATGAGCAAGAAGCTCGCGGAGGGGCTCACCGGCCTCGTGCTCGACGTGAAGCGCGGCTCGGGGGCGTTCCTTCCCGAGTTGGAGCGAGGGCTCGAGTTGGCGCGCGTCATGATCGAACTGGGCGCCGACTATGGCTGTCCGGTGATCGCGCTGCTCACGGCCATGGACCGCCCGCTGGGTCGCGCCTGTGGCAATGCGCTCGAAGTAGAGGAGGCCATCCATGCACTGCGCGGTGAAGGACCGCCGGACTTGATGGTCGTCACGTATGCCCTCGGCGCCGAGATGCTGGTCTTGGGAAACGCCGCGAAGGACATCGAAGACGCCCGGCGCATGATGGAACGCGCCATCGGAACTGGTCGCGCGGCCGAACACTTTCAGAAAATGATCGAAGCGCAGGGTGGCAATCCCGCGGTGGTCGATGATCCCGCGATCCTCCCCCAGGCAAACGAGGTGGAGCTCTTTGCTGCCCCGCGTCGCGGCTTTGTGTCTCGCGTCGAGCCGCGTGCGATCGGTCGCGGCATCGTGGCAATGGGCGGCGGGCGCAGCACCATGGAAGACACGCTCGATCTTTCGGTGGGATTCGTGATCACGGCGCGCCCGGGGGACTGGGTCGAGCAAGGCGAGGCGCTTGCCACGATCTTCGCCCGCGACCGTGCGGGCATCGAGAGCGGGCGCGGAACGCTGCGCTCCGCGATCGCGATCGGGGACGAAGCAGATCACCCGCTGCCGCTCGTTTCGCACCGGGTGAGCGCGGCGGGCGTGGCGCTCGTAGAAGGGCCGTGAGCGCTTGCGCGGCGTGGCCTGCGGTCGCTACGATCACGTGAGAAGTCTAGACCACTCACGCGAGGTACCGCATGCCTCCCAAGATCGCCCGCCTCGCTGGACTCGGTGCATTCGCCGCCTGCGGTGGAATCGCCGCGCTGTACGCGGTGTTCGTGTACGTCACGCGGCCTTCGTCGTCTTCCGGAATGGACGCACCACAGCGCTTCCTCGCCTGGTTCGCGGTGGCTGGCGTGCTACTGGCGCTGCTCCTCGTCCACCTGGTGATCGGACGTCAATTACTTGCGCTCGCGCGCGGTACTCCGCGGCGCGCGTAACGCCGGCGTCGCGCTGGTCAGAAGGGGCGCGCGAACACCTGGGCATAAAAGCGTCGGCCGTTGCTGGCCGTCGCGACCCCGGCACCCATCTCGGTGAACCGTGTGGCGAGCATGTTCGCGCGATGTCCAGGAGACTTCATCCAGCCCGCCACGACCGATTGCGCCGAGGGCTGACCCTCCGCGATGTTCTCTCCTGCAGCGCTCATTTGATAGCCAACGGCCGCCAGGCGAGAGCCCAGCGAGGGATATGCTGCGCCGGGGAGTTCGTGCGCCATCTTGGCGCTCGCGGCCATCTGGTTGGCCTGAAGCTGCGCGGCGCGCATGAGTGACTGGCTTCGGGTGAATGCCGGTAGGTGCAGCGCGCGACGCTCATCGTTGGTCCGCACCACGATCTCCTCAGCGACCGCATTGACGGCGACGGCCGCCGGTTGACTGCTCGGGGGCAGGGGCATCGGACGTGATGGCCCTGGGGCGGGCGCGGCGACGGCGCACCCCGTCATCGCGATGATGCTTCCGATGCCGATCAGCGATGCCACGCCCCAGCCGCCCTGTGGCCGCGATCGTGGAACGCTTTCTGCCACCCTGCGCTGCACCTGATCCAGGATGCAATGGAAGAATCGCAGTTTTTGAAGGATGATGGTGGCCGCGCGCTGACCGAAGCGCGCGAGGAATTCAGGCAGGCGCTCCTCCAGTCGCACAAACGGCGCGACCGCGTTGGCGACCTCGAGGCTGCGGCAGCACGTTTCTGTGAGACGCTGCGTCGAGAAGGGGAGCCGCCCGAGCGCATGCTCATCGATGCGAAGCGCGTCATCGAGGAGACGATCGACGGTGACGACGTCCCGGTGGCGGAGCGCGCCGTTCGCAGCTGCATTCAGCATTATTTCCGCACGTAGCTCCGCACGTCGCATCGCTTGCCGCTACTGCCGGCAGGTAGCTTTCGGATCGGGGCGCGGCTTGTCGACGACCAACCGCTGCGCCCGATTCGCGAC
Organism: Gemmatimonadaceae bacterium; assembly: GCA_031360095.1. Taxonomy (GTDB): domain Bacteria; phylum Gemmatimonadota; class Gemmatimonadetes; order Gemmatimonadales; family Gemmatimonadaceae; genus AG11. The sequence goes on from JANMAY010000175.1 coordinate 17,278, forward strand.
CGCCTCCGCGACGTCGTGCACGAAACCCGCGATGCGCGCCAGGTGGTCGTAATCGATGTACTGCGACTCGTCCGTCACCTGGTGATAATCGGTGTGATAGCCGAGTGACACGTAGGCGATCGGGATACCGTACCGGGCGTACATGTAGTGATCGCTCCGGCAGTACCGGTTGAGCGGGTGACCATTTGCGTCGAACGAGCGATCGATGTCCATCGGCTCCGTTCGCGCGGCATTGACCGAGTCGATCACCGCACCCAGCTGCGTGGACAACCGGGCAGCACCGATGAGCTGTACGTTGTTCGGGCCGCGCCCCATGATGTCCGTCGCTTTTCCGCGACCGACCATATCCATGTTCAGTTGCGCGACGATGGAGTCGCGTGGGAGCGTGGGATGGTCGGTGAACCACTCCGAGCCCCAGAGTCCTTTCTCTTCGCCGGTGTGCGACACGAACAGCAGCGACCGGCGTGGCCGCTCGGCTGCGGTCGTGAATCGCTCCGCGATCTCGAGCAGGGCGACGGTTCCCGACCCATCGTCGTCAGCGCCGTTGTTCACGGAATCGCGTCGTGCGCCACCGTGAGCCCGCGTCAAGCTATCGCGGAGCGCGAGAATGCGAGCCGCTTCCGCAAGCGTCGGCGTCCGCACCGTGTCCTGCACGCCTTGCCGTCTGACCACCATGTTGTTGGCGAGGACGGAATCATGATCGAGCGGACGGCGCTCGAGTCCGATATGGTCGTTGTGGGCACCGATGGCCACGTACTGACCACGCAGCTTTGCATCGCGACCGGGAAGAATGCCGATGACGTTGCGCGAGGGATACGCTGCAGGCGCTTCCGTGAATCCCAGTCCACCGCCGAGCGTCCGCCCCGTCTGTCCCACGGTCGCCGAGGCGAGCGATGCAACGCCGAGCATGCGCGCTGCGGCTGCTGGTGCGACGTACATGATGAGCGGCGCGGTCCCGGTGGCATCGTTGCGGATGAATGCTTGCGTGTCCAGCAGACGGGCGAGCGTGGCGCGCGGCATCACATCGAGCGAGACCACGGCGATTCCAGCTGCGTCGGAGTACCGGGCGAGAGAAGCCGTACGATAGAAGCGGTACTCGCGCCGTCCATCAGCTGCGGTGGGGATGGTGAAGACCACCACCTTGCCTGCTGCCTGGGCCGGCGGGAGTGCACTGGCAGATCCAATTTCACCGCCGAATACGACGCGCGCTCCATCGACCGATCGAATCGTCGCGCCTTGCGGGACGTTCACTCCGCCATTGCTGTTGTAAAACGGGAGCACATCGATGCCGGTGTCGAAGATTGCACCGTCCACGGCGAGCCTTCGTGTGCGGTCGATGCGGGCAATGTCGATGGGCACCGTCTGAAAGAAGGTTCCGTTCTCGCCGCCGGGCCGCAGCCCCATGCGCTCCATTTCGCGCGCGACGTAGTTGGTGCCGAGCACGTTGCCAAGCTGTCCGCTCTCGCGCCCGAGCATGGAGTCGTCGGCAAAGATGTACAGCCGGCTCCGCAGATCGCCGGCAGTTATGCTGGCGGCAGTGGAGGTCGGCACACCGGTGCGGACTACTGGCGCCGTCGCGCAACCTGCGACGGCGAACGAGACGACGACAGCGTGAATTCGAGAGCGGAACATGAGGTTATTGGGGAGGATGCCATGCGGCGACTTCAAGTATCGCACCAGTACCCTACCGGCGCGGCCGTTGAGGCTGTAGCCTCCGCCGATGGATCATCCACACCTTTCTCGCCCCGCGCCCGCTGACGCGAATCGCAATCCATCGGTCGTGTTCCGAAACGAAGCCGGTACGATCGAGTCCAACCTCGACGAGTCGGGGTTACGCGCGGTCTTCGAGCGTGGCGATGGGACGCTCTGGGTCGACCTGAACGCGTCAGATCCGCGACAGGCAGCGCTGCTGACCAGTGTTTTCAAGTTCCATCCGCTGGCCGTCGAAGACGCGTTGAACGCGAAGAGTCGGGTAAAAGTCGACGAGTATCCGACGTTTCTCATCGTCGTCGCCCGAGTGGTCAGCTTTTGCGAAACCACCCCGGACCCCTACGATCTCGAAACGGCGAATCTCACGATCTTCATCACCCCGCATGCGATCGTCACCACGCATCTCGAGGCGCTGCCGGTCGTGAGCGCGTTGATCGACACATTGCACGCCAATCCCGATCTGTTGGTTCGCGGGCCGGCGCGCATCGCGCACTTCGTGCTCGACCGCGCTGTGGACGCCTACTTCCCGGTTCTGGATCAGCTGGACGAGTTCGTCGACGACCTGGAGCAGCGTGTGTTCGGCAAATTCGACGAGGAGCTCCTACAGGAGATTTTTCAGGTGAAGCGCCTCGTCATCTCGCTCCGCCGATACCTCGCGCCACAGCGGGAGGTGCTGAGCCAGCTCACGATGCGTCCATCGCAATTTCTCCCGACGGAAGCGCAGCTCTACTTTCGCGATGTGTACGATCACATGCTGCGTATCACCGACGCGCTCGACAGCTACCGCGATCTCCTGAGCAGTACACTCGACAGCTATCTCTCGCAGGTCTCGAACCGGTTGGGATCGGTCTCCAAGAGCCTCGCGGCGGTCGGTGCGATCAGCGTTCCGTTCGTCGTGATCTCTGGCGCCTACGGAATGAACTTCGACGTCATTCCGCTGGCGCATCACCGGTACGGTTTCGAGATCCTGATCGGGATACAGCTCGCCCTCGGTGGCGTGTTGCTCACGACACTCAAAAAATTGAAGCGCATCTGAGCGAGAGCCTTCCTCCCTTTCACGGAACACGACCTCCATGGCTCGTCTCGCGCTCCTCCCCCTGCTTGCGGTTGTTGGACTGAGCACACCGGTCACCGCGCAGCCCACCACCCGCTCACTCGACTGGGCCGCGATGCAAGCCGAAGGCGTACAGTTGCTGCGCGAGTATGTGAGAATCAACACCACCAATCCGCCTGGCAACGAGCTGGAGGGCGCACGCTTTCTCAAAGCGGTGCTGGAGCGCGAGGGAATCGAAGCGCGGATTCTCGATACGGCGGAGCTGGGAAGCGGCCGAGCGAACGTGTATGCGCGGCTCGCGGGAAATGGCTCCAAGAAGGCCATTGCCCTGGTGCATCACATCGACGTCGTACCGGCCGTAGCGTCCTACTGGACGGCAGATCCCTTTGGCGGCGTGCTGAGAGATGGCTACGTGTATGGCCGCGGCACGCTGGACATGAAAGGGCAGGGGATCGCGCACCTGATGGCGCTCGTTGCGCTCAAGCGGAGCGGAATGGTCCTCACGCGCGATGTCGTATTCATCGGCAACAGCAACGAGGAAGAGGGCGGCACTGGAGCGGACGTGTTCGTGAAACGGCACGCCGACCTCGTGCGCGACGTCGAGTTTCTCTTTACGGAGGGCGGTGACAATCCCGTCGTGAATGGCAAGGTCCGCTACTACGGCGTTGGCGTGGAGGAAAAGCGCCGATTCGGACTCACACTCGTGGCCACGGGGATTCCCTCACACGGATCACGGCCGACCAAGAGCAATCCGGTGCCGAGACTGGTTGCCGCACTCGATCGGGTTGCGCGCTATCAGACGCCTGTGCGCGCCCTGCCGAGCGTGGCGCACTACTTCAAGACGATCTCGAGTGACTATTCGGGCCAGCGGCGCGCGTGGCTCGCGGACGTCTCCCGAGCGCTGCTGAATCCGAAAGCGCGAGCGTGGATCACGAGCGACGTCTACTGGAATGCCATTCTGCGCAATACGATGTCGCTCACGCAGCTCACGGGGTCGAACAAGAGCAATGTCATTCCGCCCGAGGCGTCGGGCTACTTCGACGTACGGCTGCTCCCGGATCAGGATCCGGCGGCGTTCCTCTCCGAGATCAAACGCGTCATCGCCGACACGGCGGTGCACGTGATTCCGCCGGCAACGATGCGCGCGAGGTTGTCGGGTTCCGTCAATACGGATCTCTATCGCGCCATCGAGCGAGCGACGCGCGAGCGCGATCCCGGTGCACGCGTCACGACTCCGCTTTTCACCGCGGCGACCGACCGGACCTCATACGCTGCCCTGGGCATCACGGCGTACGGGTTCGATCCGTTCAAGGTGGAGAGCGCCGACATGCAGAAAGGCATGCACGGAAACGATGAACGTCTGTCGGTGGAAAATATGGGGTTTGGAATCCGGTACCTGTTCGACGTCCTGCGATACGCGCAGTAGTGCTATTTCGACGCTTCGCTCCGAAAGAAGTCGATACCGCCCGCCATCTGGCCGATGTCCACCTGTGCGACGGACTTGAGTGCGCGCAGATCGATCACCTCCACGGTGCCCGGCTCAGAACCGATGCCCTCGACAGAGATGAACGCGTAGCGATCATCATCCGACAGCACGGCGCCGTGCACGACTTTGCGCTTGGTCGGTATGCGCGCGAGCTCCTTGCCGCTCGCGAGGTCGAAAACGGACACGGATTGTCCGCGCTTGTTCGTGGCAACGAGCAGCCTGCCGTCGCGGCTCACGGCGAGATTATAGACGCCCGGACCGGCAGGAATGCGCCGCAGCAGCTTCCACCCGGCGACATCCACCTCCGCGATATCACTCGATTTGTTGCACGCGACGTACACCTTTGAGCCGTCGGCAGACGGCTGCGCCCACGTCGGCGAGCAGCCCACATCGCCAGGCTTGGGTGCCTGCATCCCGTGTCCCCCCATGTCCATCCCCGCATGGGCACCGGCCGCCAGGGCATGCGGAGCGCCCATCACCCCACGCTCCTTTCCGGCCGCAACGAGGAAGTGGCGCGACACCGCCAGCGTGCGGGTGTCGATCTCCACCATCATGTCGTCCATCATGCAGCCGGAGTACTGCTTGGTCCCCTGGGGATTGATGCGCGAGCCGTGCGGCATCGTACAGGTCGTGATGCGCGCCACTTCCACCATCGCGTCGGTCGCAACGACGGACACCGACGACGGCACCATCTCGCCGTGCAAGTTGAAGTTGACGACGAACGCAAATGCGCCGTCCGGAGTGATCTGCGACGTCGCGGGGAAGTTGCCCAGCATCACGCGGCCTTCGAGCGAGTCGCCCGTGAGCGAGTACTTCCAGAAATAGCCGAACGGCGTGCCGTGCGCGGTGGATACATAGACGTGCTTCCGGTCCGGCGAGACCGCGAGCCCGTGCGGACCGTCCACGTCCGTCGGCATGACCCCGGTATTGAAGTCCCGTTCGACGCGTGCGCCTTTGGGTCCGAATCGGATCATCGCGATCTTGTCCGTCGCCTCGGACGCCACCCACACGAGATAGTCTCGATCAGGCGCGCTCGACGGCGCGACGGCCGGCGCCGGCGTCATCGTCGCGGTCACAACGGGGGCAGACGCGCACGCAACCAGTCCAGCGACGCCAGCGCACAGTGCCGCTCTCGCGGCGCGACGAAGTACGAACATCGGTGTGAGAGTGGAGGTGGTGTCGGACGTGCACAGCGCGAGACTCGAGTGCAAGTTACATCATCACGGCGCACGTCGCCTGCGCCGCCATTTCGTTCCTGACTGATACCGGAGCTCGTATGATCGCTTATTTGGTCGTCACAGCGGCACTCGCGCTACACCAGGGGGCGCCACAGGATCCGGCCCTCGCACCGTCCACGGTCACGCGCATCGTCGTGAAGCCAGCACAGCGTACAATTGCCGTTGGGGACACGCTCCGGCTGACCGCGGAAGCATTCGACGCCAGCGGGAAATCGGTGCCGGCGCAGTTTCTCTACCGGCTCGCTGGTGGGCGCTTCGAAGCGTCCGTCGATTCGACGGGGCTCGTAAAGGCCGGTGCAACTTCAACGATCGCCGTTTCGGTCGTCGCGCTGACCGCGAATGCTCGGCCGGTTGTCGAACCGCTCGAGATTCGCGTCGTTCCCGGCCCGGTGGCGCGCGTCGACGTCACGCCCGCGACCGCCAAGCTGGTCGTCGGCCAGCGAGTGCGACTCACTGCCACGACCTACAGCGCTCAGAACGATCAGCGAGACGACCGACTGACGTGGCGCAGTGCGACGCCGACGCTCGCGAAGGTGGATGCAGCGGGGGTCGTCACCGCACTCGCACCCGGGCGAGTGCGGATTACAGCAGGAGCGGGGCAGGCGAGCGGGGGCGCGAACGTCGAGGTCGTACCGAACACAATTGCCACGATCGACGTGTCGCCCTCGGCGGTCGATGCACGGACGGGTGACGTCGTGCGCATCAAGGTGACGCCGAAGAACGCGACGGGAGCGCCGATCGCCGGGCTCACGCCCTCGTGGAGCGTCTCGCCAGGTCGTGGAGAAATCGACGCGGACGGCGCATTTGTCGGATACGAGGCAGGCCAGTATCTCGTGACCGCGAGCTACGGCGGTCGCAGTGCGGAGGTGCCGGTCACGCTCACGAAACGCGACGTGCGGCGGCCATTGCGCGTGGTCGGGCGCCTGCCACGCGAGCTGTTCACGACGGAAGAAGTCTGGATTCACCCCAACGGTAACGTCGCCTACCTCGGTACCGGCGGTGGCGGCGACCGGATGTACGCGATCGACATTTCCAATCCGGCGAATCCCACCGTCACCGATTCCATCGTCGCGAACACGCGCCGCGTGAACGACATCATGACCACGCCCGACGGAAAGTTCCTCGTCTTTACGCGTGAGGGCGCGGCCGATCGCAAGAATGGCGTCGTGTTCGCGTCACTCGAGGATCCACTGCATCCGAAGGTGATCTCCGAATACACGACGGACCTGACGTCCGGCGTGCATTCGTCGTTCATCTACAAGGATCCGAAGCACGGCACGCACGCGTTTCTCACGAACGACGGCACCGGCGCGCTGCACATCCTCAACATCGACGATCCGTACAAGCCGCGCGAGGTCTCACGCTGGAAGCCGCGTGATGTGAGCGTCGGGATTTCGCTGCACGACATCGACGTCCAGGACGGGCTGTTGTACGCGTCGTGGTGGAACGACAATCTCGTCATTCTCGACGTGGGCAACGGCATCAAGGGCGGCACGCCGTCGAGCCCCAAGCTGGTATCGCAGTACAAGTACGATCTCAACGCGCTGTACAAGGACGTCGAGAGCACCGGCGGTCCCGGTTTCATTCGCGGCACGCACACGGCGTGGCGCCACAAGAATTACGTCTTCATCGCGGATGAAGTGTTTCCCGCCAGCGGGGTGCGCGGCGCTAAGGACGCATCCGCGGGACGGGCGTACGGACGGCTTCAGGTGATCGACGTCTCGAACATCGAGCATCCTCGCTCGGTGGCCTGGTACGAGCCAGAGTTTGGCGGAGTACACAACGTCTGGGTCGCCGGCGACACGCTGTACATGGGCGCCTACAATGGCGGCTTCCGCGCGTTCGACGTGTCGGGCGAGCTGCGCGGCGATTTGCGTGCGCAGGGACGAGAGATGGCGCACCTCAACACGGCGGACATGACGGGCCGAGTGCAGAATACGGCGATGACGTGGGGCGTGGTGGTGAACAAGAAGGACGGGCTCGCGTACGTGAACGATATGTTCAACGGCTTGTGGATTGTGCGGTTGGAGCCGAAGACGCCGCTCACGCCATAGGGCGCGCTTCGCGGCTACGCCGCTCGCTTTTCGGTCACCTGCTCAAGTTTTCGCCGAAAAACGAGGCGCGAAGCGCCGAAGCGCGCTGAAAAGCAAGGCGCCGAAGGCGCCAATGCGCGCCGAACAGCGAGGGCCGACGGCCCAATGCGCGCCTCAGATATCCAGATTGGACGCGAACTTCGCATTCGCTTCGATGAACAACCGCCTCGGCTCCACTTCATCGCCCATCAGCGTGCGAAATGCTTCGTCCGTCATGACGGCATCATCCACGTTCACCTTGAGCAGCGTGCGCGTGTTCGGATCCATCGTGGTGTCGAAGAGCTGATCCGCGTTCATCTCACCGAGGCCCTTGTAGCGCTGCACGTTGAGCCCGGTCCTGCCGTCGGGCGACAGCCGTTTGGCGATCTCGTCGCGCTCCTTGAGGTCGAAGGCGTAGTACGCCTCCTTGCCCTTGGCAACACGAAAGAGCGGGGGCTGGGCGATGTAGACGTAGCCCGCTTCGATGAGCTCCGGCATCTGCCGATAGAAAAACGTGAGCAACAGCGTCCGAATGTGCGCGCCGTCCACGTCGGCGTCGGTCATGATGATGACCTTGTGGTAGCGCGCCTTGTCGATAGCGAACTCGTCCTTGATGCCTGTGCCGAGTGCGGTGATGATCGTACGGATTTCTTCGTTGGACAGCACCTTGTCGATGCGCGCCTTCTCGACGTTGATGATCTTGCCGCGCAGCGGCAGAATGGCCTGGAACTCGCGCTTGCGTCCCTGTTTGGCAGAGCCACCGGCCGAGTCGCCCTCCACGAGGTAGATCTCGCACAGCGCCGGATCGGTGAGCGAACAATCCGCGAGCTTGCCCGGCAGGTTGCCGACGTCGAGCGCGCTCTTGCGACGCGTGAGGTCGCGCGCCTTGCGTGCCGCTTCTCTCGCCCGCGCCGCGGACATCGCCTTGTCGATGACGATATTGGCCGTGCGCGGATGCTCCTCGAGGTACGCCGCGAGCCACTCGTTGACGCACGTCTTCACCGCGGACTCGACCTCCGAGTTGCCGAGCTTTGTCTTTGTCTGTCCCTCGAACTGCGGCTCGTGCACCTTCACCGACAGCACGGCGGTGAGGCCTTCTCGCACATCATCTCCCGACAGGACAGTCTCCTTATCCTTCTTGGAAAGCGAAGACTTCTGGATGTACTGGTTGATGACGCGCGTTAGCGCGCTCTTGAAGCCGGTGAGGTGTGTGCCGCCCTCGTGCGTGTTGATGTTGTTCACGAAGGAGAAGACGCTGTCCTGATACGCGTCGTTGTACTGCATGGCGATCTCGATGCCGACGTCGTCCTTCGTCGTCTCGAGATAGATGACTTCCTGATGTAGCGCCTTGCGATTGAGATTGAGGTGCTGCACGAACTCGCGCAGTCCGTTCTTCGCGAGGAAGGTCTCCTCTTTCTCCTCGCCCACGCGCTCGTCGCGCAGCGTGATCGTGACGCCCTTGTTGAGAAACGACAGCTCGCGCAGCCGCGATGCCAGCGTCCCGTAGTTGTACACGAGCTCAGTGAAGATCGTGGAGTCCGGCTTGAACCAGACCTTGGTGCCCGTGACCTTCTTGGGCGTTTCGCTGAGCACCATGAGCTTCGTCTGCGTGTCCCCGCGCACGAAGTCCATGTAGTGCTCTTTGCCGTCGCGCTTGACCCACACCTTGAGGTGCTCGGACAGCGCGTTGACGACCGACACGCCGACGCCATGCAGTCCACCCGACACTTTGTAGGTGTCCTTGTCGAACTTGCCGCCGGCGTGCAGCACGGTCATCGCGAGCTCGACCCCTGGAATCTTCTCGATCGGATGGATGTCGACGGGAATGCCGCGTCCGTTGTCCTCGACCGTGATGGAGTTGTCCGCGTGAATGATGACGCTGACCCTGTCGGCAAAGCCGGCAAGTGCTTCATCGATCGAGTTGTCGACCACCTCGTACACGAGGTGATGCAGTCCACGCTCCGACGTGGAGCCGATGTACATGCCGGGGCGCTTGCGTACGGCCTCCAGGCCTTTGAGCACAGTGATCTGGCCTGCGCCGTACTCGTTCGGCGCGGGAGTGTCGGTCGTTTTGGTCATCAATTCACTCGGAAATTCGCGGGAAAAGTCACCCCGAATAGAGACCGAATTCCAGGTCTCGAGGTAGACTGCGAATTGTAACCGTCGGGAGGGTAAATAGCAACCCTTTCGAGCGGTTATAACACAGTGTCACCAAAGCACTTAGCGCACAGCAAAACGGACCCGCCTCATTGCTCACCGCCGCTTCAGCAGCCAGCGAATCTTCGTGACCGGTGCACGCCCTGCCTTCGCGTTGAGCGCGCGCAGCAACTCGGGCTCCATCAGCGACAGCTCCATCATCCACGCATTGGTCGTCACGTGCACGAACAGCGTTCCGTCCGCCGCAATTGAATTGGGTTCCGTCACCTTGGCGATCTGCGGACCGACGAGTGCACTCCACTCGGGAATGATTCCCGCCTGCTCCACACGCGCGGCAATCCCCGCGCTCTTCAGCACGCCCGACAACACATCCCCCAACACCTCCGGCTTTTTCCTCGCGGGGCTCACGCTGCTCCGGCATGTGCGTGCGCACCAGCGTCGACCACTCCGCCCGCGATGCTCCATCGCTGCAGCTGGGTCAACGCAGGCGGAATGTCACTCTCGCGCGGGACGGTCAGCATCGTCTGGCCCATCCCATCCTTCGCCAGCAACTCGAGAATGCTCGCCGAGCGCCGCGCATCGAGTTCCGCGAACGGATCGTCCAGCAGGAGAAGAGGTGTCATGCCAAGCCGTTCGCGCAGTGTCTCGCTCTCGAGTAACCGCAGCGCGATCGCTGCCGTCCGCTGTTGACCCGCCGAGCCGAACGCGCGCATCTCGCGCCCATCGAGCGTGAGGGTGAGGTCATCGCGATGCGGGCCCGTGTGTGTGATGCCGCGGCGCACGTCCAGCGCGCGACGCTGCGCGAGTCCGTGCGCGAGCGCGGCACTCACGGCGCGCACATCATGTGTGGCCGGATCGAGGCTCGTCAGGTATCGCATCGCCACCGGTGCGCGCTCCCCAATCCGTGCGCATGCATCGGCGAAGCGCGGCGCCGCATTCGCGGCCCACGCCACCCGCTCGCACCAGAGCACCGCGCCATGCTCGGCAAGCGGCGCCTCCCACACGGCAACGCGGTCATGGGCGCCGCCGTCATGTCGCGCGAGCTCGCGCAACGCAGCGTTGCGCTGGGCGAGGGCATGCCGGTAGCGCTGCAGCGCCGTGAGATACGGTCGCGATGACAGCGCGAGCAGGATGTCCAGATAGCGACGCCGTGCACTTGGCGCCCCCGAGACGAGCTCCACGTCGGCGGGGGAGAACAGGACGCACGGCAGCGCGCCCAGTGCGTCGCTCAGCCGCTGCGGCTCCACACCGCCGAGCTTCACGCGCTTGCGCTTGCCGATGCGCTCGAAGCCCGCAGTGACCTCACGGTGCCCGCCGCCCTCGGCGCGTGCGGCAATGTGAAATCCGGGTGCGCCAAACTGCACGACGTCCGCGTCGCGTGCGCCGCGCACGGACCGCAGCAGGTGCAGGTAGTAGATCGCCTCGAGGAGATTGGACTTGCCCTGACCATTCTCGCCGATCACCACAACGCCGCTGGGCGGGAAGGTGAGGTCGAGCCGGACGAGGTTGCGATAGTCGCGGAGCGCGAGCGAGCGCAGCACGACGCGCCGGTGGTCCCCGCCCACCATCACGTGCCGGTGAACTTGGGCGGACGCTTTTCGAGAAATGCGCGCATACCTTCGGCCTTGTCCGCGGTGCCCGAGAGCAGGCCGAAATACGCCGCCTCGAGTGCGAGACCATCTTCAATGGACATGTCGAGCCCGCGGTCGACGGCCTCGATGCAGTGGCCGAGTGCGAGTGGCCCGTGTGCAAGCATCGTCGTAAGCATGGCGCGAGAGGCGTCCATCAGCTCGCCGGCGGGCACCACCCGGTTCACCAGGCCAATGCGAAACGCTTCGGCGGCGTCGATCATCTCGCCAGTGAGGAGCAATTGCAGGGCGCGGCCCTTGCCGACCAGCCGCGCAAGACGCTGTGTCCCGCCGTATCCAGGCACAATGCCAAGCTTGACCTCCGGCTGCCCGAATTTCGCTGCGTCGGACGCAATGCGGACGTGACACGCCATCGCGAGCTCGCAGCCTCCGCCGAGCGCGAAGCCGTTGATCGCGGCGAGCGTCGGCTTGGGGGACGTCTCGAATCGGCGAAACACCTGCTGTCCGCGGATGGCACGCGCCTTTCCTTCGGCTGGGGTCTGGTCGGCCAGCTCGCCAATGTCCGCACCCGCGATGAAGGCGCGCCCGGCTCCGGTCAATAGTATTGCACCGACGTCGGGCCGCCGCCGCGCTTCTGCCGTCGCGATGCGCAACTCGGCGATCACCGCATCGTTCAACGCGTTCAACTTGTCGGGGCGGTTCACCGTGATCGTGGCGATCCGGTCCGCGACGTCGAAGGTGAGGAGCTCGTAAGCCATGAGCAAAATCTACATGCACGGACCGCAATTTGCCTCGCGGCGAGACTGACTATGGCCGAATGGATCCAACGTGTTGGCGCGAAGCGCAGCTTCCGCTACCTGCGAACTGATGGACGAGCCGTGCGCGACGAGCGGACGCTGGCCCGCATCCGCGCGCTCGTGATCCCGCCGGCGTGGACGAGCGTCCACATCGCGGCGAGTGCCGGCGCCGAAGTCCAGGCGTGGGGTCTCGATGCGAAGGAGCGGAAGCAGTACCGATACCACGCGCGTGCCGTCGCGCGTGGGCAGCTGCGCAAATACTACCGCGTCCGTGAGCTCGCGAAAGAGCTTCCAACCTTGCGTAAACGCGTTCGCGCGCACGCGGCGTCGCGCTCGCCGTCGCGGCGAGCGGCCGCGGCCGCGGTGGTGCGGTTGATCAGCGAGAGTCTGTTTCGCATTGGAAGCGAGCGGTACGCAACGGAAAACAAAACCTTCGGGATCGCGACGCTGCGGAAGCGGCATGTGCAGATGGAGCATGGCCGCGCCGTCTTCACGTATTCCGGCAAGCAGTCGATTCGGCAGCGGCAGGTCGTCGCCAATCGCGAGCTCGCGAAACTGGTGCGCCGACATCTCGGCACTCCCGGGACTCGGCTGTTTCGCTATCAGGAGGGGACGCGCTGGCGCGACCTCACCGCGCGCGACGTGAACGCGTATCTGCAGGAGACACTCGACGTCCCCTTCAGCGCAAAGGACTTCCGCACGTGGGGTGGCACGCTGCGAGCCGCAACGGTATTGGCGGAGCTCGGGCCTGCCGATACGCCGACTGAAGCGAAGCGCAACGTCGCGACGGCGATGCGGCTCGTCGCGGCAGAGCTGGGCAATACTCCGACGATCTGCCGGGCCTCCTACGTGCATCCGTTGGTCGTCGCGAAATACCTCGATGACGGCGAGGTCATCGCGCTGCCCCCCAAGCACGCGCCTCGTGCGGACGCATACGCCCATTCACCGGAGGAGCGAGCGCTGATCCGTTTTCTCGACGCCCACTTTCCGGAGCGCCGCCGTCGCGCACGCGCACGGAGCTGACGTAGCTGTCGCGGCAGCGGGCCACTAGCTTCGCGCCGTGACTCCGTTCTCGCAGCGCCGGCGGAACCTAGGCGCCCCGATCCTCGTGATGCTCGCCGCCGTCGCGCCCTTTCTGCCGACGCTGCGCGCACCATTCATTTACGACGACACCACGATCATCCGTGACAACGTGCTGCTGCGCGGCTGGAGTGCGCTGTGGCATGTGTGGTCGCTCCCCTACTGGCCGCCCGAGGGAGCCGATCGCCTCGGGCTGTATCGTCCGCTTCAGATCGCGCTGCTCGCCGGTGTATGGAACGCGACCGGCGGCGCCGCGTTCTGGTTTCACGTCTATGCGATCGCGCTCAGTGCGCTCACGGCGGTCGCGGTGTGGTGGCTGCTTCGACGCGCAGCGGGCGGAACAGCGGCACTGATCGCTGCAGTATGGTTCGCCGTGCACCCGCTGCACGTGGAAGCGATTGCGAGCGCCGCGAACAGCTCAGAGCTCGTCGTGGTGTTGTGCATCATCGGACTGGTCGGCATTCTTGCCGGCACCGAGCCAAGACCTCAGGACATGCGCCGCGGTTGGCTGCGTGCCGCGGCGGTGGGAGCACTCGCTGCGGCAGCGCTGCTGGCGAAGGAATCCGGCTTGCTGGCGCTGCCGATTGCTGCGCTGACCGTGTGGGGCTGGCGGCGATCAGGGGAGCCGTCGCCGTCGGGTGCGGTGTTCATGCGCTCGAACCTCCGCGTGTGGGCCGCGTCGGGCTGCTGCCTCGCGGCCGCATTGCTCGCACGGATCGTGGTGCTCGGCGCGCCCATTGCGCGGACGTCGATCGCCGCGCAGGGACTCGGCGGGATGTCGGGATCGGAACGGGTGACCGCGATGCTCTCGCTGTGGCCGCGCATCGTAGGCATGCTCGCGTGGCCCACGTCGCTCGCCCCCTACTACGGCCCGTCGACGTTTCCTTCGCCCCGCCTCGGACTGGCGCTGATGGCGATCATCGTCGTGGCGGCGATCATCGTGTTGGCGATGGACCTCGCTCGGCGAGGCGACCGCCGGCCAATCGTTACCCTCGGGTGGATCGCACTCACCTACGTCCCGGCGTCGAATCTGCTGACCGCCACCGGGCAGATTCTTTCCGATCGTACGCTCATGGGTGCAACGGTTGGCGTTGCGCTCGGCGTCGCGTGGGCGATCGATCGGTCGGCGCCCTGGGCGCGGCGCGTCGCCATCGGCGTGGCGATGCTCGTAATCGCGCGATCCGTCATCGTCGCCACGAATTATTCCGTCGCGTGGACGAGTCATCGCGCGCTTTGGACGAGACTCGTCGACACCTACCCGGACGAGCACCTCGGCTACAAGCTGCTCGGCATGGATGCGCGTGCGCGCGGCGACACGACGCGGGCGCTCGCGCTGCTGACGCGGGCCATGACGATGGCCCCGGCGGACCGGCAAATCCGATTTGAGTACGCGCAGCTGTTGTACGGTACCGGACGATTCGCGGCGTCGGCTCGCGTGATGGCTCCGCTGCTCCGCGATCCTGATGCGCGGAGCGAGCGCGCGGTCGTCGGCCTGTATCTCGACGCGGTCGGGCGTTCGGCGGGGCCGGCGGCGGTGGTGCGCGCCGCAGCGCCCCTGCTGCACTCGGAGGCGGGCCCGACGGCGGCGCTGTTCGCTGGGGTCGCGCAGGAAGCGCTGCACAATCCCCTGGCGGCCGACTCGCTCTACGCGCTGGGCCTCAGACGCGATCCGACCGACACGTTGCTCACGGCACATCGCGCGATGCTCGCCGCCAAACAGCGGCGAGGTGGGCCGTGAGGATTTATTTGGCCTTCTCCTCGGGCAGCAGCGTGAATCGCGCATAGCGATCGCGTTTCAGATACTCGCGTGCGGCATCGCGCAGCTTCTGCCGAGTGACGGCTTTGACGAGACCGGGTAAACGGAGAAAATCCCGCGGACTGCGGCCGTCTTCGTCGGCGTCGAGAATCGCACCGAGCCACGATCCATTTTGCTTCAGCGCCGTTTCGTGCGATCGAATGGGGATCTCCTTGATCTTGGTGAGATTGGAGTCGCTGATCGCGCCGCCCTTGATGCTGTCGATCACGGCGAACGCCGCTTCCACCAGCTCGTTGGCTCGTTCGGGCGCGCTTCCGAACGACACCGTGATCTCGTAGCGCGCGCGCGGGATGTGGCTGCACCGGGCACCGACATTCACGCCGTAGGTGCCGCCCTTGTCTTCTCGCAGTGCTTCACGCAGGCGGATGTCGAGCAGGTCGCGCAGCGCTCCCAGCACGACGCGGTTCTCGTAGCTGTAGGCACACGTGCCCGTGAACATGAGGATCGTTTCCGCCTTCGGCTCCACGCCTTTGCGCACTGTTCGCTCGATGACTCCGGACGGCGGTCGAATGCCCAGATCGCGCGGTTTCTCGTTGCGGCGTAGTGACGGAAGTGAGGCGAGATAGCGCTCGACAAGCGGTCGCACGGAGTCGGGCCGAAAGCTTCCCACCAACGCAAAGGTGAAATGTCCCGCGTCGGCGAACCGGTCGCGATAGATGTCGAACGCGCGCCGCGTGCTCACCGAGTCGAGCATCTCCGGCGTGAAGATGCGCTCCCGCGGATGATGCTGTGACATGGTCACCGCGATGGTGTCCTGGAACGCCGACTCCGGCGAGTTGCGCGCGTTGAGCATCGACGTGCGCATGCGGCTCTTGAACGCTTCCACCGCGATGGAATCGGCACGCGGATGCGTCAGTCGCAGCCAAGCCAGTTCAAACATCGTCTCGAGATCGCGCGACGAGGCCGCGCCACGAATTGTCTCCTTGAAGTCTCCAATCGAGGTCGACACCTGCGCACGCTTGCCGGTCAGGCGCTTGCCGAGTGTGATTTGATTCAGCTCGCCCACGCCGCTGACACCGGCAACGACCGCGCTCAGTTGCGCGTCCAGCACGTCCTTGTCGGGGAGGAGGGACGTCCCACCAGGACTTTGGCCGGCGAACAACACTTCGTCGGCCTTGAAGTCCGTTGGCTTCAGCAGGAGTCGCGCGCCGTTCGAAAGACGCCACTCCAGAATGTCGGTGCCGGGCAGCGTCCGCTCCGACACGATGGTGCCGCGTGTCGGCTCGGTGGCGATGAGCGGCGCGTTCGAGGTGGAGTCGACGAATGCGGTGACTTGCACCGCCTTCGCGCGCGCGAACACGGCGAGCATCTCGGCCGAGGTCGGCACTTTGATCTCCGGCCTGTCTGGGGCCGCGACAACGATGACGCGGTTCTGCTCTGTGAACGAGCTCCGCGCGAGTGCATTGACCTCCGCGAGCGTGATGCCGGGCAGCAGCGCCTTCGCGAGCGCCTGATCCTGCTCGATCGAAAGAATGGGCTCGCCCGTGAGCGCGCTCGACACGTATTCGTCGACGAACACGGACGAGCTGGTCTTGTCGCGCTCCGCGTACGCCTGTTCGAGACTCCGGAGATAATTCGTTCGACGCCGGTCCAGCTCAGTCTGCGTGAATCCGAACCGCGCGATGCGCTCCGCCTCCACGAGCAGCGCTTCGGCGGCTTTTTCGAACCCGCTCTCCTTCACACCGGCGTAGAGCTGGTAGACGTCCTTCGTTCGCACGAACGATCCACGTCCCGACCCCGCAAACACGAAGGGCGCGTCGGGCCGTTGCGTGAGCTCACTGAAGCGCGCGCTCACCATGCCGTCGTAAAACCCGGCGACGAGGCGGCGACGGAGATCGCCAACCGTGCGCGTGCTGTCCCGTTGGCGGAGCCAGAGCAGTGCGACCGTCGAGCTGGGATACTCCCTGTCCGTCTCGATCGACACGAGCGTCTCGTCGTGATCGGGGACCTGGGCGTAGTCGCGCGGGCGCGGGTTGGTGCGCGCCGGCACGCGCGCGAAGCGCTCCCGGATCGCGGATTCCATCTGGCGTACGTCGAAATCACCGACGGCAACCACGGTCATGAGATCCGGTCGGTACCAATCGCGATAGAAGGCGCTGGCCAGACTGTCGGGAAAGTGCTCCAGCAGGTCTTTGTCCCCGATTGGCAGCCGCACCGCGTACTTGGATCCGCGCAGCATGACCGGGAGCTGCTTGTTCTGCACGCGCGTCGAAGCGCTGCGGCCGGTACGCCATTCCTCGACGACGACGCCACGCTCCTTCTTCAGCTCGGGCGCATCGAAGGAGATGCCGTGGGCCCAGTCTTCGAGGACATCGAGCGCCGTCGCCATGAGGCGTGCCGAATCCGTGGGGATCTGCAGCGTGTACACCGTCTCGTCGAACGACGTGTAGGCGTTGAGGTCCGCGCCGAACCGCATGCCGGCGCCCTCGAGGAAGTTCACGATGTCGCCCTTCGGAAAGCGCCTCGTCCCATTGAACGCCATGTGTTCCACGAAGTGCGCGAGACCGCGCTGCGCACTGTCCTCGAGTATCGAGCCCGCATTGATGACGAGCCGAAGTTCGGCGCGCTTTTCCGGCTTGACGTTTCGACGGATGAGATAGCGCACTCCATTCGCCAGTTGACCCGTGTGGACGCTGGTGTCGGTTGGCAGCGGCGCGGCGAGGTCGGGAGCCTGCGCTGCGGCGCGGAGCGGAACGAGCGCGGTCAGCGCAGCGAACAGAATGCGGAGGGTCACGCGGCGGTGTCGATGCATCACGCAAGTTGCCTGGCGGAGAACTAACTTTCCAGTATGCAAGTGGTGGAGGCGGTGCGCTGGTCTGCGGACGGCGCCGCGGTAGACATCATCGATCAGCGACGCCTCCCGTCCGAGCTCGTTCGCTTGGAGCTGCGGAGCGCCGACGACGTGTGCGACGCGATCGCCACGCTTGCCGTGCGCGGCGCACCGGCAATCGGGATCGCGGGCGCGATGGGCCTCGTCGTCGCGCTCGAGTCGGCGTCGCCGAATGGCCGAGCCGCGATGCTCGACGCGGTCGACTCGGTGAGCACTCGCATCGCCGCGGTGCGTCCCACCGCCGTCAATCTGCCGTGGGCCATGGCGCGGATGACACGCACGGCGAGGGCAACGCACGGTGACGCGCCCGCGGTTCACGCCGCCCTTCGCGCCGAGGCCACGCGGATTCTGGACGAGGACCGTACCATGTGCGAGCGCATCGGCGAGCACGCGCTCGCGCTCTTCCCCGCGGCGCCACGCGTACTCACGCACTGCAATGCGGGAGCGCTTGCGACCGGGGGCATCGGAACCGCGCTGGCACCGGTGTATCTCGCTGCTCGGCAGGGACGCGCGGTGCACGTGTACGCCGACGAGACGAGACCGCTGCTGCAGGGAAGCCGGCTCACCGCGTGGGAGCTTGCCGCGGCCGGCATTCCGGTGACGGTGCTCGCCGATAGCATGGCAGCATCGCTCCTGCGAGACGGAGCGGTCGATCTCGTGATCGTCGGTGCCGATCGCATCGCCGCGAACGGAGACGTGGCGAACAAGGTCGGCACCTATCCGCTCGCGCTCGCGGCGCGCCACCATGGAGTCCCGTTCTATGTAGCCGCCCCCTGGTCCACCGTTGATCCACACACGGCAACGGGCGCGAACATCGAGATCGAGGAGCGTTCTGGTGAGGAGCTGGGCGCCGCGTTCGGGGCGCAGACGGTGCCGGCAGGCGTTCGCATTTACAACCCCGCTTTCGACGTGACCCCCGCCGACCTGATCACGGCGATCATCACGGACCGAGGGGTGGTTCGCGCGCCGTATCGCTTCGTCGCCGATTGGCACCCGCGTTCCGCGGCGGGGTAACGTCGGCATGTCTCGCCGCGCACCGTCCCGACCGCCGGGCACGCTCGAACAAGATCTCGCCGCGCACTGCGATCGCCTGTCGGGCTGCCGGCGGTGCAGCAGCTTTGCGGGCGCGTCTCCCATCGTGTCCCTGGCTCGCGCTCCGCGTGCAATGCTCGTCGGCCAGGCACCGGGACAGGTGGAGATGAGCGGCGGCCAACCGTTCGCCGGCCGAGCGGGGCGTACGCTGTTCAGGTGGTTCGCTGCGATCGGCCTCGATGAATCGACTGCGCGCTCATGGCTTTACATCGCGGCCATCACGCGCTGCTATCCCGGTCCGCACGCGAGCGGTCGCGGCGATCGCGTGCCGTCCCCTACCGAGCGCAACGCGTGCAGCGAGTGGCTGGCGAGCGAGCTGCGCATCATCCGTCCTGCGCTCATCATTCCCGTAGGGCGACTGGCGATCGATCGCTTTCTCGGCGCCCGGCCGCTCGATCGCGTGATCGGAAGGGAGCACGAGGTGGAGCACGAAGGAGGGACGTCGAACGTGATCGCGCTACCACACCCGAGTGGCGCGAGCAGCTGGATCCACGGACCGGGACACCGCGCGCTGCTCGACGCGTCGCTCGGGCACATTGCGCGCCGACTCGGACTTGGGCGCGAGCGGCGGAGTGTGGCCTGATGCGGCGTTTCTGGCTTGTATTCACGTTCGCGCCGGCCGTGTTGCCCAGCGATC
>JANMAY010000204.1:0-20531 GCA_031360095.1 Gemmatimonadaceae bacterium
GCTGTTCGCGTATCACATAACGCGCCCCGGCAAGCAGCTGCTCTTCATGGGGAGCGAGCTTGCACCGCCGGAGGAGTGGAACCACGAGCAATCGCTGCCCTGGCACCTGCTGCACGAGCCGGATCGCGCGGCGTTCATGTCATACATGGCGCGCCTTGGTGCGCTGTACCAGAAGATTCCGGCGCTGTGGGAGCTCGACTGCGAGCCGCGCGGCTTCGAGTGGATCGACGTCGGCGATCGCGCGAACTCGATTCTCTCGTATCTCCGCCGCGGCAACGATGGGCACGCGGTCGTGGTGCTGAACCTCACCCCCAACCCGCAGCCGCGATACCGCATTGGCGTGCCGGAGTCGGGCGATTATCGCTGCGCATTGTCGAGCGATGCACGTGCCTGGGGTGGAAGCGGATACGGCGGCGCCGAGTCGATCCCGGCCGACGACATTCCGTATCACGGCCGGCGCTATTCGGTGGAGCTCGCGCTTCCTCCGCTGTCGGCAACGGTATTGGTTCCGGCGCGTCTGGTCCCGAACGGCCTCTAGGATGCACACGTCCGAGCGTCCACTCCTCCGCCGGCTGGCCGCGCACCTCGGCATCGTGGAGTCGTACCTCGATCAAACCGGGGGAGAAGTTCGCTACACGTCCGACCTCACGCGGGAGCGTCTCCTCACGGCGATGGGCTACCGCGTCGGCACCGAAGCGGACACCGCGAAGACGCTGCGCAGGGTGCGCCGAGCGCGACTCCGACAACTGATCGCGCCAGTGCGCGTGGTGCGACAGCGCAGTCGCTCGCTCCAACGCGTCCGAGTGCGAATTCCCTCGACGTCCGCCGAGCATGTGCAATGGTCGCTCACGCTGACCACGGAGGAGGGAGGCGAGCGCAGTTGGTATGGGACGACGCACGGAGGGCCGGCGCGCATCGAGACGCTCGCGCTGCCCGTGAGACCGCCACTGGGCTATCACGACCTTCGCGTTGGATTCCAGTCCGACGGCATCGAGCGCAGCGGGCGGCAGCGTCTCATCGTCGTGCCCACGCACTGCACGCCGCCGGAAGCGCGGCTGCGCGGCCGGCGCGGCTTCGGCATCACCACCAATCTCTACACCGTGCGCAGCGCGTCGAATTGGGGCGCGGGCGACATCGGCGACATGACGACCATCGCCGAGTGGGTGGGGCAGCACGGAGGAGACTTCGTGGGAATGAGCCCAATGCATGCGCTGCGCAATGCGGGATACGACGTCAGCCCCTACAGTCCCATCACGCGTCTCTTTCGCAATCCACTCTACCTGCGCGTCGACGACGTGCCGGAGTGGCGTCACGATGCGAATGCCCGTGAGCTCAGCGACGCATTGGCATTTCAGGACGAGCTCGCAGCGCTGCGCTGCGCGGACATGCTGGACTACGAGCGGCTGATGCGGCTGCGCGAGCCGGTCCTGGTCTCGCTGCACCGAACGTTCGTGGAACTCGAGGTGCAGCATGGCTCGCCGCGCGCCCACGACTATGCGCAGTTCGTGAAACGCCAGGATCCGGAGCTCACGCAGTACGCAACGTTCATGGCGATCGCGGAAGCCGAAGGCCCCGACGCGCGCCATTGGCCCCTCGAGCTCCGAAACGCCGAGAGCGAAGCCGTCGCCGAGCGGCGTGACCAGCGCGCGGAGCGCGTGGACTATCACCGCTGGCTTCAGTTCGAGATCGACCGCCAGCTCGGCTGTGCGGAGTCGGATGCCGCGAAGGCCGGCCTCGCGCTCGGGATGTACCAGGATCTCGCCGTCGGATCGGCAGCATCGGGGAGCGACGTGTGGGGACATCCCGAACTCTTCGTGCACGGCGCGACCGTCGGTGCGCCGCCGGACATGTACTCGGACGAGGGACAGAACTGGGGGTTGCCCGCGATCAACCCGCACGTGCTGCGGGCGAGCGGATACGACTATTGGATCCGGCTGCTGCGTGCGGGCTTCCGGCACACCGGCGCACTGCGCATCGATCACGCGCTCGGCCTGTTCCGCATGTTCTGGGTGCCGCTCGGGCACAGCGCGCGCGAAGGTGCATACGTGCGCTCGTTCAGCGAAGAGCTGTTCGGGATTCTCGCGCTCGAGAGCGTGCGACACAACGCGCTCGTGGTGGGCGAGGATCTGGGCACCGTGCCGCCAGAGGTGCCGAAAGTGTTGGCAAAATGGGGCGTGCTGAGCTCGAAGGTGCTGGTGTTCGAGCGCGACTTTCACACTGGCCGTTTTCGCGAAGCGCAGGACTACCCGCGCATGGCGCTCGCGACCGTGAACACGCACGATCTTCCGCCGCTGGTGGGTTGGTTGGAGGAACGCGACATCATGTTGCGCAGCGAGGTGGGTGATCTCACCGACCCAGGAGCCACCGCGGCGATGCGAGCGATGCGCCAGACCGAGCGGAGCGCGCTGATCGCGTCACTGATCGCAGCGGGGCTGCTGCCCGAGGACGCGTATCATCACCTGACGTCGGATGCGCTGATCCATGCTGTCCACGCGTTCATTCGGCGGACGCCGTCGGCGCTGGTGGGCTTGTCGCTCGACGATCTGGCGCATGAAGCGACGCCGGTGAACATCCCGGGCGTGTGGCAGGATCGCTATCCGAGCTGGTCGCGCCGGATGAGGGATTCTCTGGAGACGTTGTTTGCATCGTCGCGAACGACCGAGGCGCTCGGTAGCTACAAATCCCTCTAGGGCTTTCGACTTTGAACGCGACGTATCGTCTCCAACTCAACGCGGCGTTCACCTTGCATGACGCCCACGCCCGCATTCCCTATCTGCGCGCACTTGGCGTCTCGCACCTGTACCTCTCCCCGGTGCTCGCTGCACGAAAGGGCAGCACGCACGGATACGACGTCACCGATCCCACGCAGGTCAGCGCAGCGCTCGGCGGCGACGAAGCCCTGATCGCGCTCGCCGACGCCGCGCATCAGCATGACATGGGGATCGTGCTCGACATCGTGCCCAATCACATGGGCATCGGGCCGGACAATCCCTATTGGGACGACGTGCTCGCGCACGGGCATCGCTCGCGGTACGCCGATTGGTTCGACGTCAATTGGCGCGCGGCCGCCAAGCGACTTTCGGGCAAGGTGCTCGTTCCGATCCTGGGTGACACGCTCGAAAACGTGATGGCGCGCAGCGAGATCACGCTCGACGCGAGCGACCTGGGCGTGCGCGTGCGCTACTTCGATCATCATCTCCCGGTGGATCCCGCGACCCTCCCGCCCGAGCTGGAACTTGCGATGCGAGATCCGTCGGCGCGCGAAGGCCTGTATGCCTGGGGGCGCGGCGCAAACGGCGCCGCGCGCTTGCGTGCGTTGCTCGGCGCGCAGCACTACGAGCTCGCATACTGGCGCTCGGCACAGCGTGATCTGAACTACCGCCGCTTCTTCGACGTGAACGAGCTGATCTGCCTGCGCGTGGAGCGCGAGGACGTCTTTACCGCCACGCATCGCACGGTGCTGGAGTTCGTCGTCGCCGGCGTCGTCGATGGACTGCGCGTGGACCACATCGACGGGCTGCTGGAGCCGCGCCGCTATCTCGAGCGGCTGCGCGCCGCCGTCGACGCCCGACGTCCGGCGCGGCCACCCGAGCCACGATTTCCGATTTTCGTCGAGAAGATTCTCGCCGCGTCCGAGACCCTGCCAGAGAACTGGCCGGTGGACGGCACAACCGGCTACGAGTTCATGACCGCGCTCGAGGATGTATTCATCGATCCGAACGGGTACGCAACCATCGAGGCGAAGTACCGCGGCGCGCGCAAAGACGTTGGGTTTCGCGAGGTCGCCGTGAATGCAAAGCGTCGGGTGCTGCGGAGCGCGCTCAACGCGGACGTGCGCCGCATCGCGCCAATGCTGGCGGGCCTCGCGCGTCAGGCTGGCTGGCCACACCGAACAGTCGCTCACTACGCCGGTGCGATCGTGGAGGTGAGCGCGGCCCTATCCGTGTACCGCACTTACATCGATGCCGAATGTCCGGAGCCGATCGCTCGCGACCGCGCGGTGCTCACTGAGGCGTTTGCGGCGGTGCGTGCCGGCAACGAAGTCGACGTGCAGTCGCTCGATGCGCTCGAACATGTGCTGCTCGGAGCGTGGCGAACGGCGGAGCCGTCGCGCGCGGCGTCGCGGTTGGCGTTCGTCCTGAGGCTCCAGCAGCTCACCGGCCCTGCCGCGGCAAAGGGCGTGGAGGATACGGCGCTTTATGCGTACGCGCCACTCGCGTCGCGCTGCGAGGTGGGCGGAGATCCGGCCGTGCCGGTAGTGGGAGCAGTGGCGCGGCTGCACGAGCGCCTGGCCGAGCGTGCCACGCGCCATCCGCGCTCGCTCAATGCGACGAACACGCACGACACCAAGCGCAGCGCTGACGTTCGCGCGCGCATCGATGCACTCAGTGAGAATCCGGACGCATGGGAGCGATCGCTGCGGTTGTGGCGCCGTCGTCATCGTGCGTTTCACACGCTGGTGAACGGGCGACTCGTCCCCACGCGAACGACGGACGACTTCATCTATCAGGCGCTGCTCGGCATTTGGCCGCTCACCGCGAAGGCGCGGACTGACGAGACGTGGCTCCCGCTGCTTCGTGAGCGGTTGGCCGAGTACATCAGGAAGGCGATGCGCGAAGCCAAGGTGAATACCACCTGGACCGATCCCGATTCCCAGTACGAGCAGGCGATCACCGATTTTCTCGCGCGTGCGCTCGAGCCGTCGGCGAACCGGGAGTTTCTACGGGAACTGGATCAGTTCGTCGGCGTGGTCGCGCCGCCGGCGATGTGGAATGCGTTGGGACGCCTGGTCGTGCACCTCACCGCGCCCGGGGTTCCGGACGTCTATCAGGGCGACGAGCTCTGGTTCTCCGCACTCGTCGACCCGGATAATCGGCGCCCGGTGGACTGGGTCGAACGCGAGCGAGTGCTCGAGGAGGTGGGGCCGGTTGCGTTATCGGGGAATCGCGACGCGCAGTTGAAGAGCTGGCGCGATGCGTTCGACGCGTCGGCGCTGAAGATGTACGTCCTGCGGGAGCTGCTGGCGCTGCGTCGCGCGCGGCCGGAGCTATTCGGGCAGGGGACGTACACGCCGCTGCACGTGAGCGGTGCGCATGCGGAGAGTGTCTTTGCATTCAGGCGTGTGGCTGGCAGCTCCGAGGCGATCGTGGCCGTGGCGCGATTGACCGGTGCGGTGGGCGGCATCCCCGTGGGCGATGTGTGGGGAGATACCCGCATCGATACGGGCCATGGGAACGGAGCGGGGCGCGGATGGAGTTGCGCGATTCATGGCGTGAACATCCAAGGTGGCGCGCGCGGGGGACTTTCCGTCTCAGAACTGTTCGGCGTGGTTCCGGTCGCGGTGTTGAGCCGCTGACTTTGGATAAAATCGATGAAGCGAGTTGAACCGGCGCGTTTTGAGGGTAGAATTCAGCGTTCAACGTTTCAGCTTCGGGGAGCGGCGCCGTCTCATGGCACAGCCGTGAGACCGGCCGTCGGCCCCGTGTTGCGATACAGTTCGAGGATGTCATGACGCTTGGTACGACGCGATCCACGGTTGCCTACTTCTCGATGGAGATCTGCCTCGAGCAGTCGATTCCCACCTACAGCGGCGGGCTCGGCGTGCTTGCGGGTGATACCCTGCGCTCGGCCGCCGACCTGGGAGTGCCGCTTGTGGCGGTGACGCTGCTCCACCGAAAGGGCTACTTCGCCCAGCATCTCGATGCGACCGGGTGGCAGTCCGAGTCCCCGGTGGAATGGACGCCGGAGGCCGAGCTCGAGCGGGTAGATGGCCGCAGCACCGTCACGATCGAAGGCCGCACCGTGCAGGTCGTGGCGTGGAAGTACATCGTGAAGGGCGTGCGTGGTCACGAGGTTCCGGTGTTCATGCTCGACACGAACCTGCCGGAGAACAGCGAGTGGGACCGCGCGCTCACGGACACGCTGTATGGCGGCGACGAGCACTACCGCCTGTGCCAGGAGATCGTGCTCGGCATGGGTGGGGCCGGCCTGCTGCATTCTATCGGCTATGACGCGGGCGTGATCTACGCCCTCAACGAAGGACATTCGGCGCTGCTCACACTGGAGCTGCTCGAGCGTCAACTCGACGGACGCCAGCACTTCGAGCTCGAGGACGCCGATCTCGAGGCGGTGCGGCAGCGGTGCGTCTTCACGACGCATACGCCCGTTCCGGCGGGTCACGACAAGTTCCCGCTGGAGATGGTCCGCACCGTGTTGGGCGATGAACGCGTCGCGCTGCTGGAAGGCTGTGGTGGCGTGCACGAGGGGATGTTGAACATGACGCATCTCGCGTTGCACCTCACGCGGTTCGTGAACGGTGTGGCGATGCGGCATCGCGATGTGTCGCGGGGAATGTTCCCCGAGTATCCGATCAATTCCATCACCAACGGTGTCCACGCGACGACGTGGACGGGACCGGCGTTCGCGGCGCTGTTCGACAAACGCATTCCGGAGTGGCGGCGCGACAATCTCTATCTGCGCTATGCGGTGAGCATTCCGCTCCAGGAGATTCGCGACGCGCATGCCGAGAGCAAAGTCGTGCTCTTCGAGGAGATCAAACGTCGCACGGGACTCGTGCTCGACCCGGGCGTGATGACGATTGGCTTCGCTCGGCGCGCGACGCCGTACAAGCGCGCGGATCTGATATTTTCAGACCTCGATCGGCTCACGGCCATCGCGAGAAGTGTGGGCCGCATACAGATCGTGTTCGGCGGCAAGGCGCATCCGCACGACGGTGGCGGCAAGGAGCTCATCCGGCGCATCTTCTCGGCGAGCTCGCGGCTGGGCGACCTCGTAAAGGTGGTGTATCTCGAGAACTACGAGATGTCACTCGCGCACAAGATGGTGGCGGGGGTCGATCTCTGGCTGAACAATCCAATGAAGCCGCTCGAGGCGTCGGGGACCAGCGGGATGAAGGCCGCACTCAATGGCGTGCCGAGCTTCAGTGTGCTGGACGGCTGGTGGGTGGAGGGGCACGTCGAGGGTGTGACGGGGTGGTCGATCGGCGGCCCGGATCCAGAGGGCGACCCGAGCCGCGATGCCGTGGATCTCTACGTCAAGCTGGAGCGTGTGATCCTGCCGCTCTTCTACGGATTGCCGTTCGCATATGCCGAGGTGATGCGGTCGGCGATCTCGCTGAATGGGAGTTTCTTCAATACGCAGCGGATGGTGCGGCAGTACGTGCACAATGCGTATTTCCCGGACAGCTTGCCGGTGGATGTGAGGATCGAGGAGACGGCGCTCCTGTAGTCGCGTGGTGGCTCGGACTAGAACTGCGGGCTGGAGCCCTGGCTCCGGCGCGGAATGGACGCGGGCTCACCCGCCTCCACCTCGGTCTCGTAATCCTCCGTCTTCCGCACCGCCCGCATCACCGTATTCCCCGCCGCGATCGCACCAAGCGCGATGTAGATGTAGAACGTATAAAACCGCCACCACACAAGCGACGCGGCGAGCAACTGCGGCGGAATTGCGTCGCCGAGTGTCGCGCGGAACGCCATTTCCACTGCGCCACCGCCGCCGGGAACCGGCACCACCGCCGCGCCGTAGAGAAAGCCCATCGGCCACAGTGCGAGTGGCGCCAGCGGCACAGACGGAACACTCGTCAGCACCAACGCGGGCAGCACCGTGAGCCGAATCCCCACGTGCACCACCGACGCGAGAAACGCACCGACCGCCGGCATCTTGTCTACGCGCTCCACCGAGTCGATCGTATTGCGCAGCTTACGCAGCGATCGCTGAATCGTACGCCAGCGTCCCGCGTGCAATCGCAGCCGGCGCGCCCAGCGCGGCGGAGGGCCGTTTGCGTTGCGCCGCGACAGAAAGAGCGCCAGCGCGCCAAGCCCGAGAATCACGGCGGCATACGATCCCACGAGACCCACGAGCGTGTACATCACGGGACCGGCGTTCTGAAACAGCAGCGCCAGAATGAGCACGACCGCCGCGAGCGAAAACACCTCGAAGAACAGCTCGGCGTAGAGAATCACGAGTACGCTCGACGACGGTAGCCCCGCCTCCGAAAGCACGAAGAAGCGTGCGGGCTCGGCGCCACTGCGCGCGGGAGTGATCGCGGCGGCGAAATCGCCGCCAAGGCAGGTGCGCGCCGCTGTG
Source organism: Gemmatimonadaceae bacterium (assembly GCA_031360095.1). Lineage (GTDB taxonomy): Bacteria > Gemmatimonadota > Gemmatimonadetes > Gemmatimonadales > Gemmatimonadaceae > AG11. Next base: position 8,107 of record JANMAY010000204.1, read on the forward strand.
CCAAGGGAAAGGTCGATGCCGGCAGCCTTCGCGCTCCAGCGAATCTTGAGCGAACGTGCGAGCACTTCGATCGCGACCGCCGCGAGCGCGAAGAGATGCGCGTGCGGAGGCAGCACGAGCGACATTCCCTGCTGCGACCATCCGGCAATCATGTAGATGGACACCCCGATCGTCGCGGCGAACGAGAGGGCCGTGATGATCCAGCGCGTGGGTGTCACTTCGTCGTCGGAAAAGGCATCGGCGGAAGCTAAACGGCAGGGACCGGTGAACGCAGCATCGAGGCGAAGAATTTGCCCGCGTCCCGTGTATGCGCCGGCCTTCCTTCTCCGTGACAGTACGTCGATCGACCACGCGCCGCTGCGGACTCGAGCGGCTCATCGACCTTGAGCGCAAGGGCGGACGGTGGTGCGGAAGCGCAGCGTGCGACACCTTTCTGCGCGCGATTCCCAGTGCACCTTACGTCCCGCCCTCGCCATGCTTCGCGACACCCACGACAAACTTCGTCCGCTCCTCGAGCGCCGCGATCACGGCTTTCGCTGGCGCGGCAAGGATATCTCGCGCATCGAAGGATTGAGCGATGCCGTTTTCGCGTTCGCGATCACGCTGCTGGTCGTCTCACTCGAGGCGCCGAAGCAGTTCGTAGAGCTGGTGCACATGATGCACGGCTTCGTGACGTTCGCCATCTGCTTCGCCATGCTGATCCTGATCTGGCACGCGCAGTACATCTACTTTCGGCGCTACGCGCTGGACGACGGCGTGTCATTTCTGCTCAACGCCACGCTGCTCTTCGTTGTCGCGTTCTACGTCTATCCGATGAAGTTCCTGTTCTCGGTATTCGTCAACGCGGTCACGGGCTACCACGAGCTCGATGCCGCTGGCGCGGTGATCAAACCGATGAGAGGTGCATCGGATTGGCGCACGCTCATGATCATCTACAGCGCGGGATTCACCGGTGTGTACGCGATCTTTTCGCTGCTGTATCTGCACGCGTACCGACTGCGGCAGGTGCTGGAGCTCAACGCGCTGGAGATCTACCAGACGCGCGGCGTCGTGCAGGAAAACTTGCTGATGCTCGGCATCGGCGTGTTGTCGCTCATGCTGGCACTCTTGAATTCCCCCCAGATGTCCGGAATGACGTACATCCTCATTGGACCGCTCCAGTCACTGCTCGGCTGGGTGCACGGCAAGGGCAGCAAGAGAATCGCTGCGCAGATGGGGACGACATAGGGGCGCGGCGAACCGCCTGACCAGCTAGCGATCGCGGACGTCATCCGGCGCATCGAGGCCGGTCTCATTCCGCGCGACGGCGTTCGCCACCGCCTCCGTGAACCGCGCGACGAACACTGCCTCCGCGAACGATTCCGCATGCGCACGGAGCGCTGCGGCGTCCCACTGTCGCTCTCGCGCGGCGACGAGCGCATTGCCGAGCGCGTCGGGGGTCGGCTCGGAAAAGAGCAGGCCGGTCACGCCGTCGCGCACGGTATCGAGCGCGCCGCCTGCGCCAAATGCGACGACTGGCCGGCCCGCTGCGTTCGCCTCCAGCGGCGTGAGCCCAAAGTCCTCCATCCCGGGAAGAATGAACGCGCGACACCGCTCGAACAGCGCGGTCACGTCGGCATCCGGCAGCCGGCCCACGAACTTCACGGTCGGCCCAGCGATGCGCTCGAGCGCCGCGCGATCGGGGCCGTCGCCGACGACTACGAGCGGCAGGCCCCGCTCCGTACACGCGAGGACCGCGAGATCGATGCGCTTGTACGCATTCAATCGCGACACGACGAGAAAAAAATCCTCGGGGGTCCGTTCGGGCGAGAATCGGTTCACGTCCACCGGCGGAAACACCACATCGCTGCCGCGCGCGTAGACCTCTCGAATGCGTTCGGCGACGGCGGTCGAGATCGCGATGAACCGATCGACGTTGCGCGACGTGCTCACATCCCATCGCCGCAGCGCGCCCATGGCGAGCCGCGCCGCGATCCGCGAGGGCAGCGCAAGTTCGGAGCGGCCGACATAGCTGTCGAAGCTCCACGCCCAGCGCATCGGCGTGTAGCAATAGCACACATGCACCGCACCTGGCGGAACGCGAATCCCCTTTGCCCAGGCCGAGCTGCTGGAAATCACGAGGTCGTAGCCGCGGAGATCGAAGGAGCGAACGGCGGCTGGATAGAGTGGCAGATACGCCTTGAAGTGCCGGCGCCATGCGGGCAGCCGCTGCATCCACGACACACGCACGTCGGCGGATGCGAGCGGTTCGCCAACGACGTCCGGATCGAACAGCGTCGCGAAGATCGGCGCGTCGGGATACATACGATGCAGAACGGCGACCACGCGCTCCGCCCCGCCGGCCTGGTTCAGATAGTCGTGGACGATCGCAACTTTCACGGACGGACTCCGTCGAGCACGTCGTCGATGACGCGCGTAACGCCGTCGAGCATGGCCTCTCGGGTGAAGCGGCGTCGAACGTCCGCCGCGCCGGCCTCTGCCATCTGTCTGCTGTTCGCCGGATCGCGCTTGATGGCGCGCACTGCATCGGCGAGACGTACGGCATCCCCCGGTGGAACCAGGATGGCAGTCTGACCGTCCGTCACAACCTCACGCACGCCGCCGGCATCACTCGCCACCAGCGGTCGCCTCGCCAGAAGCGCTTCGACCAACACGCGACCGAACGGCTCAGGTAGTACCGAGGTGTGCACCACGAGATCGCACGCCGAGATGAGCCGCGGTACATCGGTGCGCGCGCCGAGTAGGTGGACGCGCGGTACGAGGGGCGGCTGCAAAGCGCGTTCGCGCAGCGCCGCTTCGAACTCCGCTTCGCCGCTGAACAGTGCACCGCCCACGATGATCGCGTGTACGTCGGGAAGCTGCGCCAACGCGTCGAGCAGGATGTCCTGGCCTTTCCACGGGTGCAGCCGGCTGAAGCTGCCGACGAGAAACGCATCTTCGCGGATGCGGAGCTCGCGTCGCGTCTGCTCTCGGGATGTGGCGTCGAGCCGATCGAATGGCGCCGCGTCGATGCCGTTGTGCACCACCCGAACGATATCGCGGCGGCCACCGACCGTCACGAAGGCATCTGCCGTCGCCTGCGAGTTGGCCACGACACGCGCCGCGCGGGCATTCGCCACGGCCACGAGCAGACGCACGTTGGACCGGCTGAAGTGCTCGTAATCGAGAATGTCGCGCAAATGCCAGACGACGGGACGCCGCATCAACAGCCCAGCCGCGGCGCTCACGAGAAACGACTTGGGAGAGTTGGCGTACAGGAGGTCAAAGCGACGCGCGACGCGCGCAAGTTCCAGCACGGCGCGCCCCGTCCCCACGAGCGCACTTGGCGACGGCAGACGACTCTGCTTCTTGATGCTGCGCAGCGACGCGCCGGCGGCGATGGGAATGACCGCCACACCGGCAGCAACGAGCGCATCGGACAATGGGCCGGCCTCGAACAGCGCAGTAGCGCCGCGGTGCCGGAGCCCAATGGCGATGTCGAGCAGGGAGAGTTGTGCGCCGCCAAGGACCGAAGTGTGGTCGACGAAGAGCACTCGGGAGGAGTGCAGATCATTCGACGTTACTCGCGATGGCACGGTCGTCATGCCACACCCTCGTACACCGCGCGCACCCGACGCGCGATCACCGGCCAGTCGAAGTTCGTTCGCGCATACGTCGCACACTGCTCTGAGGTCGGCATGGCGAGCTCGCCCAGCAGTGCGCCCGAGATCGTGTCGGCGATGTGTGCGGCGCTGGTCGACTGCGCGACGAGTTGCGGCGCGAACGGCGTGACGATTCCCGCCAGCCCACCCACCGGAGTGACGATACACGGCGTGCCGGCGGCCAGCGACTCCACCGTGATGAGCCCGAAGCCTTCGAGCGCCGTGCTCGGAACGACGCTGAGATCCGCCGCACGATATGCCACAGGCAGCAGTTCATCGGGTATGAATCCCAGCAGCCGTACCGTGTCACCGAGGCCAAGCGCAGCGATCTTTTCGTCGAGCTCGTCGCGCATTGCTCCTTTCCCTGCAATCAGAATGAGCACATCGGGAACTCGCCGGCGAATCTCGACGACGGCGTCGATGAGCACATCCACTCCCACGCGCCGTACCAACCGGCGCACACACAACACGATCGGGCGGTCCGTCGGCCAATTCAGCTCCGCACGGCAGTCGGCGCGCGCGCGTACGATCGCAAAGCGCGAGTATTCGACGCCACCAGGAATCACGTGAATACGATCGCGCTGCACGCCGAAGCGCACCGCGAGAATGTCGGCGAACGCGTTGGAGAGCACGATCGCCGCATCGGCGCGACGATAGACGCTCCGCTCCACCACTTCCTTCGCGAGCATCGACAGCAGCGAGTCGCCCTCGAGCCGCGATTCGCGCCCCCAGGGTCCCTGAAAGTGCACAACGAACGGATTGCGGCGTGTTACGTCGAGCAGGGGGAGCGCATGCTGTGCGAAGTGCGACACGATTACTGCACTGGACTCGTGGGTGCGCAGCCACGGCAGCGCGGCGCGACGCACGCCCAACAGACGCTTCACCAACGGGGCGTTCCCTCGCGCGAACGCCCGAGCGAGGCCTCCCGATGCGCGTTCCACATCCGGTGTGCCGGCGACCAACCCATACGTCTCCACGCCCATTGCCGCGAGCTCGCTCACGAGGTGCGCATACACGCGGTTCAATCCGCCTGGCTGCTCGGTGAACCACCCCATGCCGATTTGCAGCGTGCGCAATGTCATTGCGTGGCGGTGCGCGCGAGGAGCACGTCGAGCGAGTCGGTGGGCAGCAGTGTGCGATCGAGCGTAAGCTGGGCCCAGATCTCGAGCACGAGCAGTGTCCAAATCTGATTGCCCCAGTCGTGGCCGCCCGCGGCGTGCTCACGCAGGAGGCGGCGCACGAGGTCGGGACGAATCCATCCTCGATCCAGAAATCGCGGCGCACCCAGGATCGCGTTCGCGTAGGGCGCGAGCTCGGCGCGCAACCACTGGGACGCGGGAATCACGAATCCCCGCTTCGGCCGGTGAATTGTCTCGCGTGGCACATAGCGCTCGGCCACCTTCTTCAAGAGATGCTTCGTGTCATAGTGCCGCAGGCGAAGCGAAGTGGGAATGGTGGCCGCGTACTCGATCACGTCGCGCGCGAGAAACGGCGAGCGAGCCTCGAGTCCGTGCGCCATCGCCGAAACGTCCGCCTTGGCGAGGAGCTGGTCGGGCAAGTACGTGGTGAGATCGCCGTACAGCGCGCGGTCCACGTCATCGTCCGCGACGGCTCGATCCCACGCGGCTGCGTAGAGGGCATCGGGGTGCCAACCCGCCACCGCCGTGCGAAGCGGATCTGCGTAGCCGACATCGCGCAGCATGCGGAACCCGCGATCGTACACGAACGCGTCGCGTGCGGAGTGCGCGCCAGCCGCGGCGAGCAACGCGATGCGCCGGCCGAAAAAGCTCGACGAGCGACGGCCCGCGGATTCGCCGAGCAGTGACGCGGCTGCGCGTCGCAGCGGGGACGGCAGCAGGCGCCGATACAGCGGCGCCACGCGCTCGATCATCGGCCGCGAGTATCCGCCGAATGCTTCGTCCGCGCCGTCACCGACGAGCGCTACGGTCATGTGCCGCCGAGCCGCTGCTGCCAGATAGTAGTTTGGAACGATGGAGACGTCGGCGAGCGGCTGTCCGTAATGCCAGATGATGGCAGGGAGATCGCGCACCACGGATGGCGTCAGCACCTCTTCGTGCAGGCGAACCCCGTACCGCGCCGCAACGAGCCGCGCGTACGGACGCTCGTCGGCGCTCGAGCCTTCGATGCCGAGTGTGACCGCGTCGATCGGCCTGCCGTTCTCTTCACTCGCAATTGCGGTGATGATGCTCGAGTCAACGCCGCCGGAGAGCAGCGTCCCAGTCGGCACGTCGCTTCGCAGCCGCTGTTGGACGGCCTTGCGCGTCAAGCCGTCGATCGCCTCCACCGCATCGCGTTCACTGGTGCGTCGCTTGGGCGCATACACGACGTCCCAGTAGCGGCCGATCGCAAGATCGCGACGCTCGGCGTCGAAGCGAAGCGCATGCGCAGGTGCAAGCTGCGCGCACTCCTCGAAGATGGAGAGCGGCGCGGGCACTGCCTGGTACGTGAGATAGGCATCCAGCGAGCGCAGATCGACGCGAGGTGCACCGCCGCGCAGCTCAACGAGTGCCGTGAGCGTGGATGCAAACGCCAACCCCTCGCCCATCCGCGTGTAGAAGAACGGCTTCTCGCCCAACCGGTCGCGGGCGGCGAAGAGCTGTCGGGTGTGCGCATCCCAGATTGCGAAGGCGAACATTCCGTCGAGTCGGTCGAGCAGCGCCGGCCACCCCCAAACCCGAAACCCGTTGAGAATGACCTCGGTATCGCCCGTCGACCGAAACTCGACCTCGCGCACGAGCTCGGCACGCAGCTCGACGAAGTTGTAGATCGCGCCATTGAAGACGATGGAGTAGCGCTCGTCCAGGCTCGGCATGGGCATATGCCCGGCCGGCGACAGATCGAAGATCGCCAGGCGCCGCGCACCGAGGCAGACGGACGCGCCCTGCCACAGTCCCGCATCGTCGGGGCCGCGATGCACCATCGTATCGCGCGCATGCTGCACACGAGCCGCCAGGGCTGCGGCGTCGGGACCGACGTAGCCGATGATGCCGCACATCTACGGAGCCACTCCGCGCGAGACGCTCACCACGGCGGAAGCGTGTCCGCGGAATGCCAGGCGATCAGCCATCGGCGCTTGCGACCAAAGACACCCGTGCGCAGGGTTCGCACCACATAGCCCGCAGTAGTGAATCGTCTGATCAATGCCGCACGGGATTCGGCGGTCACCCCAACCAACCATCGCGTGGAGTCCTGCGCGAGCATGGCGTCCGCCTGCGACAGCGCCGCATCTGACGCGTCGACGGCGACGCGAATCACCAGCGGCCACCGCGCGTCACGAATGAGCGCGTCGAGGGTCGTCGTTGCCCCGTCCTCCGATGCGCCCACGGCAAGGCCGCTCAGCGTCAGCCGCGGATCCGTGGCCAGCCCGTTGGGTGCGAGCACGCGGCGGATCACGTCGCGCCGCGCCCGGTCCGTCTCGAACGCGAGCAGGTAGCGAACGTCCGAGCGGGACAACGCCTGCACGATCGACGTGCCATTGCCCGATCCGATGTCGATCATGGTGACGGCGTCCTTGAGCAGCCGGTCGAGCCACTTCTGCAGTCGCAACGTGCCCGGCGACGCAAGCCAGTGCGCCTCGGCGACGAGCGTGAGATTGCGATTCGCGCCGAAGCGCGTGCTCGTCAACTGCGGTCCGGCATCGGGCAGCTCGCGCAGCAACCCGTCCGCCGCGAGGTCGGCACTCGCGTCGCGCGAACTCGGGAAGCCGTGACGGCGTCGCAGCGCCTCGCCGTACAAATCCAGGTAGGCCCGCGCAACGTTCGACCATGTAAAATCGATTGAGCGCACCGTCGCCGCGAACGCGATGCGCCGCCGGAGATTGTCGTCACGCAACAGGCGCAGCAGCGCCTCTCCGAATACCGCATCCTCAGCGAGCACGCCGAACTGGCCATTGCCGAGCAGCTCGCGCGCTCCGGTGTTCGGCGTCGCGAGCACGACGGTGCCGCTCGACATCGCCTCGAGGTACGGAATCCCAAACCCCTCGTACGTGCTCGGCAGTGCGAACACCCACGCTTCACGATATGCCTGCGCGAGGGTGACATCGCTGGGAAAGCGCGTGAAGCGAACGCGCGGATGCGCCGGCGGAGCTTCGTCGGCGATGAAGTGCAGCACCGCGTCGGGATGCCGGGGCACGACATGCTCGGTGAACATGTCGTACATCCAGCGGCCGCGCTTTCGGCCTTCCAACGTGCCCACGTAGAGGACCGTCGGCACGTCCGTCTTGCGACCGGGAGTGAACAGCTCGGGGTCGACGCCGTTGCCGATCACGCGACGAATGGCGTGCAGCCCAGCCGCATCTTCGCCGACGGCAACGGTGATCGTCGCCAGCCGCGATGCGAGGTGCTCGAGCGGATACACCACGTATTGAAGCAGCCGTCGCTGCCACCGCGTTGCACGCTGCGCTTCGCGCAGCGCTGATCCGTGCAACGTCCGGATCGTCGGCCGAGGACGACGGAGTACGAACCAGTCGTCCCCATGAAAGTGCACCACGTCCGCATTGCCGACGCGGATGAAATTGAGCAGCAGCGGCAGCACGACCAGTCTCCCGAGCCGCGAATCGCGCAGCCAGGGAATCTTCGAGAACAGATGCCGGTGCGCATAGCGTGCGTCAGCCGGCGCTTCCGTGAGACTCGCCACGGTCACCGGGACGCCGAGGGACACCAGCGCATTCGCCAAGCGATGCACGGCGACCTCCACGCCGCCGGGCTTGCGTCCCGGCGTCGGAAGCGTCGTATGCAGCATGAGCACGCGCGGTCCATGCACCATGGGAACAGGCACGGCGATCGCGGGCTTCGAAACTTCGACGGATCGTACCGCGCTGTCGGGTTGCGGCGCTGGCTCGCTGGGCTCTCTCGGCACTCGCGCCGACAGCGTTTGCGCTGTCGTTTCGGCCAGCCGGCGCGCGCGCTTCCGCTTCGGCTCCGAGTACGACGCGGCATTGCGCAAGCGCGTGACGCCACGCGACAGTGCGAAGAGGTCGTTGTGGAGCTCGCGGGCGCGCGTGCCAAGCTCCTGTCGCAGATCCGGCTCGGCGAGCAGCGTTTCGACGGCGTTCGATAGTACGTCGGGATCCGCGGAGTTCGTGAGATAGACGGCGCGGCGCTGCGCGAACACCGCGCCAGTCGCGAATCCGCGGTTGGCGACGATCGCGCGGCCGAGTGCCAATCCCGCCATGAGCGAGCCGCGACGCGCGCTCGCGCCGTCGTCGTAGGGCTGGAGCAGGACGTCGCACGCGGCGACATGTGCGCTGACCTCCTGCGGCTCGAGCCCCCCGGTGGCCACGATACGCGCCGATAGGTCGGGCCGCTCGGCCAACAGTGCATCGCGCATCGCCGCGCTGTTCCGCCCGATCAGCAGCATGACACGCGCGGCGCCGTCATCGAGCACGCGCACGATCGTCGGCAGCAGTATCGCCATGTGGTACCGGCCGAACGTGCCGAAGTGGCCGACGATCGATGTGGCGCCATGCACGCGCGCGTCGTCGCGAATGGCGCGGACGCGCTCGGCGTCGGCCGTATCCGGGACGTTGCTGGGCACGGGCACCCACGTCACGAGCCGGTCTGGATCACTCGAGCTCAGGCCGAGCCGCCGCAGTCGTCGCTCCCATTCGGGGATAGCGACGAACACACGTGCCGCGGAGCGGACCGTGAGCCAGTTCATCACGAGATGCACGAGGCCCGCGATGTTGCGGCGCATGCGCTGCCGGCGCGAAACGACAAAGCCGACTTCGTGAAAATAGATGTCGAGCCCGCGCCACCGCTGCGTGTACAACAACCACGCAAACGGCAAATTCATCATGCGCCAGCCGAAGCTCGTGGGCACGTATTGCACCAGCACCCGAGTTTCGGCCGGCAGCGTGTGCAGCACATGCCGAAGCTCCTTCAAGGCGTCGAGCTTGAAGCACGACGGCAGCACGTGCACCGTAACCCCCGGCTGCTCCGTCGGCGTGCGATCGTCCGGCGGCGTCCAGACCTCCACCATGTCGCCGGCATCCGCCAGTGCGCGAGCGAGGAGAAACGTGTGATCGCTCACGCCGCCGGCGTGTGGCGGATACTCGCTGGTGATGATGCACCACCGCTGCGCAGCAGCGGTGGGTGCAAGCGCAATCTCGGCGAATGTGTGTCGAGTGCTCACCACGCGTCCCGCGAGACGGACCGCGCCCACGTCAACCAGTGGCGCCACCTGAGTGCGATCGTTGCCAGCTCCACCGGCACCGATGCGAGCGCGTTGAGCGAATCGAGGGAAAACGGCATGCGCAGCACCCGCGACACCCGCGCGCGCAGTTGATTCTGCAGGAACCACGGCAGTCCGCGAATCGGTGGATGCAGCACCATGTAGAGCACACCCGCCTGGTGCATGCGCGCGAGCCGGGCGCCCCATGGCAGTCGGCGCGGAGGATGATCCACGCTTGCGCCGGGAATGAACTCGACCGCGAGCCCAGCGGCGAGAATGCGATCCCGCATGTCCACGTCTTCCATGTGGGCCAGGGGAAAGCGCGCGTCGAATCCACCAATGCGCGCGAACGCCTCGCGACGCATGGCAAAGTTGCACGACCACAGCGTCCCGCCGGTCAGATTCTCCGGCGCGGTTTGCATCGGCGACGTGACGCCGTCGCGGCAGGTGATCCGTCCCTCGTACACCGCGACGTCCGCACGAAGCGCCGCCGCATATCCGGACAGCAGTTCAGGCTCGGGAAGACAGTCGTCGTCGATGAACACCACGAGCTCACCAGTCGCCGACGCGGCGCCGCTGTTTCGGTTTGCCGCCGGCCCCCGCCGCGGACCGGGCACCCAGCGCGCCCAGGGAAACACCGACGACACCAGCGCGCGCGCCGCCTCGCTCGCACTATCGTCGGTGACGATCACCTCGTACTGCTCGGCCGCGATCGTCTGCGAGCCAGGCGCGAGACGCGCGAGGCAGAGCGAAAGCAGATCGTTTCGATCCCGTGTCGGCACGATGACGCTGAAGCGCGGCCCGCTCACGTTGCGGCCCGGAGCAGAAGCGCTGCGTACTGATCGCGCAGCACCTCCCACGAGAACCGCGCGCGCGCCGACGCATGTCGCGCCTGCCGCTCGTTTTCCGTGACGGGCGCGGCAACGGCAGATGAAATCGCGCGCGCGCCAGCACCAGTCGTGGACAGATCGGTCAACGTCGCGAAACCAGTCAACAGATAGCGCGTGACGGCCGAATCATGGGCGACGATCGCAAGCCCATGCCCCAACGCTTCCACATACGCGAGCCCAAACCCCTCGCGCAGCGATGCCAGCACGAACGTGTCGGCCGCGCGATAGTACGACGACACGACCTCGCTCGATACGGTGCGCATCAACACGTTGCGCTCACCAAGCAACTCGTTGGCCAGCGCGCGAATCGATGGCGATTCCGAGCTCTCGGCGCCGAGGAGACAGAGAAAAGGCCGCGGGGCAGGGAGCGCGGCCATTTCGCGGATGAGGTAATCCATCCGCTTCGTCTCGGCATCGAGCAGTCCAACCGAAAGGACAACGGGCCGATCGACGGGAAGGCCGAGCGCTCGGCGTGCTTCGCCTGTGATGCGTGGGGGCAGCGCCGCCGGCACGCGAACGCCATGCGGCAGGACGACCTGACGCGCCGGATCTTCGCCGCGTGCGGTGGCTTCGGCGAGTCCCTCCGGCGTGAGTTGCTGCACGAGATCGGCGCGCGTGAACGGTTTCGTCGTCAGCCCGCCGTTGTAGAACAGCAGCGTGAAGCGCTGTCGGCTGATGCGGCGCCAGTGCCAACAGAGATTGCCGAGGTTCAGATCGGCGAAGTACACGACGTCCGGACGTCCGCGGATCAAGTGCGGAAGCAGCGAGAGAAAGAACGTGAGCTGTTCGGAGAAATACGCGCCCCGACGGTGCAGGAGCGCGAGCCATGCCGCGCCGCGCGAATCGCGCGGAAGATTGCGGAGTATTCGCACAGAAATCTCCGGCGTCACACCGCCGGCGAACACCGTGAGCGCGAGTCGGTCGTCCTCCGCGAGCGCGCGTGCGCACTCGAGGGTGAAGGTTTCGAACCCCCGTCGCTGCCGGCCGAGGCCGGTGCACGGGAAAAAGACCCGAATCGGTCGGTTGCGCGGCGGCGGTATGGAACCGGAGAGAGACGGCACGACGGGAGCGATCGTCTATTATGAGGACGCCTGGTGACACCCAGAACCCGCTCGGTTTCTCCGAGCCACTCAGGCGTTCAATCTATGTGGCAGGTCATGCTGCCGCGCTCCCCGCCACGCCATCGTGTGAAGCTCGCTCTCATCACGCTGAACGACTCGACCGATGTCCATCAGTGGTCGGGACTCAACTACCACATCGCACGCTCCCTCGAGCGGGCAGGCGCCACGCTGCATCGAATCGGGCCGCTGGAGACGAAATGGAGTCTCGGCATGCGCGTGCGCCAGCGCTGGTACGACGCCACGGGAAGAGTCTATCACGCCGTGATCGATCCTAAGGCGCTCGCGGCACTCGGGGAGCAGGCGCGCGCCCAGATCCCGGCGGATGCCGACGCCGTGCTCGCCGTCACGTCGCTCGTGGCCGCCGCGGTCGGTCCGCTGCCAATTCCGTTCGCGAGCTGGGACGATGCGACCAACGCGGCCATGCTCCTGTACTATCCGGACTTTCATCGCATGGCGACGGTGAGCCGCAAGCACAGCGACGAGCTTGGCCTGCGCGCGGCGAATGCCGTGTCACTCGCCATCTATGCATCGGACTGGGCCGCCAACTCGGCGCGCGAGTCCTACGGTATTCCGGCGAATCG
>JANMAY010000252.1:0-3158 GCA_031360095.1 Gemmatimonadaceae bacterium
GGTTGTCGTTGGGGAGCCGATCGTGCTCGGGGCACCCCTCACGCACTTTCTGCGCGTGGTGTTGGACGACGAACCCGGCACGGCGCTGCCCGTCGCCCGGCTTACCGGGGGTCAGAGCTCGGGAATGCTGACATCGATGTCGGCAGCGGATGCGCTGCTCATCGTGCCGCCCGAGCCACAAACAGTCGCTGCGGGCGTCGCGCTGCGCGCCATCCCTCTGGACGGTGATGTGGGCGGAAGCGCGCACTTTCTCGCGTGACCACGGCACGGGCGGCCGCACGCGCGGCACGACGCGAGGAGCTGACGCGACGCTTTCGGACCGTCACACGATCGATTCGCATCGCCGAGCGTGATGTGCACTTGCTCAGTCCCGCGAACGCGGACGATCTGATCAGCGAAGACGATTACGTGCGCGACGAACGACTGCCGTATTGGGCGGATGTGTGGCCGTCGTCGCAAATACTCGCCGATGAAGTCGCCATCATGCGCTTGACGGGCCAGCGCGTTCTTGAGCTGGGATGCGGCCTGGGTGTAGTTGCGACCGGAGCCGCGATGGCCGGCGCCGACGTGACGGCGACGGACTACTACGACGATGCTTTGCTCTTCGCCACGCTCAATGTGGAGGAAGCGACCAACCGCACGATCACCACCCGGATGGTCAATTGGGCGGAGATGCCCGATGATCTTGGCCGGTTCGACGTCGTGCTCGCGTCCGACGTACTGTACGAACATCGGTACGCGGAGCTCGTGTCCGAGGCGATAGTGAAGACCCTCGTGCGCGGCGGCGAGGCGATCGTCGCCGATCCCGGCCGCATTGCATTGAACGACTTCCTTCAGGAATGCGCCGAGCGGGGCCTCGCGAGTGAAGGCGATCCTCGACCGTATGTCGACGGAGAGATCAAGCAGACAGTGACGCTGTGGAGGATTCGGTGGAGAACGTGAGTTCCCCCGCCACGACCTCGGAGATATCCACCACCGGCACCTCGGACCCACTCGCCTTCACCCCGTCCGAGATCATCGTCATACAGAACGGGCATGCGACGGCGATGCTGTCCGCACCGGTGGCGAGCAGTTCCTCGGTGCGTTCGGCGTTGATGCGCTTGCCGGTGCGCTCCTCCATCCACATGCGTCCCCCCCCTGCGCCACAGCAAAGACCGCGATCCTTGCTGCGCGGCGGCTCCACGAGCGTCAGCACGGGCAGCGCGCGCTTCAGTGACTCGCGCGGCGCATCGTACACATCGTTGTAACGGCCGAGGTAGCAGCTATCGTGATACGCAACGGTGAGCTGACGGCCCTCCGCGGCGCGAAGCGGGACGCGGTCCTCCTGCAGCAACCGATCGATGTACGTCGAATGATGAATGACTTCGTAGTTGCCGCCGAGCTGCGGAAACTCGTTGCCCATCTGGTGAAAGCAGTGCGGACAGTGCGTGACGATCGTCGTGACGGCATATCGATCAAGCGTCTCGATGGTGTTCTTCGCCAGCATCTGATAGAGATATTCGTTGCCCATGCGGCGCGCCGGGTCCCCGTGGCAGCTTTCCTCCTGCCCCAGAATCGCGAAGCGAATGTTACAGGCCTGCATGATGCGCGCGAACGCGATGGTGATCTTCTTCGCGCGATCATCGAACGAGCCCATGCAGCCAACCCAGAAGAGGATGTCGGGCGTTTCGCCGCGCTCCTGCATTTCCGCCATCGTTGGGATGTGCATGCCCTGCGCCCAGTTCGCGCGGTCTGCGGCGTTGAACGCCCACGGCGATCCATTGCGCTCGAGCGACTGGAAGACCGGCTGCAGCTCTTCGGGAAAGCGCGACTCGGTGAGCACGAGGTTGCGCCGGAGCGCGTTGATGATGTCGAGCTGATCGATCGACACAGGGCATTCGGTGACGCACGCCCGACAGCTGGTGCACGCCCAGGGTTCTTCTTCGGTGATGTACGTGTCGAGCAGCCGGTGGGCCATCACCTCTTCGACCGTCGTCGCGCCAGCGTCCCCGCCTTCGCCGTGCAGCAACGCCGGGCGCAGAAAGTCCATTCGATCGCCCGTGATCACCGGTGCCTTCTCCATCAGGCGCTGCCGCGTGTTCACCACGATCTTCCGTGGGCTCAGCGGTTTTCCGGTGATGTTCGCCGGACATGCCGCCGTGCAGCGTCCGCACTCGGTGCACGAGTATCCGTCGAGCAGATTCTTCCACGACAGATGCTCGACATCGCTCGCCCCGAACTGCTCGACGTCGGCCTCCAGGTCCATGTAGCGCATCGCGCCCTTCTCACCCGGACCACTGGTGTTGGAGAAGTAGACGTTGATGAGCGATGACGCGACGTGCAGATGCTTGGAGTACGGGAGATAGTTGAGAAAGACGAGGATCAGCAGCGCGTGCATCCACCAAAATATCTGCGAGCCGATCTGGGCCGCGTGCGGTGACAGCGCGCTGGCCGCGAGCATGCCGAGGGGGCGGGATACGACCTTCTCGATTCCGACAGCTGAGGGAGTCGCGACGTACGACAGCGCGTTGCCGATGAGCAGCGTGATCATCAGCCCAGCGATCATGCTCAGAATGATCAGCGCGTCGGTATGCTCGAGATTGTCTCCTTCGAGCCGGCGCGGATGCAGCACGAGGCGTCGATAGAGTGCAAAGCCCACGGCAGCGATCACGAGCAACGCAAAAACGTCCTGCGATGTGGCGTAGGCGCGGTACAGCAGACGCGGGAGAATCAATTCGTAGCTGAAGCCGCGAAACACGCCGGCGATGAGGATCTCGACCGTGCCGGCGGTGAGCACCATGAAGCCCCAGAAGATGAGCGCGTGCATGGGACCGGCGACGGGATCGCGGAAAATCTTTTTCTGCGCGATGCCAATCTCGAGCACGTTCCGCAACCGCTCGAACGGATGATCCGTTCGGTCCTCGGCGTATCCGACGCGCAGATAGCTCACCAAGCGCTGCACGTTCAGCGTGAAGAAACCCGCAGCAATGACGAGGATGAGGAGAAAAACGAGGCTGCCTGCGGTCATCGGAGAGGCTCGGAGCTGGAAGGTGTCAGTGCTGAGAGCGTGCGTCCTTCACCGCTTTGGTGAGCGCCGGAAGCACCTCGAGCACGTCGCCGACGATTCCGTAGTCGGCGACATTGAAGATCGGCGCTTCCTTGTCCTTGTTGATCGCGAC
>JANMAY010000346.1:0-6313 GCA_031360095.1 Gemmatimonadaceae bacterium
ACCGGCGTCGGTGGGTTTGGCGACGAGGGAGGGGCGTCCGTTCCACCACCGCAGCTCGCGCCGGCGAGCACGAAGGCGGCGGCAACGATGCGAGTCGCGAGGTGGTGTGTCGATGCAGTACGCATACGAAAGTCCGGTTGCACGATGATGGGTCGGCGACTGTCGCTATCTCACGTGCACGATCACGGTGGTCTGCTTATAACCGGGCGGTGCGGCAAAGGCGGGAGTTCCGTATTGCAGCGTGAGCTCCCCGGCGGTGCGTGGCGCGAGCTCGAAGTCGAAGATCTGTCCAGGCCCGAACACCATTCGCGCTGGGCGCATGATTGACTGTGATGCGGGCAGCGTCATGCCGTCGCGAGCCGTCGCGCGCCACGAGATCGTCGTGTCTCTTTCCGCGAGGTTGAGCTCGATGGGGGAGTCGCCCGTGATGCCGATGACGCGCAGGCGGTACTTCACCCCGGCCTTGAGCTCCATCGGGCTTGGCTGTGCCTGTCCATTCAGCATGGTCGATGGAAACGGTCCTCTGATGAGGTTCGTCGTCGGACCCCCATCGCTGAACATCAGCACGCGATCGGTCTCGGGGTTGTACGTCTGACCCGGCTCCAGCACGATGAGGGGAGCGTACAGCCCCGAAGTGATCTGCTGAAATTCGTTGAAATGAGAGTGGTACATGAACGTGCCCGCGCGCGGCGGCGTGAAGCGCACGAGGATGGAATCGCCGGGCGCGACGGAAGGAAGAATATCCTTTCCGGCGCCGCTCCATCCCGGGACACCATCCGGGTAGCTCTCCAGCTCGATGCCGTGCCAGTGCACCGCGGCGTGGTCGCGCGACTGGTTCACGATCGTCACGGCAACGGGCTTTCCGCGCTCGAGCACCAACGCAGGTCCCGGAACCATGAACGCGTCTTGCTGCGCTGCCGTGCCGCCGAGCGCGTAGGCGTATCCCACATGGTCACCGTAGACGTTCGCCTTTTCGCGCACGAGCAACCGGATGGCCCGTGCGTTCTGCGGTGCGCGCGCGACAGCGCCACGCGGTGCCACGCGGAGACCGAGCACGAGCCCGTACATCTGGTGCGGGGCATCGGTCATGTGGTGCGCTTCGCTCTGCGGCGACGCAATACCCTTCTCCGTATCCATCGCGACATGATGCGAGAGATGGCCCGCGAAGTGGCAGTGAAAGATCCAGTTGCCGGCACGCGTGGGAAGAAAACTCATTGCCATCGTCTGCCCGGGATCCACGGTCTCCGTAACGACCATCCGCCTGTCGGCCAGCGCGAGGAGCGTGTCGCGTGCCCCGTCGCCTTTCGCATCGATGCGATAGTAGAAGCCGTGCAGGTGCATCGGATGATCGACCGACGTGAGGTTGATGACACGCCAGTGCACCGAATCATTCTGCACCAAGTCCAGCTTTTCGGTGTGCGGCCAGGAGAGGCCGTTGATCGACATCGTGCCGTGACCCAGCCCGCTCCGGCTCGTGGAATCGAGCGTGAACCACCACGAGATGAGGAAGACGCGCTCGCTCGAAACCTCCGCACCCGGAGGAACGACGACGATGGCTCCGTTCAGCTGAGAATCTTCCTCGAGACGAGCGCGAATCGGTCCGGGCACTGTTTGTCCGGCGTAATAGTATGTGCCTGGCGTTGTCGCGCTGAATTCCGCGTCCCGTGTTTGTCCTGGTGCAATGACGACGCTGTCCTTGATTCCGCGCTCTCGGCTGAACCCGTACACGGTGAGCGGCTTCGCGAGCGCATTGGTAAGGCTCGCCCGCACGGTCGTGCCCGAGACGACGCGAATGGCCGGTCCTGGGTTCTGGAGCGGCTGTCCCACTTCGGCCCACGCCGCCGTCTCCACGCCCACGCCACTCGCGCCTTCGGGATACCATTTGCCAATCCGCGCTTCGAGCCGCACGGTGAGGACACCGTTCTTCAGCTCGCCGGCGGGGCGGCGATTGTCGTTTGCGGAAATCAGCGCGGGAGCGTGCGTTACCGGCGTATCCGTGGAGAGTACGCCGAGCAACGGCAGGAAGCTCACGAATGCGAACGCGATGCGAGATGTCATGACAAGCCTCGATTGGAATTTCGGGGTCATTGGCGACCAGACGAGGCTCGCTAGTCCGCCAATCTACGGCTGACCCCGTCAACTGGACAGGCGCGATTGATCGAGCAAGGTTGACTCGAATGTCGAAATCCCACCTCCACTGACGGCACCCCCATTCAACACTTCTGGATTGAAGTGCGGGAGATCATGGGCAGCCACAAGGGCATTGGGTGACGTCGCCATCCCGGGACTCTGGCACCGAGCGCCTGCTGCGCGAGCTCGCTCCGCAGGTGCTCAGCGCCGTCGTTCGGCGATTTCACGACTTTGGCGCGTCCGAGGACGCGGTGCAGGAGGCGCTGAGTGCCGCCGTGTTGCAGTGGCCGCGCGACGGCGTGCCGCACGATCCTCGCGGCTGGCTGATTCACGTCGCGCACCGACGAATGGCCGACTATCAGCGAAGCGAAATCTCGCGACGGAACCGTGAGGCTGCCGTCGCCTTCGAGACGCCGGACACCGTTGCCCCCGCGATGGCAGAAGACACCGACATGGATCCGGACGATACGCTCGTCCTGTTGTTCATGTGCTGTCATCCCGCACTCACCCCCGCATCCGCGATCGCGTTGACACTGCGCGCGGTGGGCGGACTTACGACGACCGAGATCGCGAAAGCCTTTCTCGTACCGGAAGCAACCATCGCGCAACGGATCAGCCGGGCAAAGCAAAACATCAAGACGTCGGGCGTCCCGTTCTCATTGCCCAACCCCGAGGAGCGCGCGCAGCGTCTCAGCTCAGTGCTGCGCGTATTGTATCTCGTCTTCAACGAGGGGTACGCGACGAGCTCGGGGTCAGCGCTGCATCGCGTCGACTTGTCGAACGAAGCGATTCGCCTGACGCGTGAGGTGTACACGCTCCTGCCGAACAACGGGGATGTTGCAGGGCTGCTCGCGTTGATGCTCCTGACCGACGCGCGCCGCGCCGCCCGCACCGGGCCCAATGGTGAGCTGATCCCGCTCGACGAGCAGGATCGTACGCGCTGGGATTCCCGGGCGATCGCGGAGGGTGTCGCCCTCACCAGCATGGCGTTGTCGCGGGGATCGATCGGCGAGTATCAGCTGCAGGCCGCAATTGCCGCCGTCCACGATGAAGCTGCGCGCACTGAGGACACGGACTGGCCGCAGATCGTGGCGTTGTACGAGATACTGAAACGGATGGCGGACAATCCGATGGTCGCACTCAATCACGCCATTGCCTCGGCCATGGTGGACGGCCCAAAGGCAGGTCTTGCGCTCCTCGCTCCGCTGCAGGGCGACGAACGGCTCCGCGGAAACCACCGGCTCGACGCCGTACGCGCGCACTTGTTGGAGCGATCTGGCGAACACGACGCGGCCGTGGAGATGTATCGGCAGGCCGCGCTGAAGACGACGAGTGTGCCGGAAAGAGACTATCTCATGATGAAGGCGGCTCGGCTGATGACGGAGCGTGACGAGCGTCACGAGCGTTAAGATTCTAGCCTTGCCGCGAGGCATGAGCACTGCGACGTTGTGTCATCACTCCGTCCGAAGCGTCGTTCGGCGTGTCCAACCAGGTTGCCACGTTCTCCAACCTCGCACAGGTCGTTCGGCCACCATGAGTCATTCAGCTCTGCGGTTTCTTGTTCGCTTGCCACGAGCCCGTGGAACAGTTCGCGCGCACGCGACACCGGTGGCAGCGATCGCAGCGATGGTGTTTCTCGCCTCCACACCCGGGTCCGCACAGAGCGGAGCACCGCCCGATTCGACGCGCTTTCAGCAGGAGATTCTTCTGGAAGGCACGTTCAACGAACCCACCGAAATCGCGGTCGCCCGCGACGGCCGCGTTCTGATCGCCGAGCGAGGGGGGACGCTGAAGTCGTACGACCCCCAGCGCCGCGACGTGCGCGATCTCGCGGGAATGCCGAAGGTGAATTTTACTGATGAGAACGGATTGATCGGGATCGCCCTCGATCCAAAGTTCGAGCAAAACCATTGGATTTACGTCAACTACTCGCCCGAGGTGGGCGACCGGCACCGGCTGTCCCGTTTCACACTGGAGCGCGACTCGCTGCGCGACGAGAAGCCCTTGCTCGAGGTGAAGATCGATGCGGGGTGCTGCCACACCGGCGGCTCTATCGCCTTTGACGGCGCGGGCAACCTCTTCGTGTCGTACGGCGACAACTCGAATCCGTTCACGGCCGGCGATTATGCGCCGATCGATCCAACGCCCGGGAAGTTCCTCGCCGATGCGCTCCGCTCGTCGGGCAACACTCAGGATCTTCGCGGCAAGATCCTCCGCATTACACCTCGGCCCGACGGCACGTACACCATTCCCGCCGGCAACCTCTTCGCGAATTCGGCGGACGGACGCCCCGAGATCTACGTCATGGGCGACAGAAACCCATACCGGATCAGCGTCGATTCACGGACTGGCTTTCTGTACTGGGGTGAAATCGGCCCGGACGCGCGCGCCGATTCCATCTTTGGACCACGGGGCTACGACGAGGTCAATCAGGCGCGGCGCGCCGGCAACTTCGGCTGGCCGATGTTCATCGCCGACAACAAGCCGTATCGCAACTACAACTTCACCACCAAGGAGTTGTTCGACTTCTTCGATCCTGCGCGACCGGTGAACACGTCGCCCTCCAATACCGGAGCCAAGGTGCTGCCCGCTCCGCAACCGGCGATGATCTACTACCCGTACGTGCCGAGCGAGCAGTTTCCGCTGGTGGGCGACGGAGGGCGCAGCGCGATGGCGGGCCCGGTGTATCACGCCTCCGACTACGCAGGCTCAAAAGTGAAGCTGCCCGACTACTACGACGGCAAGTTCATTCACTACGACTGGATCCGCGGGTGGATGAGAGCCACCACGCTGGACGCGAATGGCGACTACGTGCGCATGGAGCCGTTCCTGAGTCATCTGCGGTTCGATCACCCGAGTGATGTCGAGCTGGGGCCGGACGGATCACTGTACGTGGTGGAATACGGCACGTACTGGTTCGCGAAGAACACCAATTCGCGTCTCAGCCGCATCACATACCATCCCGACAACCGTCCGCCTGTGGCACGAATCACCGCGTCGCACACGGTAGGAGCCGCGCCGCTCGTTGCGCAGTTCTCCGCCGACAGCAGCTTCGACCGCGACACCGGCGATTCGCTCCGCTTCATTTGGTCGATTCGGGGCGTGCCCGATCGCGAGGGGCCGAACATCTCGCACACGTTCCGAACGGCTGGTACGCATCGAGTGCGACTGCGAGTGCGCGACCGCGCCGGTGCAGAGACCGAAACCTTCACGAACGTTCGCGTGGGCAACACACCTCCCACGGTCACGCTCGCCGTGTCCGGGAATCACTCCTTCTATTGGGATGATCCCACACTCGCGTACACGGTCGACGTGACAGACGCGGAAGACACACGCCGCGGACGGGCGATCGACTCTCGTCGCGTCGCTGTGTCGTTGGCGTACGACCGGGACGGCGCCGCGACACGATCCGCATCGAGCAGCAACGGCCTGGATCGAATCAAGCAGAGCGACTGCCTTGGTTGTCATGCGGTGGATCGTGCGTTGGTAGGGCCAGCCTACGCACAGGTCGCGCAGCGGTACGTCAAGCGTTCCGATGCGACCACGTATCTGATGACCAAGATTGCCGGCGGTGGGAGTGGTGTGTGGGGCGATCGCAGCATGCCACCACACCCCTCGCTCTCAGCAGACATTAGGCGCGAAATGGCGGAATACATTCTTTCGCTCGCTGCGCTGCCCGCGAAGCTGCCGCCGCGCGGACAGGTGCCGTTGGACAAACACGCCACCGCACCGGGCGGGGTGTACCGATTGACGGCGACATACGCCGACCAGCCGCGCAATACAGTGGGTTCGCTCTCCGATACGGCGGTCATCGTCCTCCGCTCGCCGACCATCCTCAGCCGCGACGCGCTTGCCCTTCGCCGGATCGGTCTGCGCAATGGCACCGCGTCGGACGGGACCCAGCGACTGCACGCAATGGTGTACGAGGACAGCGCCTTTCTCGCACTCGGCCGGCTGGATCTCACCGGGGTGACGCGTGTCAGCCTCGATCTTCGCTCTGAAAAGAGCCTGCATCCCTTTTCAGTGGAGCTGAGGGAAGACGGATTCTCCGGCAACCTCCTTGGCCGAAGCGATGTCACGCCAATGGTTGCCGAGCAGTGGTACCAGCATTCGGTTCCCATTTCCGTCGCCGGAGATCACACCCTTTTTGTTGTCGTGCGTTCGTCCACGAACGGAATTGGGC
>JANMAY010000350.1:0-9585 GCA_031360095.1 Gemmatimonadaceae bacterium
GTCGGCTCCGGTGCACGAATCTCCGCGCGAACCTCCGCCGGTGCGACCTTGTCCGCGCGTGCCGCCGGTTCCGCCGCTATCCGCGCATCGTGGCGGACGCTCCGCACGGCGGCCCGATGTCCGCGAAGGGCGCTCGGGGCGCGCGACGTCATCCGTGCCTTCGGCGCCGGTGACGGGCTCTCCATCCGCTCAGCGCTCGACACAACGTCCAATCGTGGCGCACCGGCACCGGCGAGCTGGACGTCGCCCCCGCCGGCGCGCGCAAGATCTTGCTTGAGATCGTCGGTCAGCACGGGCTGCTCGGACGAACCCGAGCATGCCGCGAGGCTGGCGAGCGCAGCTGCTGCAAAAAGCCGTAGGGAGTGTCGCATGGAGTAGTATTACCCCGAAGTGACAGAAAGGAATCAGACCGCTGGCGAATGCTGGCTCGACCGTCAGATTATCGAGCGAATGAATGGCTCGGATACTTCATTTTACCCCGAATGGTTACTGCATGTTTCCGCGGCGACGAGCGTTGATGGTCAACAGTCGCGCGCTGGCGGCTCTGCTCGCTGTAATGGCAGTTGGGATCATTGCGCGCCCGGGAAACGCCCAAGTGCGCGATACCAGCATGAGCGTCTCGCCGGCAGTTGCGGCTCTCATCCCTCCGACGCCGGATTCGCGGCATCCCTTCGTTCTCGACTCCGCGCACCTCTTCAGTGCGTCGGAGATCGAAGCGCTGCAGGACAGCTCCCGCCTGCTTCAGCGCGCCACACGCGTCCAGGTCGTGATCGTCACGCTTCGCACGCTGGGCACTGTGCCGCCCGAAGAAGTCGCGCAAGGCGTGAGGCGCATCTGGCACGTTGGACAGGGAACGGCAACGACAAACGACCTTGCTCGCAACCGCGGGATAGTGGTGCTCATCGTTCCGGACCGCTCGTCATCGACGGGCGGATTGCTCCGCCTCGATATCGGCCGCGGGCTGGCGGCAAACTTTCCGGATTCCAGCGCAGCAGCCGCGCTCGATGCCATCAATCCATTGTTTCGGGAACGGCGATACGGCACGAGCCTCATCGCCGGCTTTCGCGTCATGTCGCGGCTCATTCGCGCGGATCTCGCAGCGAGGCAAGCGGCGATGGTATTTCCGCCGCCGCGCCCGATCGATTTCATGAGCACGCCCTGGCCGATGCGCATAGTGGTTGGCCTGTTCCTGGCAGGCGTCCTCACATGGGTCGGGGCGTGGCTGCTCGGGATCAAACGGAAACGCGATTCCCGGCTGCACCGCAAGCATCGCACACGCTCCGTTCCACACCAGGGCATGCTCCTCCCCGCCCGCCGTCTCCCGGCATCGGACGAGGTGATGCGCTCACACGAGCTCTCGAAACGCCAACGCGAGGAGCACAGCGGCGGAGGCAAGCCAGCGCGTACCGGCGATGACGCCGAAGGTGGCAGCAATGCGCAGCGCGACAGACCGGACGGTACGCGCTAGCCGATCTCCCGGCGCGGTGTGATGGAAAATCAGTAATCGACGGGCCGCAGATAGCTTTCGCCGATCGCGGACGAGCTCAGCATCGCGACCGTTGGCAGCCGCCGCTTCCAGTGCGTGCTGTTCAGCCGCTTCCGGACGAGCGCTACCTCAGCCGCATCGAAACCGCGCGCGAGCAGCTCGGCCTCGCTGTATCCGCTCAACATGAAGTTCAGCAGCTCATCAGCTTTGGCGTACGAGATTCCGAAGTCGCCTTCATCCGTCTGTCCCACCACGAGGTCGGCTGAGGGCGCCTTCCCGATGATCACATCGGGCACCCCGAGATGTCGTGCAAGCGCCCACACCTGCGTCTTGAAAAGATCGCCGAGTGGATTGATCGGCGGTGAGTCGTCGGCGTGCCACGTGAAGTAGCCGAAGAGCCGCTCGGTCTTGTTGCCTGTGCCCAGCGGAATGGCGTGGTGCTTCGCCGAGAGATCGAACAGGGCGATCATGCGCATGCGGGCCATGACGTTTCCGCGGCGCGCCTCGTCGGCGTCGGACTCGGACGCGAGATACCCATCGACCGCCGCGGAGATGTCGAGCCTGCGGCCTTGAATGTGAAGTGCGTCGATCACGAGTTGGGCGTGCGCGAGGCTGTCCTGGTGCGATGTTCGATACGGCAGTTGCACCCCGATCACGTTTTCCGCACCAAGGGCACGCGCGGCGAGATACGCGGTGACAGCCGAGTCGACGCCGCCGGATATACCGACCACAGCGCGCTCGAACCGTCGCCGCTGCATCTCGTCCCGCAGAAACCGCACGAGCCACGCTTCGGTCAGCGCCGCGTCGAGCGCGAGGCTGGGCGGTCCGGAGTGCGATGCCTCACGCACGACAGGCACGTCCAGGGATCGAGCGGCCTTCGTGCGCTTCGCTGGTGTCGGTGGCCGCACATCGCTCTCACCTTGCGTGATGGCGTCCATGCCATCGTAGCTGAGCACGTGCGCGACGCCAGCGTCCACGCGCTCCAGCGCATCGCGCAGATGCGGCACCATCGTCTCCAGATCGGCGATGAGGGGCATGTCTGCGCGGGCGCGACTGACGTCCCCGAGATCGAGCTGCGTGATGACGAGCGCCTCGTTCCAAAGCGGCCCGCGTACGCAGACTTCGCCTTTCGGTCCGGCGACCATCGCGCCGCCCGGAAACTGCTTTCCACCTTCACTGCCTACGAGGTTCACGAGCGCGACGTACTGCCCGTGCTCGTCGGCCATGTCGCGCGCGAGCCGCTCCCAGCGCGAGAGGCTTGCGGGCCCGGGGACGTCGTCGGGCTTGGGCCACGCACCGCGCGCCGGGGGTGCCGTCGGCACGATGATCAGCTGTGCGCCGTCGAGGGCGACGATCGTTCCCATCATGGAGTGCCAGACGTCTTCGCAGACGAGAATCGCGACACGGCCCCAGGCGGTGTCGAACGCGCGGATATCGCGGCCACGCTCCACGAAGCGCTCCTCGTCGAACATCCCGTACGTGGGAAGAAAGACCTTCCGGTGCACATGGCGAACGAGCGGCATCACCTCGCCGAGGGAGAGATAGAGCGCGCTGTTGTACAACTTGTTTCGCCACAATTCGTAGAAGCCGACGCAGACATCCACCGGAGGCCCGCCTCCGTAGGCGCGGTGCAGATCAGCGGCGAGCTGGCCAGCCGTGACGGCATGCTCTCGGACCCCGCCTTCGAGGAAGTACCCGCTCAGCGCGCACTCGGGAAAGCACACGAGCGCTGGGCGCGGGTCGAGTGCCGCCGCCTGCGCGAGAAATGCCGCGATGCGCGACAGATTGCCGGTGTAGTCTCCCTTGCGGGGTTGAAACTGCGCGAGCGCCAGCGTCAGAGTTTGTGGCATGCATCCCGGACCAGTGGTTCGAGGAAAGCTATCATGCCCGCGCGTTCGTGACATCCGGGCACACCGCGGTCACGTCGGGTGTATTAATTAGGCCATGCGTGCCCTCCTCCTCGCCGTTGTTGCTGCCGCACCGTCGCTCGCCGCCCAATCGGAGCCCTGGCGGATCGTCGCTCAACCCCAGTCGTCGCTCGTATTCGCGCGCGACGGCAGCTTCATCGGCGAAATCGGGCGCGAGTCCCGGTCCAGCGTGTCGATCCGCAGTCTGCCGAAATATGTCGGGCAGGCGTTCGTCGCGGTCGAGGATCAGCGGTTCTACCAACATGACGGCGTCGACCTCATCGGCGTCGCGGGCGCGCTCAAGGGAAAGTTGTTCGAGAAGATCACCGGCGACCACCGCGGCGGGGCAAGTACCATCACGCAGCAGCTCGTCGGCAACATGCATCCGGATCAGATCGACCGGCGCGACATGAGTCTCGGTCGCAAGCTGCGCGAGCAGCAGGCGGCGCGCGAGATGGAGCGACACTACAGCAAGGAGCAAATCCTCGAGGGCTACATCAACCAGATCAACTTTGGGCATGGCTGGTATGGCATCGAGTCCGCCGCGCGGCACTACTTCGGCAAGTCCGCCGCCCGGCTCACGCTCGGCGAAGCGGCCACGCTCGCCGCGCTGCCCAAGTCACCGGTGGGCTACGACCCGGGCCGCTTCAAGGACAAGGCGAAGGGGCGGCGCGATCTGATTCTCGGTCTCATGGCTGCGCAGGGATTCATTACGCCCACGGATGCAGATCGTGCGCGCGCGGAGCCGGTCGTCACCGCGCCGTTCAACGGCACGTCCGCTCCGTCCGGATATTTCGTTGACGCGGCGCGACAGGCCGCCGAGCGCGCCGGCGTCAACTTTTCAGCGGGCGGATTGCGGGTGTTCACCACCGCGGATCCCGCGTTGCAACGGGCGGCCGTGCAGGCTCTTGTCGAGGGAACGGTGAAAGTCGAGGAACGGAAGGACTTTCGTCATCCTGCGCTCGCGGCGTCGAAGGATATGCGCAACGTGCTGCAGGGCGCTGTCGTCGCACTCGATCCCTCGACGGGTGACGTGCGCGCGCTGGTCGGTGGGCGCAACTACGCACTCGCACCGTTCAACCGCGCCACCAGCGCGCTGCGCCAGCCGGGCAGCTCGTTCAAGCCATTCGTCTATGCGAAGGCGCTCGAAGACACCATGACGGCGGCGACGATCGTTCCCGACACGGCGATCGCCGTGACACTCCCCGACGGCACGCTGTACACGCCAAAGAATTCGGACAACAAGTTTCAGGGACCGATCACGATGCGCGAGGCACTCATCCATTCGCGCAACCCTGTGGCCGTGCAGCTCGCACTCCTCGTCGGGCTCGATTCGATGGCGGCGATCGCGCATCGCGCGGGACTCGACACACCTGTCATGCCGGTGCCGGCGAGCGCACTCGGTGCGTCGGTCGTGCGCCTCCTCGACTACGTGGCAGCGTACACGGTATGGGAGAACCTCGGCGCTCCCGTCGAGCCGAGGATCATCTCCCGCATCGAAGACGCCGCGGGGAAGGTGGTGTTTCTGCAAGCACCGTCCTCCCCGCGGACTGTGATGGATCCGCGCATTGCCTTCATCGTTCGCGACATGATGCGTGATGCGGCCGAACGCGGAACAGGTGCGCCCGCTCGACGCTTGATCCCCTCGGCAATTCCGATCGCCGGGAAAACAGGCACGACCAACGACAATGTGGACGTGTGGTTCATGGGCATGACGCCGGATCTCGTGGCGGGCGTGTGGCTCGGCTTCGACAAGCCCAAGACCATCACGCCTGGTGCAGCGGGCGGTTCGCTCGCGGCGCCGATCTGGGGCGCGATGATGGCGACGTACTACGCAGGCCGCTCCGCGCCGACGGCGTGGACTCCTCCGGTCGGGCTGGTGACCGCGGCGCTCGACCGCATGACGGGTGCATTGGCCGATTCCACGACACCACCCGAGCGCCGCTACACCGAGTACTTCATTCCGGGCACGGAGCCGGAGCCGCTGCGCAGCGTCCCGTGGAAGGCTGGAGTGTTCGGTGCGTTGATCCCTTAGCGATCGATGTTGCAGATGCACGCCGCTCGTCGGATCGGAACGACGAAGCCCCGCTCGACTTTCGCCGAGCGGGGCTCCATCCTGTTTTTTCGAGAGGACTAGTTCAGCTCGTCAGTGACGACCAGCCAGTCCGACTCGCCGTTTAGCGGCCGAGCTTGACGACGTTCTCAGCGGCCGGGCCCTTTGCGCCCTGAACCACGTCGAACTCAACAGCTTCGCCTTCTGCAAGGGACTTGAAGCCGTGACCCTGGATGGCGGAGTGATGCACGAAGCAATCCTTCTCGCCGTTCGCAGGTGTGATGAAGCCGAAGCCCTTCGTGTCGTTGAACCACTTCACGGTGCCGGTCGTACGCATAGCTGAACCCTCAATGATGTTTGTGGCCGCCGCACGATCACTCGTGCAACGACTACGTGTTGGCGTGAACGGAACCCTCACGCGGGGGCTCGCCCCACTACTACGACACTGTGCCGCAGAAGCAGCGACGCGGGCGAAAAAAAAGGGACCCGCGAATAGCAGGCCCCAAATCCGTCGGAACTTGAATCCCCATGCCGAAACACGGGTGCGTCGCTGACACCAATAGTAACCCATCTGGTGGCGGCGCGATAGCCCCCTCTCAACACCGCTCGCCGCGCTCGGTACCTTTGATCCGTAGATCCCCAGCATCTACCACGAAGATTACCGTTTCGTCCCGAGCTCGGAGCAGTCAATGCGTCACGTCGCGTCCGCAGTTCTCGCCCTCTCGTTCCTGATGGCCAATCCCGCGCTTTCGCAGACGCAGCCCTCGCCAAAGTGGCCCCAGCACTCCCTCGACCGGCCAAAGCCGCCCGTGGTGACCCCTGGGCCATATCCCGGACCAGTGCAACCTCCCGCTGACGCGATCGTGCTCTTCGATGGCAAGACGCTCGACAGCTGGCAATCCTCCGACAGCGCCAAGAGTCCGGCGCGGTGGAAGGTGGAGAACGGGTATTTCGAGGTGCTTCCACGCACTGGCGGGATCCAGACGAAGCAGTCGTTTGGTGACGTCCAGCTCCACATCGAATGGATGGCGCCCAATCCACCCCGGGGCACGAGTCAGGACCGCGGCAACAGCGGCGTGTTCTTCGGCGGTGGACGCTACGAAGTGCAGGTGCTCGACTCCTACCAAGCCGACACCTACGCGGACGGACAGGCGGGTGCGCTCTACGGACAATATCCCCCGCTCGTGAACGCCACGCGCCCGCCAGGCGAATGGCAGGTGTACGACATCATCTATCGGCGCCCGCATTTCGACACCAATGGCGCGCTCACTCAGCCTGCGCGCCTGACGGTGATTCTCAACGGCATCGTGGTGCAGGACGCCATGACGCTCGTAGGACCGACGGCCAACAAGTCGCGGCCCCCATACACCGCGCATCCGGACGCGCTGCCCATCGCGCTGCAGGACCACTCACATCCGGTGCGCTTCCGGAATGTGTGGGTACGTCCGCTGGCGGAGAAAGCGGTCGAGTAGCGAGCAAAATCAAAATTCTACCGCAGAGACGCGGAGGGCGCAGAGGGAAGCAAGTGCTCTTGCAGTCCTCCGCGACCTCCGCGTCTCTGCGGTGGATTTGCCATCGCCCGCGCTCTTGATTCGCGGGTGTCCCGCTAGACTCCCGCCGCCGCCTCGGCCTGCTCCATGATCGTCGGCTTGGCAACCGGCCCCACGCCATTCACCGCCGGCATCAGCGCAATCGCGAACGCCTCGTCTAGTGTGGCGACTGGATGAAAGGTGAGCTGTGAGCGCACTTCCTCGGGGATGTCCTCCATGTCCGCCTCGTTGTCCTTCGGCAGGATGATGGTCGTGATCCCTGCGCGATGTGCGCCCAGCACCTTTTCCTTCAATCCACCAATCGGGAGCACGCGCCCACGCAGTGTGGACTCGCCCGTCATCGCGACTTCCCGACGGACCGGTCGCCCCGACATCGCGCTCACGAGCGCCGTGGAGATGGCAACGCCCGCGCTCGGTCCGTCCTTTGGAATAGCGCCGGCCGGCACGTGCACGTGCACCTCGATCGATCCGAGACGATCCTCGGGAATCTTCAGCGCCGAGGCGTGGGTCGCCGCGTACGTCAGCGCGGCGCGCGCACTCTCCTTCATGACATCGCCAAGCTGGCCAGTGAGGATGAGTGAGACGTTGCCCCATCCGCTCACCTGCACCTTCTGCTCGTCGGAGTCCGAGGAGCGCTGCGCGCCGTGCAACCTGCGTATCGCCGCCTCGACGAACATGATGTCGCCGCCCATCGGCGTGTAGTACATCCCGGCCGCGACGCCGATCTCGTTCTCCTCGTTCGCCCGCTCCGGGTGTACGCGCGGCCGCCCGAGCAGCTCGCGCACATCCTCGACGCTGATCGAAAAGTCGTCCGTCTCACCGGAGGCAAGCTTGCGCGCGACCTTGCGCGCAACGGCACCAACCTGCCGCTCGAGCTGCCGCACGCCGCTCTCGCGCGTGTACTTGCTCACGATGCTCATCACGGCTTCGTCGGTAAAGACGACGTTCTTGCTCTTGAGCCCCGACTCCTCGAGCTGTCGCGGAATCAAATACTTCTTCGCGATCTCGGCCTTTTCCCGCTCGGTGTAGCCCGCGAATTCCACAACTTCCATGCGGTCCAGGAGCGGACCGGGAATGTTCTGAATGAAATTGGCGGTCGCGATGAACAGCACCTCGCTCAAATCGAACGGAATGCCGAGGTAGTGGTCGGTGAAGGTGTCATTCTGTGCCGGATCGAGCACTTCCAGCAGCGCGCTCGCGGGATCGCCTTGAAAGGATGCCCCAAGCTTGTCCACTTCGTCCATCAGGAACACCGGATTGCGCGTCTTCGCCTGCTTCATACCCTGGATGATCCGCCCAGGCATGGCGCCAACATAGGTGCGCCGGTGACCGCGAATGTCTGCTTCGTCGCGCACGCCGCCGAGGGCGACGCGCACGTACTCGCGGCCAAGCGACCGCGCGATCGATTTGGCGATCGAGGTCTTGCCCACGCCCGGTGGACCGGAGAACAGAAGGATGGGGCCCTTCGCCATCGCGCGGGCCTTCGCCTCTTTCTTGTCCTTCACCGCGCGATGTTCGTCGGTCGTCGTCAGGCTCGGCGTCGCGTCATCCTTGTCGACCTTGAAGGCGGCGACAGGAATTTCTCCCGCCGCTTCGACCTCGTCGGCGAGCTCCTGCGCGCGAAGCTGCCGCACGGCGAGGAACTCGAGCACGCGATCTTTCACGTCGGGCAGTCCGTAGTGATCCTCGTCGAGCACGATCTGCGCGCGCATCAGGTCCAGGTTGTCGTCACTTCGCGTATTCCACGGCAGCTCCGCGATCCACTCGAGGTAAGTGCGAATGACCTGTGCTTCCATCGATTCGCGACCGGCCCGCTCGAGCCGGCCGAGCTCGCGCTCGACTTCAGTGCGTGCGGACGGTGGCAGCTCGAGCTTCTCGAGCTTCGCGCGCAGCTCGCCGATCTCCTTGCTCTGATCATCGTCGCCGAGCTCTTTCTGAATCGCCTTCATCTGCTCGCGCAGGTACATCTCGCGCTGGCGTTCTCCGAGCTCCTCCTGCACCTGCGACTTGATCTCTTCCTGCATCTCGATCATGCCAATCTGCCGCTGCACGTGCACGAGCACGCGGCGGAGTCGATCCTCGACTGACAGATTTTCCAGGAGGCCCTGCCGCTCGGCGACAGGGAGCTCGATGTATCCGGCCACGAGGTCGGCGAAGCGACCGGCATCCGTGACGGCATCCAGTACCTGATGCACGACCTCTTCCGGCAGCCCACGACGCTCGCCGAGCTCGCCCGCGCGCTCTCGGATCTCCTTGTACAGCGCAACGAACGCCGGGTCGTTCTCGTCGACCGGTTTCATCTCCTCGAGCGGTGAAACCACCGCGCTCAAGTAGTTCTCCGCCGGGTTCATGGTGTATTGCAGCGCCGTCGCGCGCTGCTCGCCCTGCAGCAGCAACTGCACGCCGCCGAGACCGCGCTGGATCTGACCGATGCGCGCGATCACGCCCATCGAGTAGAGGATCTCGGGAGTCGGCTCGTCGGTGTTGTCGCGCTGCGCCACTGCGAACACCAGCCGATCGCCCTTCAGCGCAGCTTCGATGGCGCGCAGCGTACCAGGACGCCCGGCGGCAATGGGTGCCGTGAGCCCC
>JANMAY010000407.1:0-4346 GCA_031360095.1 Gemmatimonadaceae bacterium
GCCGGCGGTGGACGCGGGGACGCTGCGGGCGGCGCTGCGGGCGCGGCTGCCGGAGTACATGGTGCCGGCGCACTTCGTCCCGCTGGCGGCGCTGCCGCTCAGCCCCAACGGCAAGCTCGATCGCAAGGCGCTGCCGGCACCGACGTGGGATCTCCTCGCGACCGACGATTACATTGCACCGGAGGGCGAGTTGGAGGAGGTCATCGCCTCAGTGTGGTCGGAGATCATGGGGCGGCCGAGGATTGGTCGCGATACGAGCTTCTTCGACGCCGGCGGCCACTCCCTTCTCGCCATTCGCGCCGTCGCCCGCCTCAACACTCTCTTGCGCACGCGACTGTCGATTCGTGCCTTCTTCGCCAACGCGACCGTCCGTGGGTTGGCGCTCGCGCTCGTGAGCGAGGAGACGAAGCCAGGCCAGACGGCAGCGGTAGCTCGAGCGGTGCTCAAGCTGCGCGGCATGAGTGCGGCCGATCGCTCGCGGCTCGCGGCACGGCAGCGCGCGGCGCGCAGCGGAGGGGAAGACATCTGATGACCGACCACCAGGACGACATGTCCGGCTCCGCGTTTCCCGACGACGATCTCGACCTGCTCGACGCCCTGCTCGCCGAGGAGGGTGTCGCCGTCGAGGCGCAGGCGGCAGGCATCCAGGCGCAGGCGCGGCCAGCACACATTCCGCTGTCGTTCTCGCAGGAGCTCCTCTGGCTGCTCGATCGGGCCACCCCGGGTCTCACCGCGTACAACATGCCGCTGGCGCGCCGGCTCACCGGCCGCCTCGATGTGGACGCGCTCGGGCGCGCGCTCACGTTCATCGCCTCCAGACACGAGATCCTGCGTACGCGTTTGCCCGCCAGCAATGGCGGTGAGCCGGAGCAGGTGATCGACGCGCCGGGGCCCGTCACGCTCAACCTCATCGACATCACATCCACGCCGCCGGCAGCGCGCGAAGCGGAAGCGACGCGCATCGTACGCGAACGCGCACGTGTGCCGTTCGACCTCGCCAACGAGCACACGTTCCGCTGCACGCTCGTCCACTTGGGCGACGACGACCACGTGCTCCTGGTCGAGTCCCACCACATTGCGTTCGACGGCTGGTCGGCATCGGTGCTCCTGCGCGAGCTGAGCGCCGCATATCACGCCGAAACCCGCGGAGCGGCCGCATCGCTCCCGCCGCTCGCGGTGCAGTACGCCGACTTTGCCATCTGGCAGCGCGAGCAGCTGGCGGGCGATCGCCTCGCGGAGCTGATGCAGTACTGGCGCGAGCAGCTGACCGATGCGATGGAACCGTTGTCGCTTCCCACGGACCGGCCGCGACCCACGTCGCCGACATTTGCCGGCGCGCGCAGCCGTCTCGTCCTGCCCGCCGAGATGCTGGCGGCGCTCAAGGCGTTCGGGCAAAAGCACGACGCGACGCTCTACATGACGCTGCTCGCCGCGTACATGACGGTGCTGCACCGGTACACGGGCCGCGAGCAAGTGCTCGTTGGCTCGGGCAGCGCCGGACGTACGCACGCCGAAACTGAGCCAATGATCGGCTACCTGGCGAACACGCTCGTGCAGCGAGGGGATTTCCGTGGTGATCCCACGTTCGCCGACCTTCTGGGGCGGGTGCGAGAGAGTGCGCTCGGCGCCTACGATCACCAGGACGTTCCCCTCGAGAAGCTCGTCATGGAGCTGCGCGAGGGAAAGGAACGGCTGTCCAACGCCCCGCTGTTCGAAGTGGTGTTCACGATGCAGAACACGATCGAGCAGGCAGAAGCGCTGGGCGATGTCATGCTCGCGCCATTTGGCGCCGACTTGGGCGCGACGAAGTTCGACATCACGCTGCTCACGGCGGAGCGCGAGGACGGACTCGCGCTCGCGCTCCAGTACCGCTCCGATTTGTTCGATTCCGCAACGATGGAGCGCTTCCTCGGGCATTTGCGCACGACGCTCGAAAGCGCCATGCGTGATCCAGCCGTTCGCGTGTCGGTGCTGCCGATGCTCACGGCCGCAGAGCTGTCGGAACTGGCGGCGCGAAACGCGACCGAGGTGGACGAGGGCAGCGACACGAGCATCGTCGCGCTGATCGAGACGTCGGTGGACCGTGTTCCCAATCGCGCCGCCGTGGCCGAAGGCGAGCGTACGCTCACGTATGCCGGACTCGATGCGCAGGCGAACCAGCTCGCCCGCGTGCTGCGCGCGCGCTCGCCAATCGGCGCGCCGGTCGGTCTCCTCATCGATCGCTCCATCGAAGCGATGGTGGGTGTGCTCGGAATCATGAAGAGCGGCGCGCCGTACGTGCCGCTTCCCGTGGACCTTCCCGCGCCGCGGCTCGCACAGCGACTCGCGGAAGCGGGCGTGCGTGTCGTCGTGACGCTCGCGTCGCATGCCGCGGCGCTGCCGGATGGCGTGGCCGCGCTCTGCCTCGACCGGGACGACGATGCACTGCGCGCCGAGAGCGGCGCGCGGGTCGGCGTGACGGTGCCGCCCGATTCATTGGCGTACATCCTCTATACGTCCGGATCGACAGGCGTGCCGAAGGGCGTTGGCGTGTCGCATCGCAATCTCGTGCATTACACACGCGCCGTGAGCCGTGTGCTGGGCGATGGTGGCGCGATCGACGGATGGACCTTCGGACTGGCAAGCACGTTGGGCGCGGACCTCGGCAATACGTCGATCTATCCCGCGCTCGCGAGCGGTGGGACGCTGGTGGTGCTTCCCAGCTCCGTCACGACGGACCCGGCGCGGTTCGCCGACGCGATGGCGGCCCGGTCGCTCGACGTACTGAAGATCACGCCCAATCATCTGCGCGCGCTGGTTGCGGGTCGCCAGGGTACGGAGCTCGCCGCGGTTCTTCCGGCGAAATGGCTCGTCTCGGGAGGCGAAGCATTCTCGTGGGAGTTTGCCGCGCCGCTGCGCGGCGCGGCGCGGTGCCGCGTGCTCAACCACTACGGGCCCACCGAAGCGACCGTGGGAGTGATGACCTTCGAGGTCACCGACGAATCGATCGCGGTGGCCCGTGGCGCGGGTGCGCAAACGGTGCCCATTGGATTTCCGCTCGCGAACACGCAGGCGTACGTGCTCGACGCACGACAACAGCAACTTCCAGTCGGCGTGCCGGGCGAGCTCTATCTCGGCGGGGCCGGCATCGCGTCGGGGTACGTGGGTCAACCCGCGCTGACGGCGGAGCGTTTCCTCCACGATCCCGTGAGCGGTCGCGCTGGCGCGCGCGTCTACCGATCCGGCGATCGCGTGCGACGTCACGTCAACGGCGCCATTGAATTCCTTGGCCGCGTGGACGATCAGGTCAAAGTTCGCGGCTACCGCGTGGAGCTCGGCGAGATCGAGCATACCATTCGTGCTCATCCGGGCGTCGCGCAGGCGGTCGTCGTGCTGCGTGCACCGGCGAATGCCGAGCCCGCGCTGGTTGCCTATGCGGTGTCGAAGCAGGCTGGCTATGCGGTGAGTCACAGCGATCGCCCCACCCCCGAGAAGATGCTGGAGTGGCTGGCGACCGAGCTTCCCGCCCACATGGTGCCGAGCACCGTGATGTTCCTGGACGAGCTGCCCCTCACAGCGAACGGGAAAGTCGATCGCACGAAGCTGCCGGCGCCACCGGGCGAGGCTGGCGCAGCGCCCGAGTTCGTGGCGCCGCGGACGCCGGCCGAAACGCAGCTCGCGGGCATCTGGGCCGACGCGCTCAAGCGCGAACGCGTCGGAGTGACGGACAACTTTCTCGCGCTCGGAGGACACTCGCTGCTGGCCATTCGCGTGCTGGGCAAGATCAGCAAGGTGTTCGGCGTGCGAATGCCGCTGCGCACGCTGTTCGACGCGCCCACGGTGGAGCAGCTCGCGGTGCTGGTGGAGCGCGAGAAAGGCGGCGCCGCAGCGGCGCCCGCCGGCATCACGGCGCGCGCCCGTGATGCGCACCGCATCCGGACCCCGGGAGTAGGAGGGGAATCCTGATGTCCTCCGAACAATTCGGCGAGAAGAAGCCCTTCGACGCGATCGCCTTTGGCGATGATGCGGTGATGCTGCCGGCGTCGTACGTCCAGGAGCTGCTGTGGCTCATGGATCGCGCGTCGCCGGGAAGCAGCGCGTACAACGTACCGCGCACGCGCAGGCTCGCTGGCCCGCTGAACGTGGAGGCGCTGCGCCACGCCTTCGATTCCATCGTCGCGCGGCACGAGATCCTGCGCACGACCTACGCGTTCCACGACGACCAGCCGGTGCAGGTGATTCGCGCGCCGCGCTCCGTTGATTTCACCGAGATCGATCTGCGCGACCGCCCGGAAAGCGAACGTCAGACCGAGGCCGAACGCATCGCGCTGGCGCACGCGCTGCGTCCGTTCGATCTGACGCGCGAC
>JANMAY010000408.1:0-2649 GCA_031360095.1 Gemmatimonadaceae bacterium
GCCGGCGGTGGACGCGGGGACGCTGCGGGCGGCGCTGCGGGCGCGGCTGCCGGAGTACATGGTGCCGGCGCACTTCGTCCCGCTGGCGGCGCTGCCGCTCAGCCCCAACGGCAAGCTCGATCGCAAGGCGCTGCCGGCACCAAACATCGAGCCTCGCGACCGGCCGCAGATTGCGCCGAGTACCGCGACGGAGCGACTCGTGGCGGGCATCTGGTCGGACGTGCTCGGTGTCGCATGCGCGAGCATCGACGACGACTTCTTCGACATCGGGGGCCATTCGCTGCTCGCGATGCGCGTGGGTGGGCGCATTCACGCAGCAACGGGGGTGCGGCTCACGTTCCGTGAGCTCTTCTCCGCGCGTACGATCACCGCCCTTGCAGGCCGCATCGACGCGGCCGACCGCACGCAGGCCGCCGAGTCGGAGATTCCGCGTGTGACTGGCGACACCGCGCCGATGTCGTATGCGCAGGAGCTGATGTGGACACTCCAGCGCGCGACACCGGATCTGTCGGCGTACAACATCGCGGACTTCTGGGTGGTGAGCGGCACGCTCGACATCGCGGCGTTCCGTCGCGCGCTGGATGGGCTGGTCGTGCGTCATGAGGCGCTCCGCACCACGTTCAGCGAGTCGGGTGGAACACCCACACAGCGCATCGGTCCGGCACGGCCGGTGCCGTTCGAAGAACTCGATCTCTCGAAGGCCGATTCGCGCGAGGTGGACGCCTACGCGCGCTCCACGGCGCGCGCACCCTTCGACCTGTCGAACGATCTGCTGCTGCGCGCATCGCTCGCAAAAACCGGCGATGCATCGTATCTGCTCGTCCTCGTGTCGCACCACATCGTGTACGACGGTTGGTCGCGCACGATCCTGCACCGCGATCTCGCGGCGCTGTACGAGGCGGAGCTGCGCACCACGGTCGCGCAGCTTCCCGCACTGCCCATACGCTTCGCCGACTATTCCGCGTGGCAGCGCGCACATCTCGCGGGCGCCACGCTGGAGAAGGAGCTCGCGTATTGGCGCGGTCATCTCGCGGGAGATGTCGTGCTCGAGCTCCCCACCGATCGGCCCCGCCTTGCTGCACCCGGCTTCGACGGCGCGCGCGCGACGGTCGTGTTTCCGCGCGCGCTGTTGGAGGATCTGGAGCGGGTTGCGCGCGCGCACGATCTCACGCTGTACATGGCGCTCCTCGCGGGCTTCACCGCGCTGATGCATCGGTACAGCGGCCAGGACGACGTCGTCGTCGCGACCGTCGTCGCGGCGCGCGAGCGCGAGACGCTCGAGCAGATGGTCGGATATTTCGCGAGCACGCTGGCGCTCCGCACCTCGCTGGAGGGCGATCCCACCGTGGCCGATCTGTTTCGCCGCGTGCGCGACGTGCAGCTCGAGTCGTCGGAGCACGAGATCGTGCCGATCGAGATGCTCGCCCGCAGCGAGACGGTGCTGCCGAACGTCATGTTCGTGCTCCAGAACAATGCGCCCACCGCGCTCCGGCTCGGCGACGCGGAGCTACAGCCCGTGGCAATCGACGCCGGAACGGCGAAGTTCGACCTGCTGCTCTCGATGGGGGAGGTGCCGTCGGGTCTGCGCGCCGTGCTCCAGTATCGCACCGAGCTGTTCGACGACACGACCGCGGCGCGCGTGCTCCAGCACCTGGGCGTCCTGCTCGAGGCAATGGTGCGCGACCAGAATCTGCGCGTGTCGGCTCTGCCGCTGCTGTCGGCCGCGGAGCGCGCACAGGTCGTGGACAAGTGGAACGACACGGCGCGCGACTATCCGCGCGATGCGACACTGGCGTCGCTCCTCGCGGCGCAGGCGGCGCGGACACCGGCCGCAACGGCCGTTGCGTTGGCGGGGATCGCCGGCCAGACGCTCACGTTCGCCGCGCTCGATGCGCGCGCAACCACCCTCGCGCGCGCGCTGCGTGCACGAGGGGTCACGACGAACACGCTCGTCGGCGTCTGCATGGAGCGCTCGCTCGAGCTGGTGGTGGCACTCGTGGCGATTCTCAAGGCGGGCGGGGCCTACGTGCCGTTCGATCCGGAATATCCGGCGGAGCGGCTCACGTTCATGCTGGACGACGCGCAGTGCGAGGTGCTCCTCACGCAGCAGCGCATCGCCGAGTCGACGCTGGCGGCTTTGCCGCGCGAGCGGCTGCTCGGCGTGGACAGCGAGTGGAGCGCCATCGTCGAGGCGGCAACCACGCTCACCGACGAGGTGACGCCGCCGGCGCCCGACGACCTGGCGTACATGATCTACACGTCGGGCTCCACGGGGAAGCCGAAGGGGGCGCTGAACACGCATCGCGGGATCGTGAACCGGCTGTTGTGGATGCAGGACGAGTATCGGCTCACGGCGGACGACGTGGTGCTCCAGAAGACGCCGTTCAGCTTCGACGTGTCGGTGTGGGAGTTTTTCTGGCCGCTGCTCGCGGGGGCGCAGCTCGTGCTGGCGGCGCCGGGGGGCCATCGCGATCCCGGGTATCTGGCGGCGGTGATCCGCGACGAGGGGGTGAGCGTGCTGCACTTCGTGCCCTCGATGCTGCGCGCCTTTCTCGAGGGCACGGAGGCCCTGGCCCACCCGGCGCTGCGCGACGTGCTGTGCAGCGGCGAGGCGCTGCCGTACGAGTTGCAGGAGCGGTTCTTTGCGCG
>JANMAY010000414.1:0-13769 GCA_031360095.1 Gemmatimonadaceae bacterium
GGCTCCGGCAGCGCGGTGCGCGTCGGGAGCGACCCCACGCGGAAGGGGAACATCTTCGTCACGCCTGGCCAGGCACCGATCATCAGTTCCGGGGCAGGCACGTACGACATTGCCACGCGCCGGGCGAGCGTGCGCGGCGTGAAGACCTCCATTCCGCAGAGCGGACAGAACATTTTCATCACCGGCGAAACGGTGACTGTCGCCGCGGGCAGCGACTCCATCGCGAGTGCGAACAGTGCCATCTACTATTTGAAGTACGGCACCGTCACCGCCTGCGACGATTCGGTGCCCGACTACTTCTTCAAGGCGAACGAGATCAAGCGGACGGGATCGTTCGTGGTCGCACGGCCGGCAATTCTGTATATCGGCGACGTGCCCGTGATGTGGCTGCCATTCCTGTTTCAGGATGTGCGGAACGGGCGCCGCAGCGGCATCATTGCACCGAACCTGGGTATCAGCGATTTCGTGCGCAACAGCCCGGCGTACCGCCGCAATATCGAGGGGCTCGGCTACTACTTCGCGATTTCCGACTTCCTCGATGCCCAGGTGTCGACGGACTGGCGCAGTTCCGCGGGCGAATCCGACTTCGGTGACCTCGGGTACGTCCGGTACAATGGCGAGTTC
This sequence comes from Gemmatimonadaceae bacterium, assembly GCA_031360095.1. GTDB lineage: Bacteria > Gemmatimonadota > Gemmatimonadetes > Gemmatimonadales > Gemmatimonadaceae > AG11. Next base: position 625 of record JANMAY010000414.1, read on the forward strand.
CGCTATCGCTGGCTCGAGCGCTACGTCGCGGGGAATATGGCGGTGAGCCAGACGATGCAGTCCGGCAACAAGAACACCGCGGTGACGTGGGGACACCAGCAGGAGTTCACGCGCAACAGCACGTTGACGATGAACATCAATTACGTCACGAGCACGCGGCTTCAGCGTGAGACCACGGTCAATCCGTATTCCGCGCTGGCGACGATCTCGTCGCAGGCCAATTACCAGCAGAAGTTCGGGCCAGCGCAACTTTCCCTCGGCGGTTCGCGGAAGCAGTATCCCGGTCGCGCGCAGCTCGATCAGGCGTTCCCGACGCTGAGTATCACGACCAGTCCCATCAACCTGGGCAGTTGGTTGAGCTGGACGCCGAATGTGAGCTACTCCTCCTCGCAGTCGCTCGGCATCGATCAACCGTCGCCACTTGGCCTGCTGTTGAGCGCGGCCAAGACCGGTACGGGGCGCGACACCGTGGTCGCGGACACCCTGAAGCGCAGCGCCTATACGAGTCAGCTGAACTTCGACACGCCCATCACGATTTTCGGCTACAGCCTTGGCAACCGTTTCACCGTGGCCTCGGCGCGCAATGATTTTCCGGAGCGCGCGATCGTCACCGATGTCATAACGGGCGAGGAGACGGAGCGCATCTACGCGCAGACGTTCAAATCGGAGCTGGATTGGTCGCCGTCGTTCACCCTTCCGGCACTGGCGCGCAACAACTTCAACCTCACGCCATCGCTCTCGTTTTCGAACGTCGATGGCGGTGCGTTCGCCGTTCGCAACGAGCGCACAGGAGGCAAGTGGGTGCATCAGTCGAAGCGTCCGAGCTTCGGGCTTTCCGCCTCGCCTACGGTGTTCGGACTCTTCGGCGGCTTCGGCCCCTTCACTCGGATCCGGCATTCGTTCGCGCCCACGATCGGCTACAGTTTCGCGCCGCGGGCGGATGTGAGCAACGAGTTCCTGACCGCCGTCGGACGCACGAAGTTCAGCCGCACCACCGGCGACACCACGGGATACCTCGGCGCGTTGGCGCAGAATGCGCTGTCGTTCGGCCTGTCCACGAACATCGAGGCGAAGACGCGCTCGCGCAACGATTCCAATCCTGAAGACGGCGACAAGCTCAAGCTGCTGTCGGTCAACTTCACCGGCGTCAGCTACGACTTCGAGCGCAAGCGCGCGATCGGTGGCCCATGGTGGCGCGGACTGACGTCGCAGAACTTCGGCTATACGTTGCGGTCCGATCTCCTCCCGGGCATCGACGTCGGCGTCGACTATTCCTTGTTCTCCGGGTCGACGCTGAGTGACTCGGCCGTCTTCAAGCCGTATCGCGAGCGGGTCACCGGATCGTTCCAATTCAGCAATACGGCGAATCCCTTCATGGTCTTCTCGCGCCTGTTCGGCAAAGCCGTACCGCCGACCGACGCGAGCACGGACCGCAATCAGCCGCCAGCGGATGATCGCTATGCACGACAGATCGCGTCGCAGCCGGTGGCCGGACGCGCGGCGCGCACGGCGGCATTCATTCCCACGGCGACGGGCGGGTGGCAGGCGTCGTTCACCTTCACGTCGGCGCGGCAGCGGCCGCCCACGGGCAACGCGCGCAACGTGATCGCGTTCGATCCCACCGTGCGGTGCCAGCAGTTCAACACCCCGGCGCTGCGCCTCGCGTTCGACCAGTGCGTTGCCCTGGCACGCGCAAATCCCACTCCCGAGACGCCCATCACCTCGGGGCTGAGTGGCGCACCGATCTTCCTCACGCCTCCCACCACGTCGCTTGGCAGCAATCTGAATTTCAATCTCACGCAGAATTGGGCGGCCAGCTGGCAGACGCAGTACGACTTCGAGGCGCACAATTTCGCGAGCCAGATCGTCTCGCTCCAGCGCGATCTGCACGACTGGCGCGCGATCTTCGCGTTCACGCAATCCCCGAACGGCAGCTTTGCCTTCAACTTCTTGATCTCGCTCAAGGCGCAGCCGGAGCTCAAGTTCGACTATCACAAGTCGACGTTCCGCAACGAGGGCCTGGGGCAGTAAGGCATCATCCGCGCTTGAGGTCAGCGATGCGTCCCCGAAGGTGGACACGCGCAGCTCGCCGCCAAACGTAACACGCGCTGCGGCAACGGCTTCTGCGCACCGCGTTCTCGGACCGTGTCGTGCCTTGTGGGGGAATGTCCTCACCCCACTCCCTATGACACGCCTTGCTCGTTCGCTCGCGCTGCTCTCCGTCGCCCTCACTGCCTGCAACGTGCAGATCTCCTCGCCGGGAACCATCGGCGACGGGACTGGTTCCGGCACCACTCGCCTCCCGGCGCCCGAGGGTCTCCTCTCAGTCTCGCTCGACGGCGCCGTCCAACTGTCGTGGAGCAACAAGGTCGTGACGGCCCACGCCTCTACGTTCAAGCACTATCGCGTGTATTCCTCGTCGTACGACGCCACGACGAGCCGCTGCAACGAGAGCGCATGGACCATCGAAGGCACCACAGTCTCCGATGGATTTCTCGCCGGCAATTTGCGCAACGGCGTGTCACGCTGTTTCGCCGTCACCAGCGTGGCGCGGGACGATGGCGAAGGCGCACGCGGTTCAGCGCGTGTGGATACGCCACGTCATGGAGGCCGGTTCGTGCTCGTCGATGCGTATGAAAGTCGGCCGACGACGGCGGGCTGGCTCTTTTACGAGGCGTCGTCCGGTCGCGTCGCGGTCGTGAGCGACGGCGCTCGCAGCGATCTCGACTTCCGGGTCGAGCGGCACGCGGACGGGTCCCTCTGGTTTCGGCCCATTCGCACGGCAAATCGCGTCGCCGTGTTCGGCAATACCCCCATCCCCGATCTCACGGTGCTCGACCGTGCACCCGCGAGTGGCTACTCGTTCGCGAACGTCGAGGCCCTCGCGGGATTCGCGTACGTGTTCTCGGTGCAGCAGCCGGACGGGGTGCACTTCGGCGCGGTACGCGTGGCGTATGTCGGACGTGACTACGTGGTGCTGGACTGGGCATATCAGAGTGCGGTCAACAACACCGAGCTGTATCGGATGTGAGCTCGAACAGGCGCAGGGCATGAATCACCCTTGAATTGTCCCCGCGCGCGGCAGACATTGCGCCGATGCCTGCCGCAGTCACACTCGATGGTCACTCGCTCACGCTCGACGACGTCGTGTCGGTCGCCATCGAACGCGCGCCCGTCGAGCTGGCCCGCTCCGCACGGCAGCGAATGCAGCGCGCGCACGACGTGGTCACCACGCTCGTCGCGGGAGATCAGGTTGCGTACGGCGTGACGACCGGATTCGGCAAGCTGTCGGAGATCGCCATTCCACGCGATCGGCTCGACGCGCTCCAGGTCAATCTCGTGCGCAGCCACGCCGCCGGCGTCGGTCCGCTCTTCTCGGAGCCGGAGACACGCGCGCTGATGCTGCTGCGTGCCAACGTCATCGCGAAGGGCTATTCCGGCGCGCGACCGATTCTCGTCGACACGCTCGTCGCAATGCTCAACGCCGGGCTGTATCCGCCGGTGCCGGAGCAGGGCAGCGTCGGCGCGAGCGGCGATCTTGCGCCCCTCGCGCATCTCGCGCTGTCCCTCATCGGAGAAGGTCCGCTGCACCTTGGCACCGAGATCGGCGATGCGGCCACACTCCTCGCCCGCGCGGGCATTCCTCCCGTTCGGCTCGGCCCGAAAGAGGGAATCACCCTCATCAACGGAACGCAGGCGCACACGGCGATTGCGGCGCTCTGTGTCGTGGATGCCCACCGGCTGTGGCAGATCGCGCACCTTGCCGGCGCCATGTCGCTCGAAGCGCTGCTCGGGACGCCGGTGGCGTTCGACGCGCGCATTCAGGATGCGCGAGGCCAGTTGGGCCAGGCGGCCAGCGCCGCCCTGCTGCGCGAGCTGCTGCGCGACAGCGAGATTCGCGAATCGCATCGCGACGGCGATCCGCGTGTTCAGGATCCGTATGCCTTGCGGTGCATGCCGCAGGTACACGGTCCTGTCCTCGACGCAATCGACTTCTGTGCGGGAGTGATCGGTCGCGAGCTCAACGCGGCGACTGACAACCCACTCGTGTTTGCGGACACCGGCGAACTGTTGAGCGGCGGCAACTTCCACGGGCAGGCGGTGGCGATGGCGCTGGACTTCCTGGCGATCGCATTGACCAACCTCGCGACGATCGCGGAACGCCGTATCGATCGTCTCGTGCATCCGGACTTCAATCAAGGGCTGCCGCCCTTCCTCACGCAGGACGCCGGCGTGAACTCCGGATTCATGATGGCGCAGGTGACCGCTGCGTCGCTGGCGAGCGAGTGCAAGCTGCTGTCGCATCCGGCGAGTGTCGACACCATTCCGACGGACGGCAACAAGGAGGACGTCGTGCCGATGGCGATGGGCGCCGCATGGAAGCTGCGGCGCATCGTGCAGAACGTTCGTCACGTGCTGGCCATCGAGCTGATGTGCGCGGCACAGGGACTCGACTATCGCGCCCCCTTGCGTGCCGGACGCGGCGCCGAGCGGGGCCATCAGCTCGTGCGTGAGGTGGTGACGTCGTTGGGAGATGACCGCGTCCTCTCCACCGACATCCTTGCCCTCGCGAGCGCGATCGAGCGCGGCCACTTCACGTTCGGAATGCACGGCTCCGCATGACGACCACGACACCCGCGCCGGCGAGCGTCGCGCGTCCCGTGCGTGCGCCACGCGGAAACGTCATCTCGTGCAAGGGATGGCAGCAGGAAGCTGCGCTGCGGATGTTGATGAACAATCTCGATCCGGACGTAGCGGAGCGTCCCGATGACCTGGTCGTCTACGGCGGAACGGGTCGCGCCGCGCGCAGCTGGGAGGCGTTCGATGCAATCGTGCGTGCGCTCCGCGCGCTGGAGAACGACGAGACGCTGCTGGTGCAGAGCGGCAAGCCGGTAGCGGTCTTCCGCACGCACACGAGTGCACCGCGCGTGCTCATCGCCAACTCGAATCTCGTGGGCCGGTGGGCCACGTGGGAGCATTTCCGCGCGCTCGAGCGGCAGGGACTCATGATGTACGGCCAAATGACGGCCGGCTCGTGGATCTACATCGGTTCGCAGGGGATCGTGCAGGGTACGTACGAAACCTTCGGCGCCGTCGCGCGGCAGCACTTTGGCGGGACACTCGCGGGGCGGCTCGTCGTCACCGCTGGATTGGGTGGTATGGGCGGCGCACAACCGCTCGCCGCAACCATGCAGGGCGCGGTCATGCTCGCCTTCGACGTTGATGAATCCCGCATCGACAAGCGCGTTGCCACGGGATACCTCGACGTCAAAGCGGCGTCGCTCGACGATGCAATCGCGCACGCAGAAGAGGCGAGGCGGAGCGGGAAGGCGCTGTCGATTGGCGTCGTCATGAACGCCGCGTCTGGGCTCGAAGCCCTCGTCGCACGAGATATCGGCATCGATGTGCTCACCGATCAAACCAGCGCGCACGACATGCTCCGCGGCTACATCCCGGATGGTATGTCGCTCGCGGATGCGGGCGCCCTCCGCGAGCGCGATCCCGACGCATACATCGCGCGAAGCACCGCGACTGCGGTGCGACACGTCCGCGCCATGCTCGCGCTTCGAGCCCGAGGTGCGGTCACCTTCGACTACGGCAACAACGTTCGCACTGTCGCATTCGACGCGGGGGTCGAGAATGCGTTCGACATTCCCGGCTTCATTCCGGAGTACATCCGCCCGCTGTTCTGCGAAGGAAAGGGACCCTTTCGCTGGGTCGCGCTCTCGGGAGACCCGCGTGACATCGCACGAACAGACGAACTGGTGCTCGAGCTCTTTCCCGATGACGCGCATCTCCGGCGATGGATCACGCTCGCGCAGGAGCGCATCCAGTTCCAGGGATTGCCGGCCCGCAGCTGCTGGCTCGGTCAGGGTGAGCGCGCGCGCTTTGGCCTCGCGCTCAACGATCTCGTCGCCAGTGGCGCCGTGTCGGCGCCGATCGCCATCGGGCGTGATCATCTCGACACCGGCAGCGTCGCGTCCCCGTTCCGCGAGACCGAGGCGATGAAGGACGGCACTGACGCGGTAAGCGATTGGCCCATCCTCAATGCGCTGCTCAATGTCGCCAGCGGCGCGAGCTGGGTGTCGTTCCATCACGGCGGCGGCGTCGGCATCGGGAACTCGCTGCATGCGGGCCAGGTGATCGTGGCCGATGGGACTCCCGAGATGCGCGTGCGACTCGAGCGCGTGCTCACCAACGATCCCGGCATCGGCGTCGCACGCCACGCCGACGCGGGATACGACTCGGCGCGCGCGGCGGCGACGCGCCACGGCATCGTGATTCCCATGGCACCATAAGGTGCTGTCGGCGCGCTTCAAGCCATGGCACGTGCCGCTTTTCCTGGCCAAGTACGGCTGGCTCACGCTGCGCAAACGTCCGCTGCTCGTGCACTTCGAGGTGACGCTGCGCTGCAATGCGCGCTGTGACTTCTGCGACTACTGGAAAACCCCCGCCGACGCGCGCGCGCACGAGCTCAAGTCGTATGCGGACGCGGCGCGCCACTTCAATCCCATGCTGGTGACGTTTACGGGAGGCGAGCCGCTGCTTCGGCGCGATCTCGAAGAGCTCGTCGCAGCGGTTGATCGAGCGGTGCGCCTCAAGTACGTCACGCTCATCACGCACGGCGGCATGCTGACCACGGAACGCGCCGCGTCCTTGTGGGAGGCTGGCATTCACCAGTTCAATATTTCGCTCGACTATCTCGACGGCCGGCACGACACCGCCCGCGGCATCCCCGGGCTCACTGAACGGATCTTCCAGGCGGTGGACGGCATGCGTGCGCGCGGCATCGACAACATCCGGTTCAATACGGTGATCAAAGACGACAATCTCGATCAGCTCCTGCCCATCGTCGCGCGCGCGGCCTCGCTGGGATGCGGTGTGAACTTCAGCGTGTACACCGATGCAAAGAACGGCAATCGCGATCACGTGCTGGCTCACTCCACCCACGCCGCGCTGGACGACGCGATCGCGCGGCTCCTCGACGTGAAACGCCGCCGCCGCGGCGTGATCACGAATTCGGACGCGTACCTCGAGCAAATTCCGAAGTGGGCACGAGGCGAGTTGTCGGAGCCGTGCCGGTCGGGCCAACGGACGATTCACATCGATCCCACGGGTCACGTGAAGCGGTGTCCGGACTTTCCCACGGATTTTCACTGGCGAGACTTTCGGGCGTACGAGCCCATCAACTGCGACGCGTGCTTCTATGCATGCCGCGGTGAGGCGCAGGCACCGCTGCGGCTGTCGCGCGTGCGCGACGTGATGGGGCGTCCACGAGCGCTCGCGTGACCACGACGGCGCTGCTCTTCCACAACGCGTCGCAGACGGTGACGTGCGCCGGTCCCGCGCGCGCGCGACGCGGCGCCGAGATGAACGACTGCGGCGTTCGGCGCGACACCGGCGTGGTGGTGGAAGACGCAACGATTCGCGCGATCGACGACGCGAGTGTCCTGCGCGCCGCATATCCGCACGCCCAGACCGTCGACTGCCATGGTGGCGTGCTCACTCCCGGATTCGTCGATTCGCACACGCACGCGATTTTCGGCCGCGCGCGCTCCGAGGAACAGGAGCTGCGCGCCACCGGGGTTCCCTACATGGAGATCGCAAAACGCGGCGGAGGCATTCACGCCTCGGTGCGCGACCTCCGCACACGCGATGAGTCCGCGCTGTTCGAGCTGGCCATGCCGCGGCTGCGATCGCTCGCGAGCCACGGTGTCACCACGGTGGAGGTGAAGTCGGGCTACGGCCTCACCCTCGCGGACGAGTTGAAGACGTTGCGCATCGCGCGCTCGCTCGCGGAGCAATTGCCCATGCGCGTCGTTCCTACCTGGCTCGGCGCACACGAGATCCCGTTGGAGTATCGCGACCGCGCCAACGGCCGCCGCGAGTACGTGGATCTCCTGGTCAACGACATGCTGCCGGAGATCGCGGCGAAGAAGCTAGCGCGGTTCGCCGACGTCTTTTGCGAGCCGGGTGTGTTCACGATCGACGAATCGCGAACGATTCTCACCGCCGCGCGAGCCGCGGGACTTGGTGTCAAGCTCCACGCCGACGAGCTCACCTCCGGTGGCGGGGCCGAGCTCGCGGGTGAGCTGCGCGCGACGTCCGCCGATCACCTGGCGGCAATCAGCGACGCTGGGATCGCCGCGCTCGCGCACGCGGGAACCGTCGCGACGCTGCTGCCGGGCACCATGCTGTTTCTCGGCAAGCCGGCGCAGGCGCCCGCGCGCCGGCTCATCGATGCCAACGTCGCCGTTGCGCTGGCGACAGACTTCAATCCCGGCACGTCACCGACCACCAACTTCCCCCTGATTCTCACCCTCGGCGTCAGCCAGCTTCGACTGTCCGTGGCCGAAGCGATGATCGCCGCGACGGTCAATGGTGCGGCAGCACTGGGTCTTGCGGACCGAGTGGGCCAGCTTGCGCCAGGGTTTTCGGCCGACCTCGCGCTGTGGGATGTCGGCGACGTGCGTGAGTTGCCATACTGGTATGGCACCATGCGTTGTCGCGCGTCGTGGGCACGTGGCAAACCTTGTCACGCCCATGACTTAGGACTAACTTTTTCTCCTTGATCCCCCCTCTTCCGCGAGGCCGGGGACGCCCCTCGCGGAGCCCGCCCCTCGCTGATGCCTGATGTCGCCAAGCTGAAGAAAAAGGCAGCCGAATTCGAGCTGAAAAAGCAGTTCGACAAGGCGCTGGCGGTGTATGTCGAAATTCTCGACAGCTTCGATGCCTCGCAGGAGGAGCTCGACGTCGCGCTCTTCAATCGAGTCGGCGACCTGTATCTCAAGCAGGGCAGCGTTGGCGACGCCGTCGACTACTACGAGCAGGCGGTCGATCACTACGCCGAAGGCGGGTTCTTCAACAACGCCATCGCCCTCTGCAACAAGATCCTTCGCAACTCGCCCGGGCGGGCCAGCGTCTACTACAAGCTGGGCAAAATCAGCGCGCAAAAGGGCTTCAAGGGCGATGCGAAAAAGAACTTCCTCGAGTATGCCGACCGCATGCAGTCGGCCGGAAAAATCGATGAGGCCTTTCGTGCGCTGAAAGAGTTCGCGGACCTCTGTCCCGACCAGGACGACATCCGCCTCATGCTGGCGGATCAGTTGTCGAAGAAGGGCCGGGGGGTGGAGGCGATCGAGCAGCTGCAGCTGCTCTACATCCGATACAAGCACGAAGGGCGCGAGGCCGAGGCGCGCGCTGCGGTCGATCGCATGAAGGCGATTGATCCCACGGCGGAGCCGCGTGAATTGGGCGATGCGCCGCGCCGCTCGCGAGACGACCTCGTGTTCCTCGATCTCAGCGACGGACCCTCCAAGCGCGCCTCGATGTTGGCAAAGCGCGCCACCCTCGGTCTCGAGATCCTCGACACGGGCGAGCATCCGGACGTTCGCGACGAACGATCCAGCGCGCCAGCACCCGTGGCGTTGCCCGTGAGCACCGCGCCGCCCGCGCCACTCGCACCGCCACCGCAGGAGATCCTCCAGACACCTGCGCTCGACCCCGCCGTGCTCGATGGGATGACACGCGCCGCCGAGTTCGAGCGCGGGCTCGAGACGCCTAGCGCGGGCGGATTGTTGGAGGGATTGGAGAGCACCGCGTTCGGCAGCTCCCTCGTATCGGACTCATCGCCCGAGCTGCTCGACTTTGAGCCGACGAGCCTCGGCGGGCCGATCATCAATCCGCGCGCGGCGTCGCCCGACATGTCCTCGAGCGATCTCCTCGAATTCGACCTTCCCGATCCCGAGCCGCCGCAGCAATTCCCGCCCGCGGCGGCGCCGCCGTCGGGACCCTTCGCCTCCATTCCCGATCTCGCGCAGATACACCTTCGCGAATCGGATTTCGAAGAGCAGCGCGCAGCGGCAGACGCCGAACGGTCCGCACGCGAGGAAGCGGAGGCGAGAGCCGCGGCCGAACGTGATGCCCGGCGTGACGCCGAGCCGCCGCGCCACATGCGCCCGTCGCTCGCCGGATTGCCCATGCTCGTCGATGACGAGAACGAACAGTCCGTGCGCGATCAGCAGACGCGGGATGACGAAGAGGGCTCCATTGGCGGCGAGCTCGAGCTGATCATGCCGGAGGGAACTCCGATTCGCGGCGTGTCGGAGCTACCGGATCCGCTCGCCGATCTTCCGCTCATGGATCTGCCGCTGCCCATGCAGGGCGAGGCGCTCGCTGGCGTCACCGGTTCGCCCCGCGTGAGCATGGAGCTCGACGCGCTCGCCATCGAGGGTGCGGAGAACTCCATCGATGATACGGGCGAAGATGCGGAGGACGTCGCGATCGCCGAGGACGATCCGAACGAACCCGCGCTGCCGCCAGCGCGCCGTCAATCGACGATGTTGGCGGAGCAGGACGTCGACCTGTTGAAGGCGCTGTGCGAAGCGGATTCCGAGGACAACGCGTTGCGGCGCCGGCTTGCCGAGGCGATGCTGGAGTCCGGTGATCGCGAGGGTGGGCTGCGCGAGTTGGAAGCCGCAATGGTCGGCTTCGAGCGTGCCGATGAGCTGATGTTGGCGTCGAAGGTCGCTGACGAGATCGTCCTGCTCAGTCCGGGGTCGGTCCGTCATCATCAAAAGCGGGTGGAGTACGCGTTCCGCACGAATGAGCGCGGGCGGCTCATCGAGGCGTATCTGCAGCTCGCCGACGCACTGTTCACGGCGGGGCAGGTGGAGAAATCGCGCGCCATCTATCAGCGCGTGATCGATCTGTCGCCAGACGACATGCGCGCGCAGGCTGCGCTCGAGAGCTTTCCCGAGCCCGAGCCTCCGCCCCCTCCGCCCCCACCGGCCAAAGGCCGCTCGACGACCGCGGTTCCGCGCGCGTCGACGTCGACAGTGACGCCGGCCATACCCTCCGCCTCGCCGCGCCGGCCACTGCCTGCTGCACTCACCGGCGACGAAGAATACGTCAACCTCGGTGACTGGCTGCGGGGCGATGATCTGCCGAAGGACACGCGCATGGTCGTCGAGGAGCAAGAGCCGACCGGCGACGAGGAGGCGGACTTCCAGGACATGTTGCGGAAGTTCAAGCAGGGCATCTCCGAGAACGTCGAAGAAGAAGATCATCAGAGCCACTATGATCTTGGCGTCGCCTTCAAGGAGATGGGATTGCTCGACGAGGCGATCGCCGAGTTTCAGAAGGCGCTGCGCGCTCCGTCGAATCGTGTGCCGACGTACGAGGCGCTGGGTCACTGCTTCATCGAGAAAGAGCAGTATCCGATGGCCGCGACGATTCTTTCCCGCGGGCTGCACGAACCGGGAATGAGCGACGACCAGCTCGTCGGCATACTGTACTTGCTTGGCCGCTGCGCGGAAGAACGGGGGCAGCGGGACGCCGCGATCGAGTTTTATCAGCGCGTCTTCGTCGTGGACATTCAGTTCCGCGACGTGGGCGACCGCCTCGCCGCCGTCGAAGGCGCTCCATCGTGACGGGCGCAGTCGCGCGCGCTCGCACCCCGGCCACTGCTGCCCTGCGCGAAATTCAGGCGCCGGTCAAGGCGCGGCTGGACGACGTCGTCGCGGAGATGCGGCGCATCGTCGCCGCCGAGCTGCCGTTCATCGAGCAAGTCAGCAGTCATCTGCTCCAGATGCGCGGTAAGATGTTTCGTCCCACGCTCGCCCTCCTTTCGAGCGCGACCACGGAGCGGTCCGAGGATCGTGTCGTCACGCTCGCTGCCGTTCTCGAGCTGATGCATCTCGCGTCGCTGGTCCATGACGATTCCGTCGACCACTCGGCCCTGCGGCGCGGGCTCCCGACCGTGAACTCGCTCTTCAGTCATCAAGTGAGCGTGATCATGGGCGACTTTCTTTATTCGCGCGCCCTCGAGGCCCTGGTGACACTCGGGGATCTCGACCTCATGCGAGTGCTCACCGGCGTGTCAACACAGCTTACCATCGGCGAAATGCGACAGCTCGCCGCGGTCGACGCGCTCGATTTTACGGAGCAGGACTACGAGCAGCTCATTCAGGCCAAGACCGCCTCGCTCCTGAGCGCGGCGTGCGAAACAGGGGCAATGTGCGGAGCGAAGGAGCACCGGCAGGCTCTGCGCCGGTACGGCGAGCGGCTTGGAATGGCGTTTCAGGTCGCCAACGACATCCTCGACTACACCGAGTCGTCCTCGACCACTGGCAAGCCATCTGGGCTCGACCTCAAGGAGCACAAGGTCACACTGCCCCTCATCTGCGCGCTTCCCCGACTGTCCGCCCAATCGCGTGCGACGGTCGAGGGGCTTTTTGCTGCTGAGTCCCCCTCGGACGCGCAGGTGATGGAAATTATCGACCTCGTCGCACGCGCCGGCGGCATCGACGAAGCGCGGCGCCGGGGTGAGCAGTTTGCCCGCGACGCCGAAGAGGCGCTCGCTGACCTTCCCGATACACGGGCGCGCACGGCGCTCACCGACGCTATTCTTTACGTCATGGACCGTCGCTCCTAATGGCACCCCGTGGATCATCCAAACATCGTCCGGTGTTTCACGCCGTGACCCTCGCGATCGGCTTCATCGTCGGTGGCGCGATGACTCAGGTCGCGCGTCAGTTCCTTCCGACCGGGGCGGTGAAACAGTTCTTCACAACCGGAGTCCAACCGTCGGTCGGACCGCTCACGCTGGATCTCGTCATTCTGAAGTTCTCGCTCGGCCCTGTGGCGCTCGATGTGAGTTTGTTGAGCCTTCTTGGCGTGCTTATCGCATATCTCATTGCTCGGTCGCTCTTCTAAGGAGTTTCTATGTTTGGTAATCTTGGTTTCGGCGAGCTGGCGATTATTCTCGTCATCGTGCTCGTATTGTTTGGGGCGAAGCGCATTCCGGAAATCAGCGCTTCCTTTGGTAAGGGCATTCGCGAGTTCAAGAAGAACGTGAATGACGTGGAACGTTCGATCACCGAACCCGAGCCGCGCGTCGAGTCGCGTTTGCCGGCTGGCGATCCACTGGCGCATCGCGAAACAACCGAAGAGGCGCGTCCGGAGCCGAAGCGGTTGATCTGAACTGACCGTAGCACCGTAGGACCGTAGGACCGTAAAACGGCACACCAGCCTAAGCTCGGTGTGCCGTTTGTAGTTCTACAGTCCTACGGTCCTACGGTCCTACGGTCCTACGGCTGTCAGCTCACGTCCCCGCACTCTGCCGCCGCAACTGCGCATTCAGC
>JANMAY010000424.1:0-1905 GCA_031360095.1 Gemmatimonadaceae bacterium
GGCGACACTCGGGGAGCGCGTGCGGCTGCACCCGCACGTCGTGATTGGCGCGGGCGTGGACGTGGGTGCGGACTGCGAACTATTCGAGTCTGTGACGCTCTATCCCGGGACGACGCTTGGCGCGAGGGTGCGGGTGCACGCTGGCGCTCGGCTCGGCTCGGACGGCTTCGGCTACGTCTTTCGGAACGGCGCCCACGAGAAGATTCCGCACGTTGGACGGTGCGTGGTCGAGGATGACGTTGAGATCGGCGCGAACACCACCGTGGATCGGGGGAGCATCGACGACACCGTGATTGGCGCGGGCACGCGCATAGACAACCTGGTGCAGATTGGGCACAACGTCCGCATCGGTCGGCTGTGCCTGATCATGGCGCAGGTCGGAATTGCCGGATCCGTGCGGGTGGAGGATGGATGCATCCTCGCCGGTCAGGCGGGTGTCTCGGGGCACCTGACTATTGGGGCCGGCGCTCGGCTGGCGGCACAGGCCGGTGCCTTCGGCGACATCCCCGCCGGAGAAACCTGGTCGGGGTATCCGGCGAGGCCGCATCGCAATGCACTCCGCGCGCAAGCGGCGATGTTCAAGCTGCCCTCGATGCTCCGCGCGTTGGAGCGCCTCGTGGGCCGCCACGAGCCCGACGACGCGCGCTGATGCGCCGCACCATTGGGCGGCCGGCGACGGTGCGGGGATTCGGCGTCCATCTCGGAGTGGCGTGTACACTCGAATTTCAGCCCGCGCTCTCCGGAACGGGAATTCGCTTTCTCCGGCGCGACGTGCAGGACGCCAAGCCGATCCCAGCGCTCGCGAGTGCCGCCGTCGAAGCCGAGCGTCGCACCCAGCTGGGGCAGGAACCGAATGCGGTGCATACGGTGGAGCATGTGCTCGCCGCGGTGGTCGCCCTCGAAATCGACGATTTGCTGATCTCGCTCGACGGCCCCGAACCGCCGATCATGGATGGCAGCGCCGGACCGTTCTTCGACGCCCTGCGTGAGGCTGGCATTCGAGAGCATGTGGGGTGTCGTCGCGTCGCGCGGCTCACCGGACCGGTGCGCTTCGAGAAGGACGGATCTCTATATGAGGCCTTTCCGGCGGACTCGCTCGCGCTCGATGTCTCGATCGACTTCCCGCATCACCTGATCGGTTGCCAGCGACTGGCGCTGGAGATCACCGCCGACTCGTTCGCGCGCGAGCTCGGGTTCGCGCGTACCTTTGGATTCGCGCACGATCTGGAACCGCTGCGCCGGAACGGGCTCGTCAAAGGTGTCTCGGCCGACAACACGATCGGGTTGGACGCGGAGGGCCTGATGGGCGATACGGTGCTGCGCGCGCCGGATGAGTTCGTGCGGCATAAGATGATGGATTGCATTGGTGACCTCGCGCTCGCCGGAACGCGCCTCAAGGCGCGCATCGTCGCGCACAAACCCAGTCACAGCAGCACGCTGCTGTTCGTGCGTGCACTGCAGGCGTCGTTGGCGCAGGAGACCCAGGTGCTCGGTATCGAAGAGATCATGCAGGTGCTGCCGCATCGGTATCCATTCCTCTTGATCGACCGCGTGATCGAGATGGATCCGCCGAAGCGCATCGTCGGCATCAAGAACGTCACGATCAACGAGCCGTTCTTCCAGGGGCACTTCCCCGGACATCCCGTGATGCCCGGGGTGCTCATCATCGAGGCCATGGCGCAGGTCGGGGGCATGCTGCTCATGGGCACGGTGAGCGACGATCCGGGCAGCAAGATCGTGTACTTCATGTCGCTCGACAACGTGAAGTTCCGGCAGCCCGTGCGGCCCGGGGACCAGCTGCGCTTCGAGCTGGACATCACGCAGATCCGCGGCATGGTGTGCAAGATGCGCGGTGTCGCGACGGTGGACGGCAAGATCGTGTGCGAGGCGGACATGGCCGCGATG
>JANMAY010000430.1:0-6806 GCA_031360095.1 Gemmatimonadaceae bacterium
TCAACGCGAGCGCGACGCCGATGGGATGCACGCCCGCCGAGCCGGGCATGCCGACCATGATCGTCAGTCCGGCGAGCGACAGCGCCAGCGCCCCTGCGCGCGCCGGTGTGAGCGGCTCAGTGCGACGGAGCGCGGCGATGATCGTCACCCAGGCGGGGTAGGTATAGAAGAGGAAGGTGAGCGTCGCGGCGGAGAGATACTTGAGGGCGGACAGGCTAATGAATGCGATGGCCGCCTGGCCCGCACCTGCAAAGGTGAAAAGCGCCAGTCCGCGCGAGCCCTGCGCGCGCGCCGCACCCAATCCTCCGCCCGCGATCACGAGCAGCACTGCCGCAATCACATAGCGCCATGCGAGGAGATCCACCAACGACGCGCCGGTCCGCGTACCGAGCGTGATGAAGATGGAGATCGAGCCGAAGCAGCACGCGCTGAAGAGAACGAGCAGCGTGGCACGGGTTGTCGAGCACGTCCGATCGTTCACAGAAGCGTTCCGCCGAGCACGAGCAGAGCGACGGTGAAGTAGATGACCAAGCCGCCAACGTCGACGAGCGTCGCCACCAGTGGCGCCGACGCGCTGGCCGGATCAAAACCGACTCGACGCAGCAAGAAGGGAAGCATCGAGCCCGCCAGCGAACCAAACGTGACGATCCCGACGAGAGAGAGGCCGACGGTTCCCGCAATGAGGTGCCAGTGTGGGTTGTAGTCGAACAGCCCCATGCGCTGCCACAACGTGATGCGAATGATGCCGATCAATCCGAGGAATGAGCCGAGCGCCAATCCAGTTGGCAGCTCCCGGACAGCTACGCGCCACCAGTCGCGAAGCGTTACCTCACGCAATGCCATCGCGCGCGTGATGAGCGACGTGGCCTGAGACCCGGAATTGCCGCCGGCACTCATGACGAGCGGAACGAATAGCACGAGCACCGCGACTTTCTTCAGCTCGCCGTCGTAGTACTGCATCGCCGACGTCGTGAACATCTCGCTGATGAGCAGCACGCCAAGCCACCCCGCGCGCTTTCTCAGCATCTGCACGAAGCCGATCTGCATGTACGGCTCGTCCAACGCTTCCATACCGCCGAATTTCTGCACGTCCTCCGTCTGCTCTTCCTGAATCGCGTCGATGACGTCGTCGACCGTGATGACGCCCATGACGTGCTTGGACTCGCTCACCACCGGTACGACGACGAGATCGTAGTTCGAGATCACGCGCGCCACTTCTTCACGGTCCGCCTGCGGCGACACGCTCTGGACCTCCGTCCACGCGACGTCGCTGAGGCGCGAGCCCTCCGGCGCAGCGAGCAGCTCGCGCAGTGACAGCACACCGGCGAGACGCCCTTCCTCATCGGTCGTGTAGATGGAGTAGATCGCTTCACGCTTGCCACTGCGCGCAATCACGCGAACCTTGCGGAGCGCCTCCTCGACGGTCGTCGTCGCCGACTCCGAGACGAACTCCGTGGTCATCAAACCGCCCGCGGTGTCCGGATCGAACAGCATGAGCGCCTTCGTCTCGCGGCGCGCCTGCTCCGGCATCTCGTCGACGATTTCTTCGGCGCGATCCTCGTCGAGCTCCTCCAATACGTCGGCGCGCTCGTCCGGCGTCATCGCGCTCACCAGCGCCGCCGCCTGTTCCGGCGACATCGCCTCGAGCACGTGCGCGCGCAGCTCCTCGTCGAGATACTCCAGGACTGCCGCCGCACGATCCTGCGGAAGCGCCGCGAACAGCAGCGGAATCCGGTCGAACGGCATCGCCTCGGCCACGTCCGCGAGATCGGCCGGATGCAGCTCTTCCGTCTCCGCCGCGATCAGCGACGGCGACTCCTCGAGCAGTGCGATGATGTCGGGGGCGAGCAGCGCGCCAATCGGACGCTCCTCGGGATTGTGCTTGGATGGCGTCATGGCACGTCCTCGGGCGGCGCGGCGGGACTTCGAGCGGTCAAACTAGGCGAACAACAGCCACGCCGACAAGTGACAACGCGACGCGCTACAGAATCGGCAGCGCGCGCCTCGTGTCCTCGTCCGCCGCCGTCACCTCGTAGCCGGCGGCATGGACCGCCTCGCGCATTGCGTCCACCGTCGCACGCCCATCGTGCTCGATGACCGCCGAACCGATGGACACCTGCGCGGACGTGATACCTGGCACGGGCGTGAGAGCGGTGAACACCGCGTTCACGCAGTGCTGGCAGCTCATTCCCTCGATGCGAAGCCGAGTGATCATGCCGCAGTATCGCCTAACGCGCGCGCTGAGGAAAGCGCGCCGTATCGTTGCCGGGCGTGCGCCGGCGTACGAGATTCCGTCGACCCCCAGCCCGACATCGCATGACTGCCACCGTACATCCCGACGCCACCCAGCGCGTCCGCTCGCTCGACGCCATTCGCGCCGACTTTCCCGCGCTCGATCGCCGAGAAGGCGCGCATCGCGTCGCCTACTTCGACGGCCCGGGTGGCACGCAGGTGCCGACCGTGGTCGCGGAGGCGATGACCGACTACCTGCTCCATCACAACGCCAACACGCACTGGGCGTATCCGACGAGCGCGGAAACCGACGCAATGCTCGGAGTAGCGCGCGAGACGTTTGCCGACTTCTTCAACGCGACGGCGAACGACGTCTCGTTTGGAAACAATACGTCGACGATTCTCTTTCACCTCGCGCGCGGCCTCGCGCGGCAGTGGCAGGCGGGCGACGAGATCATCGTCACCGAGCTGGATCATCACGCGAACGTGGCGCCATGGCACGCCATCGCGCGCGAGTACGGCCTGGTGGTCAAGACCGTCCCGCTCGATCCGCATTCATTCCGGCATGTCGAAGGGGCACTCGCGCGCGTGATCGGCCCCCGGACGCGCCTCCTCGCCATCGGGGCGGCCTCCAATGCGCTCGGCTCCATCACCGACGTCGCTGCCGCCTGCGCAATGGCACGCGACACGGGTGCACTCTCGCTCGTCGACGCTGTCCACCTTGCACCGCATACTCTGCTCGACGTGCGCTCCATTGGCTGTGATTTCCTCGCATGCTCGGCGTACAAGTTCTATGGACCCCACGCCGGCGTGCTCTTTGGCCGCAGTGATCTCGTGCAATCGCTCGACGTGCCGAAATTGGCGCCCGCACCCGAAGAAGCACCCGAACGCCTCGAGACGGGGACCCAGAATCACGAGGGGATCGTCGGCGCGGCGGCGGCCGTCGACTACATCGCGTCGATTGGCGGAGCGGCGGGCGCGCGCCGCGAGCGCCTTTCCCGTGCGTTCACGGCACTGCACGCGCGCGGGGAACTGCTGCTCGCCAAGCTGTGGGACGGCCTCTCCGCGATCGATGGCGTGACGCTCTATGGTCCGCCGCCCGGAACGCCTCGCACGCCGACCGTGTCATTCACGATGCGCGGCCACACCACGGAAGCCGTCGCACGCCAGTTAGTGCGGCGCGGTGTGTACGCGTCGCACGGCGATTTCTACGCACAATCGGTTGCCGAACGGCTCGGCCGCGGCGCGGAGGGTTTTGTGCGCGCGGGTGCGGCCTGCTACACGTCGATGGAAGAGGTCGACCGGCTGCTCGAGGGCGTGCGGTCGATGCGGAGCTGAGGCCTACTTCTTCCGCGACACCAGCTCCTTCTCGAACGCCGGCAAAAACGGCTCGTACTTGGACCCCGGGTTCCACAACACCCAGCCGTCGTAGCCGGCGTCGTACGTCCCCTTCTTCTGCGCCTCGATCTCCGCTGGCCCATACGGCGGCTTTCCGAGCGTGAACGCTTGCAGCCAGGGCCGCACGTGCTCCGCGGTCTTGATGCCGAGCTTCGCGTCCCGCTCCCGCGCACGCGTCAGCGAAATCTTCAACACCTTGTACGGCTCGGCGTTCGGCACCGCGAGCCCCAGGTCGCCGCGCGGGTAGTGCGACGGATACACCATCGGCAGCACGACATCGAGGTGTGGTGAGACCTTCTCCCACCACTGCCCGATCTCGAGCGGGCCACCCACCGTCGTCACCAGGCCGAAGATGTCCGCCGTGTTGCGCGCGCCCACCTTGTCCAGCCGCGCATTGGCCTCCTTGAGGAACGCCGCGAGTGCGTCCGGTTTGGCCACGCCCTTGTTGTCGGGAAACACCTGCGCCGGAAGAGACTTGTACGGCTCCGGAAACCGGATGTAGTCGAACTGGATCTCGCCGAACCCCATCTTCGCCAGCTCTTCCGCCACGCCGATGTTGTAGTCCCACAGCTCGTGATGATACGGATTCACCCACGCGAGCCCTTTCTTGTCACGCCAGACACTTCCATCCTGCCGGCGAATGGTCCATTCCGGGTGCACGCGCGCCGTCACGGAGTCCTTGAACACCACGAGTCGTGCGATGGCCAGGATGCGATGCGCCCGCAGCGTGTCCAGCATCGCCGCGAGATTTCTGATCGTTCCCGCCGTGCCCGCGTTCTTGGCCCATGTCGCATTCGACGGGGTGTAGTTGAGGCCGAATTCGTCCTTCAGGTCGATGACGAGGGCGTTGATTTCCGTTTGGTCGGCGATCTGAATGAGCTGCTTCATCCGCTTGGTGCTCTGGGCGGCGAAACGATTGACGTACAGCGCGCGGACGATCGGGAATTCCTTGTTGACGTCCATCCGCGGTGCTGTGCGCGCGGGCGCTTGCGCCGAGGTGGGAGCAACCGGGATGACGAACAGGGACAACACGGCGACGAAGACTGGCGAGCGACGTGCGAACACGGGCAGATCCGGGGTGTGGGTTAACGGAATCTAGACGAGGCGTCGCCGCTTCTCAGGCACCTTTCGCGCCCGCAGATTCGCGCACGCACCGGGTATATTTCTCCGGGATGCATCACTCGCGCGCTCGGTCCGCCACCGCATTCGTGCTTGCGCTGCTCGCTGCCTGCAGCGAGCAGCCGCGCGGGCCATCCGGTCAGGGGCTACCCCCCGCGGCTGAATTCGTGCTCACGGCGGGCGATTCGGCGTTTTGGATCGCCAGCGAAGGCGGGGACATTCGCGTTCGAGGGGCGCCGCTGGAGCTCGCTCGGCTCGACGGCCGGTTCTTCGAGCTGTACGTCGTGGACGACGACCATTCATTCCAAAGCGCGGAACTCATAGGACAGAGCATCTACCGGCGCGATCTGCGTTCCGGTGACTCGGTCCTCGTCTATCGCGACAGCATCGTTCCCCGGCTCGCCCTCGAATACAGCAGCAAGCATCCCGACGATCGGCGCATCGGACCGGACGATGACACCGACGAGTCGCCTCTCTGGCACGCGGCTTCGACACTCGAGGTGGAAGCCGTGCACGGCCCCTTCCTGTCATACTCCGTGCACACCGACGTGGAGCGCGAGAGCGCGCCGCTGTGGCACACGAGCCGCCGCGGCGTCGTCGATCTTCGCACCGGGCGCGCGGCGACGCTCGCGGAGGTCGCCGGCGCGGACCGGCCCACTGTCGAGCGGCAGCGCGACATCGAAATGAAGAGCGTGCTCGACTCGGTGCACCGAACCCGCGACGAACGAGGCACGCGCGCATCAGCCGCGCTGTCGCACTACCATCTCGATGCGGCGAGCTTCACCATCACGACGGTCGACGGAGCTCCGGCGATCGCCTACACCCTGCCAGGTGCCGGCTACGGCGACGCAGGACACATGCTGCCCCTCACACCCATTCGCTTCGCGGGCCCGCCATGGTGGCGCGACGTGTCGACGACGCTTCCTGCCGCCTCGGCGGACAGATCGCGCGAGGTGTGGCGGCACGCCAACTACGAGGTACTCGTGCGCTACGATTCCACGGGGGCCGCCCGCCTCTCGCTGCGAGACAAAACGTCTCGGGAGTGGGCGGTCGGTCGCGTCGGCTCGCCGGCCACACGCGTGTTCTGGCTCGACCAGCCGGCGCTCGACGCCGACACGCGCCACGCTCTGGCGCGCGCATTCCAGGAGGCGGCCGCATACGGCGCCCTTACGAGAGTCGCCATGTACGCGCCATGACCCTCCGCGATCCGCACGAGGCACGCACACCGCGTTCGTCGGAAGCGGTGGTCGCCGATCTGATGATGCCGCACCAAGCCAACGGGCTGCGGCGGCCTTCGGTTTTCGGAGGAGTCATCATGAGCATGGTGGATCGCTGCGCCGCGCTGAGCGCAATGCGGCACGGGGGCGGCCAGGCCACCACTCTCTCCATCGACCGAATTCTCTTCAAGGAGCCGATCCGCGTCGGAGACTTGGTGGAAGTCCGCTCGCGGGTCGTGCAAGTGGGGCGGACGTCGATGTCGGTGCTCGCCAATGTGTTTGCCGAGACCATCTCGACCGGTGAGCGGCGGCACACGAACGAATGCTGGCTCACCTTCGTCCATCTGGACGAGGAAGGAAAGCCGGCGCCCGTTCCCCGCCTCCTCCTCGAGACCGATGAAGACCGCAAGATGAACGAAATCGCCACTCGGCGGCGCGAACAGTTGCTTGCCGAGCGATAGCGTCCGCATCCTCCTATCGACCTTCCTCCAGGCCGTTAACTTTCGTCCATGCAGCTTTTTACTGTAGATCAGGCGAATCGGACACTTCCGCTCGTGCGGAAAATCGTCGAGGACATCGTGCGGGAGCATCGCCGGTGGCAGGAAGCCATCGTGGAGCTGGATCTCATCGGCTCCGGCCCGCAGGTTGCCCTGTCCGAGCCGCGCGTGGAAGCGATCGAGCGAAAAATCCAGGGAATCGCCCGCGAGATCGACGCATTTCAGGCGGAGTTGGAGGCGATCGGCATCCAGCTCAAGGACCGTCGCATCGGGTTGATCGACTTCCCCAGCGAGCTCGATGGCCGGCCCGTGCTCCTCTGTTGGCAGTTGGGTGAGCCGTCGG
>JANMAY010000011.1:0-4052 GCA_031360095.1 Gemmatimonadaceae bacterium
CGGTGGCACGCCGCTGATCATACCGATCGAGGTGCGTCAGGTGATGAGCGCGCCGCTTCCCTAGGTCCATGCGGAGCGCCTGTACACGCGTGCCCAGGTGACCGCGATGTGGGCGGAGGGGTTCGAGGTGGTATCGAAGGCGTTGGGCGAGCTGACCGATGCGGACTTGCGCCGAGACGTCGCCATTCGCGGCCAGGCGCTCACTGTGCATGCGGCGTTGTGCCGGTCGCTTGCACACATTGCATATCACGTCGGACAGCTCGTTCTCCTGGCGCGCGAGCATGCCGATGCGCCATGGCCGTCGCTCAGCATTCCTCGCGGGCCGTCGGCAGCATATAATGCGGCGCCCACGCACGAGCGTGGACCAGGCTGACGTAGGAACTCTCTCTTGCCAAATTTGGCAAGAGGCACCCTACGACGCACCTCTCGAGAGACATATGTTCGTTCACGCTGTCTATTTCTGGCTGCGCCACGATCTCAATCCGCAGGATCGCGAGCGATTTGCCGCCGGCCTCGAGTCACTGCGTACGATCGAGGGCGTGGAGCACGGCTGGATCGGCGTGCCCGCTCCCACCGACCGCGCGATCATCGAGCGCGGATACTCGAACGCGCTGGTCCTCGTGTTCGCCAACGAGCGTGCGCAGGACCAATACCAGACGCACCCGGTGCACGACAAATTCCGCGAGGACTGTGGAGGCTTCTGGACTGCTGTACGCATCTACGACTCCATCACCGAGGAGAGCTCGGAATGAACGAGGAGACCGTGCTGCTTCGCGAGTTCGGAACGGAGATGGACGCACAGTTCGCCGCCGTCGTCCTGGAATCGAATGGCATTCCTGCCCGAGTCGTCGCCGATACGGCAGGGGGAGCGCTGCCGAGCATGGCGATGTCGTATCCAGTGCGGCTGTTCGTGCATCCGAGTGACGCGGCCCTCGCGCGCGAACTCCTGGACACCCCGGCAGATCCAGCAAACGGCGACGAGTAGCTACCGCGCGACCGCCCAGAGGATGCCGCCCAGGATGTGACTGCGAAACGCGGGGTCGCTCCAGTGCTCGTCGTAGTGTCCCATCGCCGTGTACCAGGCACGGCCGCCATCGTAGTTGTGGAACCACGCAAGCGGATGAAACGCGCCCATCGAACCGCCGGTGTACGTCGACTCCGCAACGGTCACTAGGACCTGCGCACCGGCAACGGGCATCGTCTTGAAGTTGTACCACTCGTCGCGGCGGCTCCATGTGACCGGGAGGCAGCGGGTCGACGGATGGCGTGTGTCTTCGACGTGCACGCTGGCCGTCTGAATGACCGGGTGGCGCAGAAAGAATGCGCCCATCAGCTCACCGTACCACGGCCAATCCGTCTCGGCGTTCGACGATGCGTGAATGCCCACGAACGCGCCACCGCGCCGGATGTAGCGCTGAAACGCCGCGCGCTGTGCGGAGTCGAGGACCTTCTGCGTATTCATCAGGAACGTCACGGCGGCGAACCGCGCGAGATTCGCGTCGGTGAAGACGCTTGCGTCCTCCGTGTGCTCGACCGCGAACCCGTGCGCGTCACCGAGTGATTGAATGGCCGCCGCGGCGGCGGGGATAGAGGCGTGGCGGTAGCCGGACGTCTTGGAGTAGACGAGAACTCGCGTGCCCGCGGGTGCGTTGCCGAGTGCGCAGCTCGCGGGGAGCGAGTGGTCGGGCGCTGACGCGGTCTGCGCGGGACGCTGGCAGGCGGCGAGGAAGAGTGCGAGCGCGGCAGCGGTGCAAAACGTCCGTCGAGGCATCGAATATCTCTATCTGGCTTTGAACTTCGCGATCGCCTGCTTGGTAAAGTCCGACAGCACCAGATTCCCCGACGTTCGCGCGCGGTCGGACAAGAGGGTGTCCCACTCCTCCGTACCCGCCCAGAACACCCGCTTGAGCCCGGACATCGCATCCGGGTTCGACGCCGCCAGCGTTCCGGCCAACGCGTTGATCGCCGCATCCATGGATGCGATGTCGACGTCGACGCGTGCGTACAGACCATGGCGCTCACACCAGTCCGGCTCTCGCCAATCCGCGTCCACCGACATCGCCGCGAAGGGACCGCGTCCAATCCGGCGCTCGATCACTGGTCCGACGACGAAGGGCCCAATGCCGACCGCGAGCTCGCTCAGCTTCGCGGACGCCCCGTGCACCGCGAACGTGTAGTCGCCCGCCGCTGCGATCCCAACGCCGCCGCCCGCCGTGCGGCCGTGGACGCGCACGAGCACGAATTTTGGCGCGCGGATCATCGCAAGGATCACATGCGCAAATCCACTGAAGAACTCCTCGCCCTGCGATGCGCTGCCAATCCCGACGAGCTCGTCGAACGACGCACCGGCGCAGAAGGGGCCAGCCCCTTCGCTTCGCAGTACGATGACCCGCGCCGCAGGATCTTTCCCCAGCCAGGCAATTGCCTCCGCGAGCCGGCGGAGCAACGCACCCGGCAGCGAGTTGCTCTTCGGGTGCGAGAAGCGAATGGTGCCGATCCCATCGGAGATCGTCACGGCGACATCGCCACCAGCGACTGCGGTTCCGGGTACGTCGGGCCGTGTGAGCATGCGCGGAATTTACACAGCGCGCTCAACCGGCGTCGATTGTCGGCGGTGACGCCACCGGTGTAGATTTCGCCCTGTAGCGAAATCGTTATCCTGCTTTCACTTCGGACCCCGACCGCCCATGACGGACGCTCGCACTTCCGCCATTGCCCACCCCGCCGACGACCCCGTGTTGGTTGCGGCGTTCGACGCCCGCATCGCCCGGGGCGACAGCATCGAGCCCAAGGATTGGATGCCGGAACGCTATCGGCGCCAACTCGTCCGGATGATGTCGCAGCATGCGCACTCGGAGGTTGTCGGCATGCTGCCGGAAGCGAACTGGATCACGCGCGCTCCCTCGCTCCGGAGAAAGGTCTCGCTGATCGCCAAGGTGCAGGACGAAGCCGGACACGGTCTGTACATCTACTGCGGCACCGAAACGCTCGGCATCGACCGCGCGGATCTGCTCCAGCCGCTGCTCGACGGACGCGCCAAATACTCGAGCATCTTTAACTATCCCACCCTCTCCTGGGCGGACATGGGAGTCATCGGGTGGTTCGTCGATGGCGCCGCGATCATCAACCAGACCGTGCTCGCAAAAGCCTCGTACGGTCCGTACGCGCGCGCGATGATTCGGATCTGCAAGGAAGAGAATTTCCACAAGCGCCAGGGGTACGAAATCGTCGCCACGCTCGCGAACGGCACGCCGGCGCAGAAGATGATGGTGCAGGACGCCGTGAACCGATGGTGGTGGCCCACGCTCATGATGTTCGGGCCGAGCGATGCCGAGTCGCCAAATACGGCAGAGCTCATCCGCTGGAAGGTCAAGCGCAAAACGAACGACGAGCTCCGCCAGCGCTTCGTGAATCAGACGGTTCCCCAAGCGACCGCCGTGAATCTCACGCTGCCCGATCCTGATCTGCGGTATGACGACGCGACGGAGAATTGGGCGTTCGGCGCAATCGATTGGGACGAGTTCAACGAGGTGATTCGCGGCAACGGGCCCTGCAATCGCGAGCGCCTCGAGGCACGCCGTGCCGCGCACGACGAGGGTGCCTGGGTGCGCGACGCCGCGAGCGCCTACGCAGCCAAGCAGCGCGCCAACCAGGCGTCGGCGGCGGCGTAGTCGTGGCGAGCGCCGTCTCGAATCAGGATGTCGTTGCCGCGCAAGCGGAGGCGATTGCACCCGGGGCGCAGTGGCCGCTGTGGGAAGTGTTCACGCAGAGCGAGCAGGGTGCGCCACACGAACACGCGGGATCGCTGCATGCCACCGACGCCGAACATGCGATGCAGAATGCGCGCGACGTGTATGCGCGCCGGGGCGGCGTCATCTCCCTCTGGGTCGTTCCAGCGGGATCGATCACGGCATCCAGCCCCAGCGACACCGGTCCGTTCTTCGAGCCCGGTGCCGACAAAGCGTATCGGCACCCGCAGTTTTACAAAGTGCCCCGCGGGGTCCGAGGCGTATGAGCGAAGCATCCAACCCGCTGTTCGATCTGCTGCTTCG
>JANMAY010000448.1:0-10230 GCA_031360095.1 Gemmatimonadaceae bacterium
CCCGGCGGGGGCTGGGGTGGGGGGGTCTGGCGCGGGGGGGGCGGCCCCCCTCGTGGCCCCCCCCCCTCTGTACGACGGAAGCAGAAGCTACTTGAGGTGCTTGTTGACGAGCTTCGTCATCTCGAACATCGAGACTTGGCCCTTGCCGCCGAACACCGGCTTCAGGTTTTCGTCCGCGTTGATGTTGCGACGGTTCTTGGAATCCTGGAGACCCTTCCGCTTGATGTAGGCCCACAGCTTCTTGGTCACTTCGGTGCGCGGGAGTGGCGTGGTGCCGACGACCGTCGCGAGCTGCGGGCTCGGAGTCATCGCCTTCATGAATGCCGCGTTCGGCGTGCGCTTGGCGCCGGACTTCTTGGCTGCCTTCTTGGAGGACTTCGCTGCCTTCTTCGCGCCGCCCTTTTTGGCTGCACCTTTCTTCGCGGACTTTTTCGCGCCGCCCTTTTTGGCGCCACCCTTCTTCGCTCCACCTTTCTTCGCGGCCATGCTCGTCTCCTGGAATAATGAACAGGTTCTCGCTATGAGCGAAACGCTGTACGACGGGGCGCAAGATACAATGCCCCGTGGGGCGCGCAATAGGGAAAGTGTCGAATTCTCCCATGAGGACACGCCATTCGTCCTCGCGGCGCGACGGGGAAATCACGCATGACGAGCGCTCGAATGCTCGACAATCGTCGTCACGGAGCGACCGATGTGGAGTCGCAATGCCATCACTTCGGTTGTCTCCGCCATGTGAGATACGAGTAAACCGCAGGCCCGACGAGAGACGCGACGGATGCGCCGATGATGATCGGAATGCTCAGGTCGGTGGGAAGCACGGTACCGGCGAGAATCATCACGACGCCTGCCGCTGTCATCGTGAATCCGGCGAGCCGGTGCGTGCGCGCCCACACGTGCTCGCTGGCGAGTGTCCACGGGGTCCGAACTCCAAACGGGAAGTTGGGACGGGCCAGCGGCATCACATTGCCGGCGACGATGAAGAGCGAGCCGGCGAGCGCCGGCACGATCCGCGCGACGGGCAGCGGATATCCGAGGGCCAGGGCGAGCACGATGAGGTGCGTGGCGAAGACCAGTGTCAGCACCGCCGCAACGGTGACGTCATAGGCAAGGCGGTACATCGCGAACTGCGCTCGTCGCGGGCCGAGTTCGGGCGCGACGCGAAGCGTTCCCCAGAGCACGAGACCGATCATTGGTGTGACGAAGGCTCCGAGCCGTCGCGACATCCAACCGTTGGGTGCGCCCTGCATGTCCCAGTGCACAGCCATTCGCTCCGGAAGCCGGCGGAAGACCAGCGCGAGGATCGCCGCGGCGGCAACGAAGAGTGCGACGGGATACCAGAGCGTCAGCGCGCGACGCATCCGATCGGGATCCACTACGTGCGTGCTCGTTACGGCGGCGCCAGCCGCCCGAGGAGTTCCATCATCTGCACATCATACGGATCCGGAGCGTCGTCGTCGTCCGCGATCTCGGAGTTGAGCTGCGGTGTTTCGAGAATGAGTGGAACACCGCGCGTGCGCCGGTCGGCGAGGAGCCAGCCGAACGCTTCTTCGCCGATCTCGCCATCACCAACGAGCACGTGGCGGTCCTTGTTGGAGCCGAGGGTGCCTTCACTGTCATTGAGGTGGAAGAAGCCGGGAGCTTCTCCGGTTTCCGCTTCGAAGCGGTCGAGCAGATCCACGACGGCGCGCGCCGATTCGCGCAGGTCGAAGCCGCTCGAGTAGAGGTGGCAGGTATCCAATCCATAACCCGTTCGGGGTCGGAGCGTGGCCGGAACATGCCGGAGGATGCTTCCCACCTCTTCCGGTGTGCGTCCCATCGTGCGGCCGGCACCCGCGGTGTTCTCCACCAGGAGGCGTGTCACTCCCTGCACCGATTCCAGTGCGTGCACGATGGCCTTGGCGATTCGCGCCGACGCCGCTTCGCGGTCATCGTCGGTTGCGGCTCCGGGATGAAAGCACACAGAGCCGACACCGAGCGTGGTGGAGCGCTGCAGCTCCTTCGCCAATCCGTCGCGGGCGCGGATCCACTTCGCCTCGTCGGGCGTGGCGGTGTTGAGCACATACGCGGCGTGCACCACGACGTTCGCAGGAGCGATTGACGTCGCGGCAAGGACCTCGCGGAATCGTTCCACGCGTTCGGGCCGGATGGACACCTTGTCGCCGTAGTACTTGGGAATGGCGGTGAAGATCTGCAGCGCACGCATGCCGGCGTTGGCCGCGCGTCGCGCTGCCATGTGAATGCCGCCGTTGTCGATGGTGTGCGCGCCGAAATAGTGCTGCACGCGTCTCCGGGAGAAAGGCCTATTCCGAGCGGCTCGTGCGCGGGGAGAGATCGATCATGCGCGCACCGGACAGATACTCGACCGACTGCGGATTCTTGAGTTTGGCCAGGCGCCGCACCACCATCGCGATGCGTGAGGCCTGTTCCTGAATGATCTTGAGTTGCTCCTGTTGATCGTCGTTCAGGAGCCGATCCATCATCAACAGCTCCGCGTGTCCAAGCAGTGCGGAGAGCGGGTTGTTGATCTCATGCTCGAGGGCAATGGTCGTCTCTCCGATGCCGGCCAGCCATCGCGAGCGCGCGAGCTCCGATTCGGCGGCGCGGCGCACTGTGTCTTGCGCAATGCGACGCTTCGCGATCTCGAGGCGTGCCCGAAGGTTTTCCGGCGAGCTGGGCTTCGTGACGTAGTCGTCGGCACCCGCCTCGAGCACGTTGTCGAGATCCTCGCGACCGTCGCGCGCGGTGACGATGAGGACGAACGTTTCCCGTCCGGCCTCGTGGCTTCGGATGCGCCGGCATACCTCGAGCCCGTCCAACTTGGGCATGTTGATGTCGAGCACGACCAGCGGCGCAGGCGCGCGCTGGAACTCGTCCCAGGCGTGCTGGCCGTCTTCGGCCGCAGTCGTCTCATGACCGAGGTCCGCGAGGACCGCAGCCACGAGAGTGCGGGCGATGACGTCGTCGTCTGCGAAGAGTACGCGCATACCGGACGCGAAGAGTTCAGTGGATGGTGCCACGGCGAGTGCGGAGCGTGATTCCAGCGGCGGAATCCGTCCCCTCCCACCACGCCACGGCAATGCGGTTGCCGGAGACCGCGACGAGCGGGTGCGATGCGGCTCCGTGGTCGTCCGACACCGGCAGAATGCGTTGTTCGAAAAGGTGTCCCATGGTTCGCGACAGCGCGAGCCCAACGCGCGGGGCCGCGCTGTTGGGGTCCTCGAACGCCACCGCGACACGGTCGCCGTCCGAGGCGACACTCGTGCGCCCGAGGCGCTCGCCATAGAGTATCGGCACGGGAGAATGAAAGGTGATGCCGCCATCCATGGAGTGGGAAAAGAACAGGCCAGGGCCTTCGCGCGCGCGAAGCGCGTAGGTCACGTGCACGTACCCGCTGACCGAATCGGCGGCGATGGCGGGCGGCGTTCGTCCGCATCCGGCGACGGAGCGGTCCGTGGTGTCCACCGCGACGGCGGCCCGCCAGCTGGCGCCCTCGTCGGCCGAGTGCGACGCCATCAGCCGTGCGCCGCTATCGGCTCGCGGAGCCCACCAGACCGCGAACAACTTGCTCCGCGATCGCGCGACCCGTATGGACCCGGCACAGACCGGCGAGGGCGCGGGTGTATAAGCACGGAGCTGCACGCTGTCGGGACGAATGGTGCCGTCTGCTGCGAGCGCGATCGGTCGCCCGTCGAAGCGGATCGCGCCATTCTCGGTCCAATCGACCGGTGGGGCGGCGCATGCACCGAGCATGACGAGTGCGAGCAACGGGACGAGCGAGTGGGGCGACGCGAGCATGCGGGACAATAGTCCCCGCCACGTCCCACGAGAAGCGACGTCGTAGCCGCGTGGTCAACGCGGTTATCTTGCTTTCCTGCCCCGAATCACGCCACACTTTCTCGACCTCCAATGGCCGCTCCCGTGACGTCCGATCGCTCCGCTCCCGCCCGCGCCGCCGCGCAATCGAAGCAGGCGCGGGAGGCCGTCGCACCAGCAACAGCGCCCCTCGCCGGCTTTTCAGGCACGCGCCGCGTTCCTCCCGCGGTCAACGAACCGGTGCGCAGCTATGCCCCCGGCTCGCCCGAGAAGCTCGCGCTCAAGGAGCGGCTCTCGGCCATGTCGAAGGAGCGAATCGACATCCCGATGATCATCGGCGGCGCGGAGGTACGAACTGGTGATCTCTCGCAGAGCGTGATGCCACACGATCACCGGCACGTGCTCGCCGATTGGCACCGCGCCACGCCAGCGCACGTGGATCAGGCCATCTCGGCGGCGAACGACGCTCGCGCCGAATGGGCGAACTGGGCGTGGGAAGATCGCGCAGCGGTGTTTCTGCGCGCGGCCGAGCTGCTCACCACCACGTGGCGGTCGACGCTGAACGCCGCGACGATGCTGGGCCAGTCCAAGACGGTCTTTCAAGCCGAGATCGATGCGGCGTGCGAGTTGATCGACTTCTGGCGATTCAATGCGTCGTTCGCGCAGCAGCTGTACGATGAGCAGCCGGTCAGCAGCAACTTCATGTGGAACCAGCTCGACTACCGGCCGCTGGAAGGGTTCGTCTACGCGGTGACACCGTTCAACTTTACGGCGATCGGCGGCAACCTGCCGACGGCGCCGGCGCTCATGGGGAACACGGTGGTGTGGAAGCCGGCGGGGACGGCGATGCTGTCCGGCTACTACGTGATGAAGCTGCTGGAGGAAGCGGGCCTTCCGCCGGGGGTGATCAACTTCGTTCCCGGCGATGCGGCAGCGATTTCCCGCGTGGCGCTCGCGCACCGGGATCTGGGCGGCGTGCATTTCACTGGCAGCACCGGTGTGTTCAACACCATGTGGCAGACGATCGGAGCCGACATGTCGCGTTACGCGAGCTATCCGCGCATCGTGGGGGAGACGGGCGGAAAGGATTTCCTCATCGCGCACCCGTCGGCCGACCCGCAGGCGCTCGCGGTGGCGATGGTGCGCGGCGGCTTCGAGTATCAGGGCCAGAAATGTTCGGCCCTGAGTCGCGCGTACATTCCCCGCTCGCTCTGGAAGGAGGTCAAGGACCGGTGCGTCGCGATGATCGACGACATCAAGGTCGGCGACGTGGCGGATTTCCGGAACTTCATGGGCGCGGTGATCGACAAGAAGGCCTTCACGAAGATCTCGGAATACATCGACGATGCGACGCGCAACGCCACTGTGATTGCCGGCGGCAAGGTCGATGGGAAGGATGGCTACTTCATCCATCCGACGCTCGTCGAGACGAGCGATCCAGGATATCGGCTCATGTGCGAGGAGATCTTCGGCCCTGTCGTGACCGTGCACGTGTACGAGGATGCGCGCTGGCATGAGACGCTGCGCATCGTGGATACGACGTCACCGTACGCGCTCACGGGAGCCGTATTCGCCAACGACCGCCGCGCGGTTCGTGAAGCCATGATGGCGCTGCGCAATGCGGCTGGGAACTTCTACGTGAACGACAAGCCGACGGGCGCGGTGGTTGGACAACAGCCATTTGGCGGTGCGCGCGGCTCGGGCACGAACGACAAGGCAGGCTCGAAACTGAACCTCGTGCGCTGGGTGAGCGCGCGAAGCATCAAGGAGACATTCTCCCCGCCCACGGATTTCACGTACCCGTTCATGGCGGAGAAGTAGAACGCTCCGGCGCTAGCGTTTCGTCCAGATCATGATCGTACCGCACGGCGCGCTGTAGCGACCCGGTGCGGTGACGCCGCGGTACAACTCGATGGCGCCGACGTCGCTGGGACTCACGAGATTGATGACTTGATTGGTCATGCCGTCGATCACGATGCTGGCTTCGCAGTTCGGGTTGGACAGCGAGACCGAGCCGCGGGTGCTGAAGACCTTGGCTTTCAGGCCCGATCCTTCGACGCGAAATCCTCCCATCGCATGGATGAGCTCACTCATCTCGAGGAAGCGCCGGCGGTCGATGTCGGTCTGTGTGAGAAACCGTCCGTGGCCGGCGAAGGATCTCTTGTTCTCCTCGAACTCGCCATACCGCGAACGCTCCGCAACGACGCGAACGGAATCCAGATTCACGATGCGAACAAGCTGAATGTCCTGAGTGGTGGGCGTTCCGTTTCGGAGCTGGACGGGTAGCTGACCCACCAGATAGCCGATTCGTTTTACTTCGAGCACCTGTGTGCCGCCGGGAAGGTCGCGCAGCGAAAATCTCCCGAGCGGATCAGTGGTTGCCATACCGGCGGCTTCGAGCACGCGCACCTGTGCCTCGCCGAGTGGCTGCCCATTCGGAGCGCGTACCACGCCGCTCAGCTCGGCCGAACCTCGCAGCAGCGCGCCTGGTGCAGTGTCCGATCGCGCCGAGTCCAGCGACGCAATCGAGCGCGAGCCAGAGCGGCTCAGCGATAGCGTCTGCACGACGAAGCCGACGTCGTCGGGAATGCTGAGTCGTACGGCGAGGCCAGCCTGACCGTCGCGCTGCACCTGGATCAGCAGGAAATTTTCCGTGGGAACACCGCACACGCGATAGCGACCGGTGGAATCAGCGGCGACGACCCCGGAGCGCTCCTGCGACGTTGGACGCAGCGTCGTGCGATCGACGAGGACGTCCTGCCAGCTCACGACGACCGAGGCATTTGCCATCGGCCGATCGTCGTCGGCGTTCACCACATAGCCGACAACCGCACCCTGTCCTTTGGCGAGCGGTAGGCCAGGACATGCGGCAGCACGGAGTGTCGCTCCGGATGGCGTCGCAAAATCCATGGTCGCGCGTTGACCCGCCGCGAGCGCAAGGCGCTTCTCGGGGAGAACCAGATCGAGGGAGTCGAGCGACTCGCTTCCGAAGCCCACGGAGTACGCACCAGGGCTGAGGTTCTCGAATCGGTAGCGTCCTTTGTCGTCGCTGACGGCGCGCAGGAGCGCGGGCGGCTCCGTGTCGCGACGCGTGAGGAAGATCCACGCCCCCGCGAGCGGCCCGCCGCGCACGCTATCGGTCACGGTTCCTTCGAGCCGCGCGGAGGCACTCCCCTGCGCGCCAAGAAATCGTGCGGCCAGCAGCGAGACGAGAGTCAGTGTGCGAATTCGCATTGGCAGCGCTCCGCGCTAGCGCTTTGTCCAGATCACGATCGTGCCACATGCCGAATCGTAGGGGAGCGGTGCGGTTTGGCCGCGGTACACCTCCATGGCGCCAATGTCGTGCGGATTCACCAGGTTGATGTCCTGGTTTGGCATGCCGTCGATCACGATGTTGCTTTCGCACTGCCCGCCGAGGAGAGAAATGGGGCCGCGTGAGCTGATGACCTTCGCACTCAACCCTGTTCCCTCGACGCGAAAGCCGATCGTCATGCGGACGAGATCACTCGTCTCGACCGGATTGGTCCGCTCGATGTCGTCCTGGGTGAGGAACCGTCCAAAACCGCCGTACGACCGCTTGTTTCGCTCGAACTCCCGATAGCGCGATCGCTGCGCAACGACGCGAATGGAATCGAGATTCACGATGCGGAGAAGGCGCACGTCCTGCCGCGTTGGGGTTCCACTGCGGAGCTGGACAGGCACCTGCCCTATGAGGTAGCCAATTCGCTTCACTTCGAGAATCTGCGTTCCCCCCGGCAGATCGCGGAGGGCGTATCTGCCGAGGGAATCCGTGATCACCACACTCCCGGCTTCCTGCACTCGCACCTGTGCGTCCTTGAGGGGCTGACCGCTTGGTGCGCGGACAACACCGCTGAGCTCAGCCGAGCCGCGCAGCGGTGCCGGTGGCAGGGTATCGGCGCGTGTCGCGTCCACCGTCGCGAGCGAGCGTGCGCTCGCGGGACTGAACGACAACGCCTGCACGACAACACCGGCGTCGTCCGGAACACTGAGTCGCAGGACGGCGCCCGCCCGACCGCGGTGCTGGACCTGGACGAGGAGGTAATTCTCCGTTGGAATGCCGCACAAGCGGTAGCGGCCGCTCGAGTCGGTAGTGATCGCGCCGGAGCGCTCCTGGGACGTCGTGCGCAGCGTCGTTCGGTCGACGGTGACGTCGCGCCAGCTCACGACGACCGTGGCATTCGCCAGCGCCCGATCCTCGTCGGCATTGACCACATAGCCAACAACGGCACCCCGTCCCTTGGCGAGTGGAAGGCCAGGACATGCCGCTGCCCGCAGCGTCGCACCGGACGGCGTTGCAAAGTCCATCGTGGCGCGCTGCCCCGTCGCCAGAGTGATGCTCTTCTCCGGCAGCATCACGTCGAGGGAGTCGAGCGACTCGCTTCCGAATCCCACGGAATACTTGCCCGGTGTGAGGTTGTCGAACCGGTAGCGTCCCTTGTCGTCGCTCTCGGCGCGCAGGAGCTCGGGCGGCTCTGTGTCCCGTCGCGTGAGGAAAATCCACGCCCCAACGAGCGGCCTGGCGCGAACGCTGTCGGTCACCGTTCCTTCGAGATGCGCGCTGCGCGTGCCCTGAGCGGACAGCATCCGGCCGGCAATCAGCAGTAGCGCAAGGTGAACGGAGCGAATTCGCATTACCGTCGCGGAGACTGGAAGCCTTTAAGATTCTCGCCATGACAACATTCCGCTACCACACGGCCGACGTTTTCACGGACACGCGATTCGGCGGCAACCAGCTTGCCGTCATCCCGGATGCACGCGGCATTCCTGAGCCGCTGCTGCTCGCAATCGCCCGCGAGTTCAACTACGCCGAAACGACCTTCGTCTATCCGCCCGCGGACCCCGCGAATACTCGGCGACTTCGCATCTTTACACCCGGGACCGAAGTTCCCTTCGCGGGGCATCCCACCGTGGGCACGGCACACGTGCTGGCTGCCATCGGCGCCATTCCGCTCACGGGCGACATGACTCGCATCGTGTTCGAGGAGGGCGTTGGTCCAGTCTCCGTTGCAATCCGCTCGCGCGACGGCCGTCCCGTGTTCGCGCAGCTGTCGGTGGCGAAGCTGCCCGAGGCCGGTCCAGTGCCGGCAAGCCGAGACAAGCTTGCCGCCGTGCTCGGTCTCGACGTCGCCGATTTGCTCGACGGACAGTGGGCACCGCAGGCGTTCTCGTGCGGGATCCCGTTCCTCTTTGTCCCCGTGGTGGACTGCGCGGCGGTCGCGCGCGTGCGCATCCGCACGGACGCCTGGGAGTCGACGCAGCAGCATGCCTGGGCTCCCGATCTGTTCGTGTTCGCGCCAGGTGGCGAGCGCGAGGGCAACGACTTTCACGCTCGGTGCTTCGTGCCGGGGCTCGGCGTTGCCGAGGATGCTGCGACAGGGAGCGCGAACGCGGCGTTGGCGGGCTATCTCGCCGCGCGCGACGGGCGCAGCGACGGCACGCTGCGCTGGCGGGTGGAGCAGGGATTCGAGATGCAGCGGCCCAGCATCCTCGAGGTAGAGGCCGACGTTGCCGGAGGACGCCTCACCGCCGCGCGCGTGGGCGGCGCGTCGGTGCTCGTGTGCGAAGGGACGATGGACGTGGGCTAGGCGGGTCCAGCCGGAGCATTGTCGCGGCGCTTCCGTACCGACACACGGACTGCGCCGGCGAGCCCCGCGGCGAATCCACCCAACACCAGTACGACGCCGCCGTAGGCGAGATAGCGCGCGCGGTCAGCGGCATCGAGAGCCGATTGGGACCGCGGTCCGGGGTTCCGGAACGTGAGCTTGCTGATCTCCTGCAACCGGCCGAAGGCGATGACGCACAGGGCCGCGCCACAGAGAATGAGGCCCAGCGAAGCGAGGTCGACGATCCGGTCGCGCCGGGTCACGGATGACATGCCATCGAATATGCCGAGCGCCTCAGCCAATGCCCATGGGTTGCCCGGGACCCGTCGTCGTACGAGTTTGCCGATGCACGCTTCTTCCCCCGACAATCGCCCGTGTCCTTTCGCATTCTCGTCACCGACGACATCGACGCCGACGGCGTCGCACTGCTTTCCGCCGAACCCTCGTTTCAGGTGGACGAGGTGCCGACCTTGCCGCCGGCCGAACTGCTCGAGCGCATCGGCGACTACGATGCCTTCGTGGGGCGCAGCGCCACGCGCGTCTCGGAAGCGCTTCTCCGCCGCGCGACGAATCTCCGCGTGGTGGGACGCGCGGGCGTTGGCGTCGACAACATTGCGCTCGAGGCCGCGACCGCGCTCGGCATTGCGGTCATCAACGCGCCGGCGGGCAACACGGTGGCGGTGGCGGAGCTGTTCTTCGGCACGCTGATTGGATTGCTGCGGCATCTTCCGCAGGCCGCTACTTCGATGCGCGACGGGAAATGGGATCGCTCGCGGCTGCTCGGTACGGAATT
>JANMAY010000449.1:0-1601 GCA_031360095.1 Gemmatimonadaceae bacterium
GGGCTTCTCACGTCAAGCTGACCGGCTACTTCGCGATGATCGCGCTCATCGTGTCCGGCCTCGTCCTCACCTGGCAGGCCGTCTTCAGTACCAGGATCAGCCGAGGCTGGGACGTGACGCACGTCTGGGCGACGTTCGCGCTCATCGCGTCCGTGATGCCGCACATCGGGACGCTCATCGTGCGCGCCACGCGCACCAGGGCGGCCGCCGCGGGAGAGTTGCTCCATGTGGCGTCGCGCCGATTCTCGTCTGTCACGGTGCTGCTCGCCGGTGTCGTCTGAATTTCTGCCTCGAGAAGGGGGCTCCGTCAAATCTCGACTCGGCGAAGGCGCACCTGAACCGTGCCCACGAAATCAATCAGGAGGAGAACGGTCCGCTGGTGAGCCTGGGAGAAGTGGCACTGATGCGCGGCGATCTGCCGTCCGCGCGGCGGTACTTCGGGACGGTGCTGCACACACACGACGGAAACGCGCTGGCGCGCTTCTACGTGGGCTATATCGCGCTGAAAGGGGCCGACACTGCGCGCGCGCGAATGGAATACGTCCGCGGCTGCACCGCTACCGGCGGCCGGAGTGCCCGGCGAAGGTGAGACGAAGGATGGCGCGGCGTCTCCCGGGCACCGCATGGAACGGTGCGACGAACTGGGCGCCATCGCTACGACCCCTCGAACCGCGAGCGCGGCTAACGAGATGTTCCATCGCTATCATCAGGTGGATAGCCTTCTGTCGGTAGCGCGATCGCGGTTCCGCTGAGAGGTGCGTCAGCGCCGTTTGGCATTGCGCGCGTTGTACAACCGACATCGCCACTCTCGTTTCGGATCTTAACTCTTGGTAGGTCCTGAGGCTGCTGCCGATGGCATGTGCAAGTGCCGCCGCGTTCGCGCGCGCCGACGCTTGACGTAGTAACGACACTTGGGGCTGTTCCGCTTCGACCGTGTCGTGGATCGAGCGCGACTGGCCCGGTGGTCGAGCGGGTCGCGAGCATGGCGCGCGCGGCGGCAACCTCGACCTGCATCGCATCACCTGTTCGTTGCGCCGCTATCACGGTGCTACTGAGGCGAGGAGCAGCGCTGCCGTGAACGTACGACCAATCATGCGAATACGCATACTGATGACATCTCCGTAGCAGACCGAGTCGATTGTCCCAAGCTCACGCGCGTAACGCGGAGAACGGCTACCGCTGGCCGGACCCCAGAATTATGACGACGCACAGTGCGAGCATGGCCGCGGCCGGAGCGTATTTTTTGAGCGGGTCCCGAATCTTGAAGTGCATGGACAGCGCTCCCAGCATGAGAACCGCGATCAACAGTGCCGCCGGCCGAACGATGGTGGGATACCAGATCCCTGCGACGAGCGCCAGCGCCGACCCCACCTTCAGCGCGCCGATCACGAAGGCAAACCACGCGGGGAGCCCGTACGCCGCGAACTCATCGCGCATCGAATGCGCGTTGCCGCCACGATAGGGCGTGGCCTGATTAAACCGCAGCAGCCAAACGTTCAGAAGGCCGAGAGCGGCCGCGATCTGACAGACAATGACTATCGTTCGCATGAACAACTCCATTCTTTCGAAGAGACCGTTCCGTGAAGCACCCCACGTGGTAG
>JANMAY010000461.1:0-13632 GCA_031360095.1 Gemmatimonadaceae bacterium
GGACCCCCTAAACCCACCCACCCCAACGTTCGATCGCAATTATACTTGGTGGCGGCCCGCCCTGCTTGGGGGGCGTCCCGCAGCCACAGGTAGGGCGCTGACCGCACGCACGGAGTAAGATGCCGCTGAAGGTCGCCGTAGTCGCCGAGGGCGACGCGAATACCGCCGACTGCTGGTCCGGGTCGGCGCGTCCGTTTGTCGAAGCGCTTCGAGCAGAGGGCGCGCGCGTCGACGTCTACGATGCTGAGCTGCGCGGATGGATGAGGCTTCTGGCGGCGGCGCGGACGTTTCATCCCGATACGGCGCGCTGGCGCCAGCGTTTCCTGCTCGGCGAATCCACGTTTCAAATTCGCTCGCGGCGAATGACGCGTGCCATTGCGTCGTCGGGGGTGGAATACGACGCCGTCATCCAAATTGGCGCGACGATATTTGTCGACCCCGTCGTGCGGCGGCGCGCGACATACACATTGTATTGCGACGGCAACGTTGCGATCGCGCGACGCGGCGCGCCGTACTCCGGGGCGAGCAGTCTCTCCGAAGCAGAATACGTTGCGGTGAAGGAGCGGGAGCAGCGCGTCTACGATGCTGCCGACGGCATCTGGACGATGAGCGGGGCTCTCAAGAGCTCGTTCCACACCGATTTTGAGCAGCGCGAAGACAAGGTGACGGCGATTTACGCGGGACCCAACAACCCGCCGACGCCTACGCCGTCGACCGGGGGACCACCATCCGTTCTGTTTGTGGGAAAGGATCACGCTCGCAAGGGCAGCGACGTACTGCTCGCCGCGTTCGAGCGAGTGCGTGAGGTCATTCCCAGCGCCGAACTGCATTTGGTCGGCGGCGTTCCTGCGAATGCCGATCGGCCCGGCGTGTTTGCGCACGGCATTCTGTCGCGCGCCGATCCGGTCGGTCGCGCGACATTCGATCGCCTGTTTGGCGCGGCGACCGTCTTCTGTTTGCCATCGCGACACGAGCCATTCGGTGTCGCGTTTTTGGAAGCGATGTTCGCGGGCCTGCCGTGTATTGGAACGAGAAAGTGGGCGATGCCGGAGATCATCGTGGAGGGTGAGACAGGATGGCTCGTGGGCGACGGCTCCGTCGACGAGCTCGTAGTAGCGCTGGTAGACGCATTGAGCGATCCCGCGAAGAGCGCCAGAATGGGTGAGAAGGGACGGGAGCGCGTGCTCGCGAAATTCACGTGGGCGCACGCTGCGACGCGTGCCCTCGGCGACCTGGAGCGGTTGCGCCAGAACGCGGCGGGCGTCTCCGTCGCAGCGCGTTGACGCGCGCGTGATGTCGCGCATGCTGCGGGGCGCAGCAACACTAGCGGCGCGCATCGTACCGAGCCGTCACGGCACCATCCTGTGCTTT
The DNA here is from genome assembly GCA_031360095.1 of Gemmatimonadaceae bacterium. Classification (GTDB taxonomy): domain Bacteria; phylum Gemmatimonadota; class Gemmatimonadetes; order Gemmatimonadales; family Gemmatimonadaceae; genus AG11. The sequence goes on from JANMAY010000461.1 coordinate 1,372, forward strand.
CATGGCGTCGAAGCAAGTACACCGGGCAATCCCACCAGCGCGCATGTCTCGCTCGCGCAGTTCAGAAATACGCTCGCAATGGCGGCTTCGGTGGCAGAGGCCGTCTCGCTGCGCGCTCTCATCGCGCGACACGCCGCGGGCCGTTCCACCGCTGGTCTGTTCGCCGTCACATTCGACGATGCGTATGCCTCTCTGGCGTCCGACGGCGTGCGCGAGATCATCACGAACGGAGGTGTGCCGGCGACGATCTTCGTCGTGAGTGGCGCGAGCGCGACGGGTGCTCGCTTCTGGTGGGATCGCGTCGAGATGTTGCATCCGCTCGTTCCGCCGGACGAATGGGCGCATTTCGAGCGCACGATTGGATTGACGGACATCTACCGGACGCCAGCGTCGCGGCCATTTGGCGCACTGCGTCCGCTGCGGCAGTGGGTGCTCCACAAGCATGCGGGTCGGTGGCCGCTGGCCGCCGAGGAGGCCCTCGCGGCGCTGGAGCACGCGGTGAGTGCGCCACCGAGCCAGCGCCCGATGACGTTCGATGAGATCGATCTGTTGATGAGCGCTGGGCCGATCGACATCGGGGTCCACACTGTCACGCATCCCGTGCTGCCGCTGCTTGCGGACGAGGAAGTGCGCGAGGAGGTTCGGTCGTCGCATGCGGCGTTGCGCGCCCGATGGCCGTCGACGCTGCCGTGGCTCGCGGCGCCGTTCGGGTTGTATGACGACCGCACCTCGGCACTCTCGCGCGAGGCAGGGCTCGACGGGATTCTCAATCTGCATCCACGCACGCTCATTTCCGCTTCTGCGCTGCATGGATTGCCGCGCACCAACGTCATGGAAGGCGCGGCGACGTGGAAGCTCGGGCTTCGCATGGGCGGCTTGGGACGCGTGATCGCGCGCATGCGTGGCGACGACATTCGTTTCCCCGATCCGCCGGCTCCGGACTAGAACGCAGCTGAGCCCGCGCGCGCGCGCGACGCTGCAGTGAGCGAAGGAGCTGAACAGGACGCGCGTCACAATTCGCGTGTGATCAACCGCGCGTGTGCGTCCTCTCTTGTCTGTGATTCGCGTCATTGCAGGTGTTACCGGGGTCTGTGTGGCATGCTGGCATTCGTCTTGTGTTGGCGCTGGTATCGGCAAACTCGTTGAAAAGCGAGGACGCAAAGTTTCGAGGCTACCGCTCCGTGCACGGAGCCATGCCAGTCGAGCCGCCAAACCAACGCAAGTGGAGGACGTATGCTCCAGTCATGGCGGAATTTCCGCCGAGCGGCGACACTCGGGTCAATGCTGCTCGCCACATCGAATTGTTCAGACACGACGAGTCCGCTCCAAACAGCATCCCCTGAAACGAATGGGGGCTCCACCGCGGCAGTGATGCCGGCAACCACTTCACTCACGCGGTCGGGAGCTGTGGCGTCGGTGACGGTTACGCTCGACTCGAGCTCACTCGCGCCTCAGCATACGACGCAGGGCACCGCGGTGGCGCGAGACGCACAAGGTCTCGTGACGACCGGCACGAGCATCCGGTGGAGATCGGAGGATACGACGATCGCAGTCGTCACGCAGACAGGTCGCGTGACAGCGGTGAAACCAGGCACGGTGGGAATCCGCTGCATCATCGACGGCGTCATCGGCGGCACTCGGCTCACCGTGGCATCCGCTGTGTATCGCCGAGTCGCCAGCATGACCGTCGTACTCGATTCTACGTCGCTCGTGGCTCCACATCAGACGCGAGCAACGGGTACGATCCGCGACTCGAACGGCAACATCCAGCCGGGTAACATCGTTTGGTCGACATCGGATCCCAGCGTCGCGACTATCTCGTCGAGTGGTATTGTCACGGCCATCGCACCAGGGAGCCTCGACGTCATCGGCCGGAACGATACTGTGACGGCGCGGGCGCCGCTCGTCGTGAAATCCACCAGTGCTCCGCGACCAGCGTCGCAATTGGATGTTGCGACCCAGCCGTCAGCGACCGCGCAAAGCGGCGTGGCATTCGTGCAGCAGCCAGTCGTGCTGCTCCGCGACGACATCGGTAATCCGGTAAGTCAATCGGGCGTAGTGATCACCGCCGCGATCGCTACCGGTGGCGGCGCGCTTGGTGGCACAGTGACGGCGACGACGAATACAAACGGCGTCGCGACGTTCACGAATCTCTCTCTTTCCGGAACGGTGGGAGCGCGGACGTTGAGCTTTAGCGCTCCGTCACTCGTGAGTACGTACTCCGCCGGAATATCGGTGTCATTCGGCCCGGCTTCGCAGGTGTCGATCACGACGCAACCGGCGGCGACGGCACAGAGCGGATTGGCGTTCACTCGGCAACCAGTGCTTCAGCTGCTGGATGCGTCCGGCAACGCGGTGCAGCAGGCGGGTGTTCCGACGACGGCATCGATCGCCAGCGGCAGCGGAACGATTGGCGGCACGGTGACCGTGAACACCGACGGCAACGGTGTGGCAGCGTTCACCAGTCTCGCGATCACTGGGACGGGAGCGCACACGCTGTCCTTCTCGGCGAGTGGCGTGACGGCGACGTCGGCATTGATTACCGTCGGTACGGCGGGCGCCACGAAGCTCACGATCACGACGCAACCGTCGAGCTCTGCGCAGAGCGGATCGATCTTCGCGCAGCAACCCGTCATTCAGTTGCGCGACGGTTCGGGCAATGCTGTGGCGCAAGCTGGCGTGGTGGTGACGGCAGCCGTGGTGACCGGAGGGCCGGCACTTGGCGGTACGACGAGTGTCTCAACCGACGCGGGCGGTGCCGCGCGGTTTACCGATCTGGTGATCACGGGCACGGTAGGCGCGCGCACGTTGCAGTTCAGCGCGACGTCCCTGACCGCGACGACCTCGGGCACCATCAGCATTTCCGCCGGCGCGCCCACCAAGCTGGCGATCCTCACTCAGCCATCGTCGACAGCGGCGAGTGGCAGTCCGTTCGCGCAACAGCCCGTCATTCAGCTGCAGGATGCGTCGAGCAATGTGGTCGCGCAGACGGGCTACACCGTGACGGCGGCGCTCGCGAGCGGCACCGGCATTCTGGGCGGAACAACCTCGGCCACGACGAATACCAACGGCGTCGCCACGTTCTCCGCGCTGAGCATCACCGGGAGCGGGGCGCACACGCTGCGCTTCTCGACGCCCTCGATGACGTCCGTGAGCTCCGGCACAATCACGGTCTCCAGCACGCCACCTCCGCCGAGCGGCACGTGCTCGAATGAGCCGGCCGGTTATGCGCGGATTCAGGATCAGCCGTGGAATGTCGCGCCGAAGTCGGCAACGGGCTTGAGGTCCATGGGCTGGTTCAACGACGACGCACTCGATGATTTCAAGCTGACGATCCAGTCGGATCCGACGGCACCCTTCTCGTCGTCGAGCGTCATCCGCGGCGAGTTCAATGCCGGCGACGCTGGGGGCAGTGCGCCATTCAGCGTCCGGCGATCATTCGTATCCGGTGAGCTCTATCCAAAGCTCTACCTCTGCATGTACGTGAAGCACGACGCGAACTTCGACAATACGAACGGCAACGCGGGCTCGAAATTCTTCTGGCCGGCTGGTGACGCCCCGGGATCGTTCGGCAGCGATACCTACACGAGCCACGACGGCGTCAACATGGACTTTGCGCTCTTCCAGCAGAATCGCGTGGATCGGCAACTTGGCCAGAACGTGGGACCCGCCGGGCAAGCGCGGATGGTGACGCGTCGCGGGCAGTGGGTGCGCTACGAGATGCTGTTCGTCATGAATACCGCCAACGGAGCGGCGAACGGACAATTCCATGCGTGGATCGATGGGGTGAAGACGCATCAATACACGGACGTCGACTTCAACATCTCGGCGGCGCGCGCGTGGCAGAGTCTCCGCTGGGAGCCGACGTACGGCGGCGGAACGAATCCCGTACCGCACGATCAGTATCAGTACATCGACCACCTCCGAATCAGCGGTTCGCCGTAAACGGTGATTGCAACAGGCGGGCGCCACGAGCGCCCGCCTGTTGCGTGTCGCACGTCCACTCACGCAACAACCCTCTCGCGAATTGCATGCGCACCATGTGTGCAACTCGCAGCGCGCTCATGTACGTGTAGATCACCATCGCGATGTGACGCTGCTGACAGACACGCGATGCTCGTCAGAAGATTCATTCGCCTGCAGAGAATTACCACCAAATCACGCACGCGTGGCATCACCTCTGCGTTGGGAGCGAATAAGGGCAAACTCGCCGAAAGACGAGGACGCAAAGCTACGAGGCTAACGCTCATATACGGGCCATGCCAGTCGAGCCGCCGAACCTCTTGTAGGAGGACGTATGCTCTATTTCTGGCGGAACCCCCGCACAGCAGCGACACTTCTGTCGCTCACACTCAGCATCACCGTTGGATGTTCAGATACCACCCGCTCACTCGGAGCGACCGATAGTCCCGATGTCGAAGCGGCCGCAGATGCCGCGCAGGCGCGCAATACCGCCGTTGCCTCGGTGACCGTCAGCATTGATTCCGTACAACTCGGGCAGAGCCATTCCGCGCAAGCGGTCGCAGTCGCGCGCGACATTGCCGGCAACATCCTCTCTGCGCCACGGACACGGAGATGGCGCTCACGCGACAATACCATCGCGACGGTCTCCGATGTGGGCGTCGTGACCGCGGTCGCACCAGGAACCACGTTCATCCGCTGTACGATCGAAGGGATTTCCGGCGATGCGACCATTACAGTCGTATCGCTCGCATACCGGCGCGTCGCGAGCGTGTCCGTCGCGCTCGACTCCGCGGTACTCACGACACCGCACCAGGCACGGGCCAACGCGACGATCCGCGATTCCAATGGCAGTATCCAAAGCGGCACGGTCATTTGGCGTACCGCGGACCCGAGTGTGGCGACGGTCGCGTCGGATGGAACTGTCACCGCCGTGGGTGCGGGGAGCACGACGGTGAGTGGGTCCAACGAAAGTGTGACCGGACTTGCGTCGGTCACCGTGATCGCGAGCGTTTCCCAGTCTCCTGCGCTCGCATCGCAGCTGGCGGTCACCACACAGCCATCGGCATCGGTCCAAAGTGGCGTCACCTTCGCGCAGCAGCCCGCGGTGCAGTTACGCGATAGCGCCGGCAGAGCGATTGCTCAGGGCGGAGTCATCGTGACAGCGGCCGTCGCGAGCGGCACCGGCACGCTGGGAGGCGTTCTGACGGCGACAACCACCAGCCTCGGCGTCGCGACGTTCGTGAATCTGTCCATCACCGGCATCGTCGGTACGCGCACCCTGCGCTTCTCTGCGGCTGGCGTCGCGAACGCGCTCTCGACCACAGTCACGGTCACCGCGGGCGCGTCGAGCAAGCTCACTGTCAAGACTCAGCCGTCCTCGTCCGCCGTGAGTGGCTCGCCGCTCACTCAGCAGCCGATGATTCAGTTGGTCGACGCATCGGGCAACGCAGTCTCGCAGTCTGGCGTGGCAGTGCTGGCGACGATCGCCACTGGCCCGGGTGGAACGTTGTCCGGGTCGGCAACCGCAACGTCCGATGCGACCGGCCTGGCGAAATTTGCGAATCTCACCCTGACGGGCTCCGGTACATACGTCTTGCAATTCGGTGCCTCGTATCTGTCCTCCGCAACGTCGGCGGGCATCTCCGTCTCGAGCACGCCGACGCCTCCGCCCAGCAGTGGTGCGTGCGCGAACGAGCCCACCGGCTACACGCGATTCCACGACCAGCCGTGGGACGCGGCTCCGATTCGCAACGTCCAGGCGCCGCTCGGCTGGATCGACGATGCTGGGAATGGAGGGTCCGCCTTCTCCATCGTGAATGATCCCACGTCGCCGTTTCCGAGCACCAACCACAACGTCATTGCCGGCAAGTTCCGGCAGGGCAGTCCGGGCGGCAGCGGTCCGTTCTACGTGTATCGGCCCTTTGGCACCGGCGAGCAGTTCCGAAATCTGTACATCTGCGTGTACGTCAAGCACGACGCGAATTTCGACAACACCAACGGCAATGCCGGCACCAAGTTTCTCTGGCCGGCTGGTGATCAAGTGGGCGGCGCGATGACGTACACCAGCCATGACGGGCCGAGCATGGATTTCGCGATGATTCAGCAGGGACCGGTCGACCGTTTCCTCGGCGCGAATCTGAACCCGACGGCAGCGCTCGTGGTCAACCGCCGCGGGCAGTGGATGGTGTACGAGATGCTCCTGAAGGCGAACACGAACAACAGCACCGCGAACGGCGAGCTGCACATGTGGATCGACGGTGTGAAGACCCATCAGTATGCCAATGTGAACTGGCAGATGGGTGGCTCACGGACTTGGCAGAGCCTCGCCTGGAACCCCACGTACGGAGGCGGATTGAATCCCGTGCCGTACGATCAATATCAATATCTCGACCACGTACGAATCAGCGGTTATCCGTAAGGAGCGGTGGGCTCGTGCGGGCGCGACCAACGCGTCCGCACGACCACACCTCGCCGGCGCGCCCTACGAAGGACGACGTGCGACGAGTTGCTTGAGTGCGCGCTGCTCGTCGCGCGAGAAGCAAATGAGCCACGCGAAGAGCGCGACGAGCGGCAGCAGGGCGAGCACCTGCGCGAAGTACACGAGCATGTTGTTCGCCGGCCACATGCGTTCGACGGCGTAGCTCGCGGCCGCGAAGGGGATCATCGCTGCGATCGGCTGAAGAAAGCACGAGATCCAGAACGTACGCAGCGACAAGCCCATCGTGCGCCGCACATACCACGGCCCGATGAGCGTGGACACGATCACGCGAGGGATCGTCGTGCCCATCGCCGTGCCGATCACGCCGTACGCGCGCACCCAGAAAATGCTGAGGACCAGGTTGGAGAACGCTTCCAGCGCGAATATCGGAATGAGCCCGCCATGCTTGCTGATACCGAACATCGCGGCCGCGACGACCTGATAGCCGGCGAGAAACAGCAACGGCACCGCCAGCACCAGAAGAACTCTCCCCGACAGGTCGGCGTACTCGGCGCCCATCCAGAGTCCGATGAACGATCCGCCGCGCAGCATGAGTGTCACGGCGATCGGCATGACCACGAGGCTCGAGAGCCGCGCGCTCATCAGCACCGCCGACTCGAGCGCGTGCTCCCGTCCTCCCGCCTGGAGTGCGCTCATGCGCGGCGTCAACGTCTGGGAGATGCCGCTGCACACCGAGCGCGCGTAGTCGGTCAGGTTCCCCGCGATGGCGAAGTACGTCACCATGCCGATGGGTAGAAACGCGCCGATCACCAGCGAGTCGCTGTAGAGCATCAGCGATCCGGTGACGTGCAGGAACGATGCGCTCAAGCCGAATTTGAAGATGAGCTGTGCGGATTGGGAATCCCACACGAGCGACGCGATCTTGAGCTGCGGGTACAGCTGGCGGGTGAAGTACACGTTGGCCGCCCCTCGCACGAGCGTTGCCGCGAGCTGTACGAGCGAAAGCGCGATCAGGCCGTACCCGCTTCTGAGCGCGACCACGATGCCGATGGCGCGCACCGCGCCCACGGCGATCTCCGTCGCGTTGTAGTAGTCGAATCGCTCGAGTCCGATGAGCACACCGCCGTACACGCCGCTCACGAGCGAAACCGCGACGTTTACTCCACCGAGCAGGGCAACGATGCGTGCCGTGTGGATCAGCTCGGGGGGCACGTTGAACACCCGTCCCACGAGCAGTGCCATCACCGCCGAGATCAGAATCGCGATGACCCCGCCCAGAGAGAAGATGCGGACGGCGGAGGCGTACAGGAGCGTCGCGCGATCGTGGTCGCCAGCCGCATGAAACTGCGCGACATAGCGGGTCACCGCGGCGCGCACGCCCAGATCCAGCAGGCCGAGGTAACCAACCATGGAGACGAGGAGCACCCAGGCGCCATACTGGGTCTGTCCCAACGCGCGTACGATGAACGGCGAGAGGACGAAGTTGACGCCGGCAGAGAAGACGAAGGTTCCCCAATTGGAGAGAATACTGCGGGCCAACCCTCGTGAACTGCGATCCATTGCCGCTCCGCCTCAGAAAGGAGAGGAATCTGTATCGCATGCGGCGGGGCAACGGTAGTGGCGACACGACCATACCGCGGCGCCTACCACACCCGTTTCGCGGGCGCTTCGGCGGCTGACGCGACTCGCGGCGAGTCGGCAGCGAGCGCGAGGATGCAGCCCACGGCCAGGTTGTCGAAGCGCGTGTCGAACGCGTTGTACAGGTACGCGACATCCGCACCATTCGCGGTGAGAAGGACCTCCAGGCCACCGCGGCCGGCGCGAACGCTGCCGCCCCCACGAGCAGCGCCCGACATCCCTCTCGCGCGAGAAGAAGAAAGGCAAACGGCCAGCGGCGATAGAACTCCTCTTCGATCCCGAGCGACCACGCGTGTGCGATCGACGTACTCGGATGATGATTGAATGCGTTGTAGTAGTTGACCGTGTACGCCAGCCCACTGACGAGGAGTGCCGTGCTCCACCGCTTCCGGGGGACCGCATCAAGCACGAAGTTCACCGCGAGTAACGCACCGATGACGTCGCGAAAGCGTGGTGCGGAGAGAGCCATGACGAGGCGAGGGGAGAGACGGCGATTGATGCCGTGGTCGAGTGCGGCGCAACAGCCGCTCAGATTGTGCCGCGCGACCGCGTGAGAAGTTCGCGATAGAGCGATTCGTACGCGGACAGCCATGGCTCGAGCGCGAATGTGGTTTGGAGGCGCTGTCGCGCCGCCGCCGCGCGCGACGCCGCTGACGCGCCATCGATGCGAATGTGCTCGACCGCCGCAGCGAGAGCGGGCGCATTCTCGGTCGGCACGAGCAGCGCGTCGTCGTCGCGAAGCACATCCGGAACGCCACCGACGCGCGTTGCAACGATCGGCACGCCGGCCGCCATTGCCTCGAAGAGCGCGATCGGCGTGCCCTCGGTTCGCGAGCTCAGGACGAACGCGTCGAATGCCGAAAGCACGGCACTCGCGTCATCCACGATGCCGTGCCAGCGCACTCGTGATGCGATGCCCAAATCCGCTACCTGCGCGGTGAGGCTCGCCTGTTCGCGCCCCGCGCCGATGAACGACACGATCGTGTTTTCCGGCAGTCTGGCGGTTGCGTCAACCAGAACGTCCGCACCCTTCTCGTGCGTGAGTCGTCCCAGCCACCCAATACAAAAGCCAACTGCCGGAAGTCCGAGTCGCGCGCGCGCGTCCTCGCGCGTGAGCGCGTTCCCCGCTGCACTGAACCCATTCACGATCAGCCGCAGGCGATTGCTCGGCACACCGCGCCGCTGCAGCAGCGCTTGCAAGGGGCGAGAGACGGCAACGACAGCACCAAAACGGCGAAACGAAATCACCTGAAGCGTCTCGTAGAGTCGGTTGCGAACGCTGCCACCAGTGAAGCCGTGCACCGTAGTCACCGTGGGAATGCCTACCGCCCGTGCCACGCCCGAGGTTGCGACGTCGGCCCGATAGCCGTGCGTATGCACGATCGAAGGTCCAATCGCGCGGCACAGCGCGCGGATCTCCGCTCGCTCGCGCAGGTACCCGCGCGCCGACACGACGACGGGATGCACCACCACGCCCTTCGCCTCGAGTGGGCCGAGGAACCGATCGGCATCGCGCCTTGCCTGAACCACGGCGGCCACGTGGACTGCAATGCCGGCCCGGGCATGCCCTGCCGTGAGTGCTTCGACGACGCGCTCCAGACCGCCGATACTTGCCGGCGCCGTCAGATGCAGAATGGTGAGCGGGGTCACATCCTTCGCGGAAGTCGTTTCGCTCAAAGAAGTTGCCCGTGCGTACGCCAGTTTGTTGCGGAGGCCGCGGTCAGTGACATGCGGTTGCACGACTCGTCATTATTGCAGACTGCGCGCGCGACCGCAGCAGCGGCGAACGCGAATGGTAACGTTGATACCGAGTCCCTCGGCACAGCCTCGGAACAAGGGGGTATGCAATGAGACTCACACAACAACCTCTACCGGCGTGCTGCACTTGAGCAACTCCCCACCTTCGGCTTCACCTTCGCTGAAGCACAGGCTCCTTGGCTTCGCGGCCGTTTCGGGCGTTGTCGCCATTTCCATCGCGGCGTGCGGCGATTCCGTGACGGAGGCGAACGCGTTGACATCGCCGCCGCCGGGCGCGGCGAGTGTGGCGAGCATCAACGTCTCGATCGATCAATCGACGATCCTTCCCGGCGCAACGGCAACGGCGACAGCGACGGTTCGCGACTCCGCGGGCAACTCGCTCAGCGGGCGAACCATCGCGTGGAGCAGCAGTGCAGCGAACGTCGCTCTCGTCTCCGGCGCAGGCGTGATCACCGCGGTCGCGCCGGGCAGTGCGACGATCACCGCGACGAGCGAAAACAAGCAGGGCAGCGCAGCACTCACCGTGAGTCAGAGCGCTCCACCGCCACCACCTCCGGGAGCCGGCGGGTGCCCGAATGAGCCGGCGGGGTACACACGAATCAACGAGCAGCCGTGGGACCAGACGCCGATCAGGAACGTGCAAACACCCCAAGGCTGGATCGATGACGCCGGCAATGGTGCGACGCGGTTCTCGATCATCAAGGATCCATCGGCGCCGTTCGACGCCACGAAAAACGTCATCGCAGGGCTGTTTCAGAAGGGATCGCCCGGCGGCAGCGCCCCGTTTTACACCTATCGCCCGTTCAGCGCAGCCGAACAGTTCAAGAATCTGTACATCTGCCTGTACCTCAAGCACGACGCGACCTTTGACAACACGAACGGCAACGCCGGATCGAAGTTCATCTGGCCGGCCGGGGACCAGGTGGGCGGAACGATGACGTACACGAGCCACGACGGCGCGAGCATGGATTTTCAGATGATCCAGCAGGGTCCCGTGGACCGGCAGATGGGGGGGAACCTCAACGCCGCACAGGCGCGAATGCTGGGTAAGCGAGGCCTCTGGGTGCGCTACGAGCTGCTGTTGAAGGCAAACACGAACAACAGCACGGCCAATGGGGAGCTGCACATCTGGCTCGACGGCGTGAAGACCCATCAATACGCCAACGTGAACTGGCAGATGCAATCGTCGAGGAAGTGGATGAGCCTTGCCTGGAATCCCACCTACGGGGGTGGGCTGAATCCGGTCCCTCAGAACCAGTACCAGTACATCGACCACATCCGCATCAGCGGCTCGCCCTAAGGCACAACGCCTGGGCCAGGTGGAAGGTCGGATGGGACGGCGAGTGACGACGTCCATGCCGATGCCGGCAAGTCGTCGGGAAGCTCGCGCAGCACGCGCGCGGGCGCCCCGCCGACGAGCACATTGGGCGGCACGGACTTCGTGACGACGGATCCGGCGGCGACGATCGAATTGTCTCCGATCGTCACGCCCTTCAGCACGAATGCCTTGGATCCGATCCAGCAGTTGCGACCCACGACCACCGGCGCGCAGTCCTCGAGCGCGAAGGGCTGATGATGGTAGCGTTTGAGGGGTGACATCGGGTGACTCGGGTTGTCATAGATCGACACACCGCCTGCCAGCATCGTACGATCCCCGATATGCACGCTCGTGACGACGCTCATGATGTTCTGGTAGTTCACACTCACGTCGTTGCCGATCACCAGCAGTGCTCCGGTCGACACCTTGTGCCCGATGTCCCATGAGCATTGTGGCCCGATGCGTACGTTGTCACCGATGATGATTCGTCCGTCGCCGCCAATGGCGGGGATCACGCCCTCGAGAAAAAGGCGGTGACCCACTGACTCGCACCGATAGCGCAGCAGCGGCTCGCGGTACAGGATCTTCGCGAGCAGCGGCCACCAGATCTCCCTCAACTGGCGCTCGGCGTAGAGTGCGCCATACAGCGGGCGGATTACGGGCATGCGGACTTCGTTGAGCCACCGATAAAACGGTTTCGCGTGGCGCATGATCCCGCGCTCTCGGCCCGCTGCGATCAGCGCGTCGTCGAGGAGCGCCATCAGTGCCACCATTCCGCGATTCGTCGCGAAAGCAAATCGCGCATCCACCGCCACTGCATCGCGCGCCATTCTCTGCTGGGCAGTGCCGAATCCGCGCGTTGCGCGCGCAGATGATCGAGCAGTGGTCCCACCGGCACGAACCACCCGTTCCGCGCCGCGAGCTGAACGAGAAGGGCGCGAATGTCGGCGCGCACCTGGCCGTTGACGCAAAATCCCTTGCCGAAGTGCGTTGCGACGATGCAAACGCCTCCATCGTCGTCGAGTTGCCGCTGATTCGACGCGCGGAGCAGATGAACGAACGCGTCCGCGTTCTCGGCATCTGATCCCGAGAACCACATGCGTCCGTATCGGCGCCGATGGTCAGCGTAGGGCATCGAGGGATT
>JANMAY010000467.1:0-2032 GCA_031360095.1 Gemmatimonadaceae bacterium
CACTCACCCGCCGAGCACCCACCAGCTCCCGCCCCACCACCGGCAACGCAACTCCCAACCGGAACTGCTGCGGAAAATCCCAATCCAGCACCGCTGCCGCCACGCCCAACTCACCGCCCACGCTCGCGATCGTCCGGCCAAGCCGCGGTGACGGCGAGCAGACATCGTAGCGGGCGCGGCGCAACCGCTGCACTCCGCCAATGAGCTCGAGAACAGGCGAAGGACACGTCGCCACGCCGGCGTCCGCGAACGCCGTGAGCGACGACCGACCCAAATAGAAGGGAAGCAACCCCCAGCCTCGGCCGGCGAGCGCGAGGGGCGCGCGATACTCGAGCGACCCCGCCGCAGCGCGCGTGCCCTGAATGCTCGCCGTGGGAAACCCGCGCACACCAAACGTGCGACGTCCCTCACCAACCGCATAGCCGGCCAGCAGCTCGAATGTGTTGCCGCTGGTACCGCCCACCTCGAGCGCGTTGACGGCGCGCCGATCGGCGACGCCGCCAGCCACGCGCAGTGCCAGCACGTGATGCGCGAAGCCGGGAAGATCGAGGCTCTTGAAGCCCGCAACGGTTCCGACGACGCTCGTTGACTGCGTGGCCCTCGCGCTGTCAGTGCGGAAGCGCTCGCGCGCGGTCACAGCCATGCTCACGCCGTCTTCGGCCGAGATGCTCGATGCGGGACGTTGGAGATTGGACCACTGCGCGGAGAGAACGGCGCGCGGATAGTAGTACGTGTTGGCCAACGCGGGCGTCGTGAACGCGAGCTGCTTGAGGAACTCGCCCGGATCGGTCGCAAACTCGCGTCGCTCGACGCCGATGCCCGCGGACGCAGACGAAAACGTCCGCACGCGTGGGCGCACCCACGTGCTCGCGAGTGACGCATTTTGCGCGCGACGCAGCAGCGTGCCCACGGTGTCGGCGGTTCCGCCGCTCACCAGCGAAAACTCGGAGGTGTAGTCCTGCGACAGCTCGACGTCGACGAGCGGCTTCCGGAATCCGCTGAAGCGGTAGAACAGTGAGCCGACGGGATACGAACCGGTCGTCGGCACGGCGACGTATGCGCTGTACAAGTGCCGCGCGAGCACGTCGCGCCCGCTGGTGGTCGCTCCGAGTCGCGTGCCGCGCGACGGTGCAGCTTCGATGACGGGAAACCAGTAGCGCGGCAGGAGGCTGCGCCACGCGGAGTATCTGTGGTATTCGCCCGGCGCGAGCGGTTGTGCCGAGCTGCTATCGACTGGCGGCGAGCGAGGGACGGTGGAGACAACCACGCTGCTCGCAGGTGCAACGCCGATGTGGTAGCCGTCCGCGCGGAGCGTGACGCCGGCGATGCTGCGATTGGCGGGCGACACTTCTGCGGCGAACAGCCCACCCGGTCCCGTGCTCACCTCTCCCACGCGGCCCGTGAGGTTCGCGAGCGTGAGCCTGGGTGATCCGTCGCGGTCGCTCATGTAGAGCACGGAGCGATCGTCGGGCGACCAGCTTGGCGCGGAGAGCACGTACGACTGCCGGTCGATCTCAGTCTGCGCTCCCGTTGCGGCATCAATCAGCACCAGCGAGAACATCCCTCCAGGCGCGCGGCGGATCGCTGCGACGCGCGAGCCGGATGGCGACCAGCGTGGCTCGCTCCACGTCTCATCCGGGCCCGCGTTGGCGAGCGTGCTGAGAAAGCGTCCGTTGCGATCGATGAGCACGAGGCTCGCTCGGCCGGGCGCAAGCTGCACCGCAACGATGTCGCCATCAGCGCGTGCGTCGGGCTGCACCAGTCGCATGCCATGCGTGATGCGGCGCGCCTTGCCGTTGCGCTCCACGTAGAGATCGGAGCGCACCTCGCTGCGCGACGTGTAGTCGATCTGCGCGTAGAGCAGCGCACCGTCCGCCAGCGGAATGTTCGCCACGAGTCCGTTGCGACGTGCGATGCGGCGGCGCGTGCCGTCGAGCGAGAGGCGATATGCGGCGATCGTCGAGCGGCCATCGACCGCGGCATACACGAGCGTCGAGTCGGTGAGCCAGCGCGGATCGGTGGCGTAGTACGG
>JANMAY010000024.1:0-5835 GCA_031360095.1 Gemmatimonadaceae bacterium
CGCGGCAGCGAACGATTCCGTGCCACTGGCCAAGGTGTCGAGCCGCTCGGTCATCTCGCCGACGAGCATGTTCGTCGCTACAGACGTCTCTTCGATCGTCGCGGTCCACGCCTCCGCCTTGGCGACGGCCACTTCGATGTCTGCGAAGGACGACGACGCACGCGCAGTCGCGTGCCGCACGGTTTCCGCGGTCGCCACGGCACGCTCGGCGGATTCGCGTGAACGCTCGATCCCCTCCAGAACGCTTTTCACGACCGCCTCGGTGCGTTCGGCGGCATCGGTGGACATGGCGGCGAGACGTCGCACTTCGCTCGCGACGACGGCGAAGCCTTCGCCATGCTCGCCCGCGCGAGCCGCTTCCATCGCCGCATTCAGTGCGAGCAGCTTGGACTGGCGCGCCAGTTTGCGCACGAGCGTGACGAACGAGCGGATCTCCTCGCTCGCTTCGCCGAGCGAGACGATGGCGGACGCGCTCTCATTGACGTCGGTGGCGAGTGCGACGAGCGAGTCGGAGCTGGCATCGAGCCCTTCGCGGTTTTCCTGCGCGAGCGATCGCAGTGCAAGATTACGGGAGACGCCATCGCGAGCGCCGGAATCGAGCTCGCTGGCGAGCGTGCGCAGCGCGGATGCCGATTCGGCCAGCGAGGCGATGGTCTCAGCCATGGTCGTCGCCTGTGCCGACAGGTCACTCGCGGTATTGGCGATCTCTCCGGCGGTGGCAGCCATCTCTTCCGAGCCGGCGGTGATCTGCGTCGACATCGCGCTCGTATCGCTGGCCGAGCCCGAGAGGGCGTGAGCGAGACGCCGGAGCTCGAGGATCATTGCGCCGACGGCGCGGCTCAGGCGGCCGATCTCGTCGTCGGCCGAGGCGCGCGCGAGCTCCACGGAGAAGTCACCGGCAGCAACGGCTTCCGCGGCTTCGGCGAGCTCGGTGGCGGGCTTCCCCACGGCGACGCTGAGAAACTGCGACGCGAAAAGCGAGATGGCGACGGTGAGGAGGATGATGGCGGCGGTACCGTAGCCGATTGCCTTCAGCACGGCGGGCGAGGAGTCGAGGACCATTCGCGCGCCCCACCAGTAGGCCAGAGCGATGACAGTGCCCACGAGTACCAGCCGCGTGACGAAGCGGCGGCGCAGCGAGGACGCCGAACGGGATTCGATTGGTGCCGACAGTGTGGAGAGCGCCATTGCTCCGGAGGGATGAAGCTTGAACCGATGACCTGCGATATCTTTGGTCGCCATGACCGACATTGCTTCATCCGCTCCCGCTGACGAATCGCCGGGCGGGTACGACCCTGCCGCGATCGAGCGAAAGTGGCAGGCGCACTGGCAGGCAACGGGTGCGAACACCCCTGACCTCGCGCGTGGAGCGAATCCGTTCTATGCCCTGATGATGTTTCCGTATCCGAGCGCGGAGGGGCTGCACGTCGGCAACCTCTTCGCGTTCACTGGGAACGACATCTATGGACGATTCCAGCGCCTGCAGGGGCACACCGTCTTCCAGCCTCTGGGCTATGACGCCTTCGGCATCCATTCCGAGAACTTCGCGATCAAGCTCGGGATTCACCCGAACGAGCTGATACCCAGGAATATCGACAACTTCCGCCGGCAGCTTCAGCGGGCCGGCCTGATGGTGGATTGGACGCGCGAGCTGTCCACCACGGACCCGCGCTACTATCGCTGGACGCAGTGGGTTTTTCTCCAGCTGTACAAGCAGGGGCTGGCCTACAAGAAGAAGGCGGCGGTCAACTGGTGCCCGTTCGACAAGACCGTGCTCGCCAACGAACAGGTCATCGCCGGCGCCTGCGAGCGCTGCGGCACCATGGTGGAGCAGCGATTTCTGGAGCAGTGGTTCTTTCGCATCACCGACTACGCCGGGCGGCTGCTGGCGAATCTCGACGCGTTGGACTGGTCGGAAACCACGAAGAGCGCGCAGCGGAACTGGATCGGCAAGTCCGAAGGCGCCGAGATCGTGTTCGTCGTTCAGGACGTGATGGAATTCGCGGGAAGTGCGACGGCGTCGGCGGGACAGTCAGGTGAGATCACGGCGACCCCGTTGGAGATTCGTGTGTTCACCACACGGGCCGACACGATCTTCGGCGCGACGTATCTCGTGCTGGCGCCGGAGCATCCGCTCGTGGCGAGCGTTGTCGGCGACGATCAGCGCGACGAGGTCGATCGGTACGTGCGCGACGCAGGACGGCAGGACCTCGTGAGCCGCAAAACGACGAAGGAGAAGACGGGCGTCTTCACTGGCGCGTATGCGACGAACCCGGCGACGGGAATGCCAATCCCGATCTGGATTGCCGATTATGTGCTGATGGAATACGGCACGGGCGCCATCATGGCCGTGCCCGGCCACGACGAGCGCGATTTCGAATTTGCCCGGACGTACGATCTGCCTATCCGGCGCGTGATCGCGGGGCCGACGCACGCCGGCGATGTGTCACTGGACGCCGCATTCACTGAGACCGACGGCTGCCGGGTGGTGAACTCTGGGCGTTTCAACGGCCTGCCCGTTGGCGATGCGCAGGCGGCGATCGTGACGGAGCTCGCAGCGCGACACGCCGCGGTCCCGGTAGTGAATTACCGGCTGCACGATTGGTGCATCTCGCGGCAGCGGTACTGGAGTCCGCCCATTCCCATCGTGTACTGCGAGCGGTGCGGCACCGTGCCCGTTCCGGAGTCGCAGTTGCCGGTGCTGCTGCCCGCCATCGATGACTTTCGCCCCGACGATTCCGGTGTCAGCCCGCTCGCGCGGCACGCGGAGTGGTATCACACTACCTGTCCGCAATGTGGCGGGCCGGCGCGTCGGGAGACGGATGTGAGCGACACGTTTCTCGATAGCGCCTGGTATTTCCTGCGCTATACGAGCGCCGATCGCGATGACGTTCCGTTCGATCCGGCGCTCACGAAGAAGTGGCTGCCCGTGAACAGCTACATCGGCGGCAACGAGCATGCGGTGCTGCATCTCTTGTATGCGCGGTTCGTGACCATGGTGCTCCACGACGCAGGACATCTGCACTTCGAGGAACCGTTCACCCGCTTCCGCGCGCACGGGCTCATCGTGCGCGAGGGCGCCAAGATGTCCAAGAGTAAGGGCAACGTCGTCAACCCGGATCAGTACATCGAGGAGTGGGGCGCCGACACGTTCCGCACGTACCTGATGTTCCTCGGTCCATTCGAGGAGGGAGGAGATTTCCGCGACAAGGGGATCTCGGGGGTGAAGCGGTTTCTGGACCGGCTGTGGCGCTCCGTGCAGTACGCGCGGCGCGACGGTGCGACCGACGCGGACGTTCGGCGCAAGCTGCACCAGACCATCAGGAAAGTTGGTGACGACGTCGCACGGCTGAGCTACAACACGGCGATTGCGGCGATGATGGAGTACATGAACACCATGCGCTCCGGCGAGCGCGTCCCGCACGTGGACGAGGTGCGCCCGCTCGTGCAGCTCGTGAGCCCCTTCGCGCCGCACATTGCCGAAGAGTTGTGGTCGATGCTCGGCGAGTCGGTGAGCGTGATGGATTCGGGCTGGCCGACGTACGACGAATCGCTGCTCGCCGACGATCAGGTCACGATGGCCGTGCAGATGAATGGGAAAACGCGAGGGACGGTCCGCGTGTCGACGGATGCGACGCAGGATGAAGCCGTGGCGGCAATCCTCGCGGATCCGGCGCTCGCGAAATACGTAACGGGCCCGATCAAGAAGGTGATCTTCGTGAAAGGGCGATTGGTGAACGTGCTGGTCGCACAGTAGGACGATCAGTCCCCCCGCGCCTTCTCTAGCGCACGCACGCCGATGTACTCCGCCTGATCGAGGAACCGGTTCACTGTCGCCACCGCGGCGGCCGGCTCGAGCGGTCCCTTGGACGGTACCGCGCGCCGGACCACCCGTTCCAGCTCCTCTCGAATGATCATGAATTCGCGCCGCATCGACGCCTCGCTCCATCCGAGCCGCGCTCGCTGCGCACCGTGCCGTTCGGAGACGAGCCGCTGGATCTCCATCGCGTCGGCCAGCAGCGGGGAGGTTTCCCCGGCAGCTTCCTCGACGACGATCAGCGAGCCCGCGATGTCGGCCAGCAGCGTCGACAGGTGATCGGTCACCTGCGAGGTGCGGATCCCGGCGGCCATTGGCAGCGTGGGGTCGCACCGGATGCGCCCGACCACCTCCGCCACCAGGGGCGCCAATTCGGCCAGCAGCACCTGCGCCACGTCGGCAAGCCCGGTCAGGTCGCGTGCCGGCTCGGGGATGCGCGTCGCCTTGGGGACCCGATCGGCCTCGGGCGCACCGACCGATTCATCAGCCGCGGCGAGCTGCTCGGTGGCGGCGGGATCTGCAGGAAGCCAGAGGGTGAACGACGACCCCTTTCCTACCGTGCTCTCTACCGTCAAGTCGCCCCCCATCGCCCGAGCGAGCCGCTGTCCGATCGTGAGCCCCAGCCCACTCCCCTCGCGCGTACGTGTTGGACCCGATTCCGCCTGCACGAACGGTTCGAAGATCGCACGCAGCTGGTCCGGCGAGATGCCATCCCCTGTGTCGGTCACCGTGAGGCGGATGTGCGCAGGTCGCGGCTGGAGGCGTGCGCCCGGGTCCGGCGTCGCCGTCACGGCACCCTCTACCGTGATCGTTCCTCCTGCCTGCGTGCATTTCACCGCATTCGACAGAAGGTTCACGAGGATTTGTCGCACTCGGTCGCCGTCGCCGATATACGGGGGTAGTTCATCGATCCCGGGCGCCAGCACGAGCGTCAGATTTCTCGCTTCGGCCTGGGGTTGGATCAGTGGAAACGCGGCGGCGATCGCCTCTGACAGCTGCGCAGGAGCGTTGGCGACAGAGAGGCGTCCTGCCTCCACTTTCGCGAGGTCGAGGAGGTCGTTCACGAGCCCGAGAAGATGCTTGGCGCTGAAGCGGATCCGGCCGATCTGGTCGCGCATCTTGCTGGGGAGCTCTCCCGACAGCCCGAGCTCGATCAGCTCCGAGTAGCCGAGAATCGCGTTGAGCGGGGTGCGCAGCTCGTGCGACATGATGGCGAGAAAGTCCGATTTGGCGCGGCTCGCCGCCTCCGCCTCGAGCCTCGCCTCGCGCTCGTGGGTGAGCTGCCGAGAGCGCTCCTCGGCGTACTTTCGGTCTGTGATGTCGCGCAGCGACACCAGCTCCGCTCTCTCTCCTTCCCACACGGCATCGACCGCCCGCAGCTCGGCATACACCACCTCGCCGCCTCCGCGCCGGACGATCTCCATCTCGGTCGTCTCACCTGCCACCAAGGGGATGCCGAGTGGTGTGCCGACGAGTGTCTCCGGGCTCCGGGTGAAAAGACGGGCCGCCGCTGGATTGGCGAATCGAATCACCCCGCTGTGATCCACGATCACTATGCCGTCGGCCAAGCTCTCGATGATCGCGCGCAGCCGGTTCCACGACTTCTCGTCGGAGGCTTCGGGGGCTGCGATGGGAGAATTGGCTGAAGCTGCGGAGTTGGTCATGCTTGGCCGTGCCGTGAGGGGCGGGGGCTGCCCCGGAGCCATCGGTGCGAGAGGGATGTCGAACGATCCATGTGGCGCAGGTCATGCAACCGGCGGGCCTCGCCACGGACCATGCTGGCACCGCGTGGGCCGGCGTGCGAATATTGGCGACCCAGCCTCGTTTGGAGCGGAATCCTGAGCAAGTATTTGTTGCGGCTGTTCGTCACGGGCGCGAGTTCGCGCACCGGCACCGCCATCGCCAATCTGCGGCGCATCTGCGAGCAAGAGCTCGAGGGACAATACGAGCTCGAGATCATCGACGTGCTCGAGTTTCCGGACCTGGCCGAGCACGAGAAGATCCTCGCCACGCCAACC
>JANMAY010000031.1:0-3358 GCA_031360095.1 Gemmatimonadaceae bacterium
CGAGCTGCGCGTTGCCCATGTCGCGACCTCGAATGCTCGCGACCGACGCGAGCGGCGTCGCCGGTGCGTCGTTCCAGTCGTTCCATCCGTAGCCGCGCACTGTCTGCGCTGCGAGCGCACAAATCATTGGCGGCGCACCGCGCGCGGCGGTGAGCAGCGCGCCAACATCGAACGGCGCGGCCGCGTTCATCGCCTCCGACAGATCGCCTGCGGACATTGCCGCGCCGTTCATCGACATCAGCGCTGCCGCCGACATGACTCCGAGTATTCGTTGCATCGTGGCTCCGTGTGCGTTGCCCATCGCGTTCACATCTGCGTGGGTGAGGGTGAAAAATCAGCACTGCTGTGCAAAAGAATGGGCGCTCGTGTGCTTCAGCGCCCATTCTCCGTTCGGTCAGGGGAAGGGGCGCGGCTCGGGCCACGGCCACGGCCATGGTCCTGCGGCGCGACCTCCGGCCAATGCGCGAACCGCCATCTGCTTCACGCGCTGGTCCGGCGATTCGAGCAGTCCGCGAATCGCGTCGATTGATTTGTCACCCATCGCGGCGAGTGCGCGAATGTACGAGAGCTGCGCGTCCTTGTTCTGCTCTACGCGCAGCGCTGCTTCGAGTGCCGGCACCGATGCCGGATCCTCGATGTTGAAGAGCGCCCACGCGGCGACCTCGCGCACGCGAAGGTCCTTATCGCTCAGCAGCGCGATCAGAGCACGCGGCGCCTGCTGCGGCTCGACATTGCCGAGCGCCCAGGCCGCACGGATGCGCACGTCGTTGCTCGGGTCGGAGAGCGCTGCGGCGAGCGCATCGGTTGCCGAGCGATCCCCAATGTTTCCCAATGCCCACGCGGCAATCGTGCGGACACCCTCGCTCGCGTCGCTCTTGAGCGCCGTGCCAAGCGCCGCGGTCGTTGCCGCCCTGCCGTCATCGCTGTGACCGAGTGCCCAAGCCGCCATTTCACGCACGGCCGCGCTCGCGTCGCGCCGCACGGCTTGTTGCAGCGCTTCTGCCGCGACTGGCGAATCGGCGTACTCCTGGAGGCCCCACGCCGCAATGCGGCGGAGCGTGGTGCTCGTGTCGCTCTTGAGTACGCGTGCAAGCAGGAGCGGGCGATCATCGGCCTTCAAGCCGATTATCGCTTTGTCACCCTTCGCGAGTTGCTGCAACGCAGTGGCCGCGGCGCTCAGGCCCAGTTTGATGCTGGCGCCCGTGATGCCGTTGATCGACTCGCTCGTGATCGCGTGTGTGATGGAATTTGTATTTATGCTCAGGCGCTGGCGCATGTCACCGATGGTGTCGGTGCCTGCGCTCGTGGACGTGGACATCGACGTGGATACCGACACGGCTGCATGTGTGTTGGTGTCGATGCCTGTCTTCGTGACAACGCTCATGACACCCCGCACACCGGAGTCCGGATACTGCCGTCTCGCCATTGGTGCGGGCTGCGCACGAGGCGCTGGAGCCGGTCGAGCGCTTTCGTTCGCACGCGCCGTCTGCGCCGTTGCCGCAGCACTTGCCGAGCGCGCCACTGGTGCGGTTGCGGCGACCGTGAACGAGATCAGTGCGAGCGACGCGATCAACGCCGCGGACTGCCGCCGGCTTGGCGACGAGTGCCGCAGCTCCGGATCGAGAATCGCGAGCATGCGACCCTCGAACTCCTTGCGACGCGCCATCGCCATTGCCACCGACGGCGTCGTATCGCGTCGCACCGACGTCACGATGTCCAGCAGATGCTCCGCGTAATCGGTAGCGCGGGTTCCGCACGACAGGGCGAGATCGTCGCACGCGCGCTCACTCTCATTGCGCAGACGCTTCGCCGCCGTCCACACCAGCGGATGAAACCAGTACACGGCGCACACGAGGCGGCCGAGCGTGTGACCGAACAGATCTCGGCGCCGTACGTGCGCGAGCTCGTGCAGCAGCACCGCGCGCCGGCGATCGAGCGTCCATCCGTCGCACTCCGCGGGTAAAACGATCGTCGGCTTCAGCATTCCACACGCGAACGGCATCTTCGCTTCCTCGCTGCGCAACAGACGCGGCGCATCCTCGAGGCCCATGCGGTCGGCAATCTCCCACAACGGCGTGCGCCAATCGTCCGTGTCGAGCGGACGCGCGTTACGCACGAGGCGGCGCACGGTCATCGCTGCCCACACGAGCGACGTAATGATGCCGAGCACGACCAGCGCCCACACGACGAGCGCGAGCGCAATTCCACTCATGCTGCCCACACGCGTGAGCAGTCCGGTCGACGAGGTCGCGCCAGCAGCGACGCGCTCCGGACCCACGATGGAGACATTCGCGCTGCCATCGCGCCGGAGACTTTCTTTGTCGAGCGCATCGATCTGCGACAGACGCGGCGCCTCCAGCGCGGAACCAATCGGTGAGAGCGAGGACGCCGCGCGCTCGGCGGGAAGCACCGGAAGGCGGAATGGTCCCCACGCGGACAGCGCGGGCACGAGCACGAGCGCCACGAGCGTGACCAGCCACACGAGGTGGCGAGCACCCGCCGACGCGCGCTGCATACTGATCGTGATTCCGAGCGCGGCGACGAGAATGATCGTCGCTTTCGCCAGCAGGAGCAGCAGCGACACGTTCCACCCAGGCAGGCCCGCAATGCCGCCAATGATCGAGGAAAGCATGACGTTATCTCCCCCGCTGCCGAGCTTGGCGGATGGTGTCGCGAAGACGCTCGATCTCGTCGTCCTTCATGTCGACATCGGTCATGCGAAGGAGCGCGGTGACCGCCTGTTCGGGAGAGCCGGCGAAATACGTACGAACGACGTGTGCGAGGACATCGTCGCGCGCCGCCTCGGTATCTTTCGCGGGGAAATAGACGTAGCGCGGACCGTCCTCCTTGTACCGGATCAGGTCTTTCTCGCCAAGAATGCGCAGCACCGACCGCACCGCGGAATACGTTGGCGGATCGGGCAGCTCCGTCATGATCTCGGCAACCGTAGCCTCCCCACGCCGATGCAGGATGTCCATCACCTGCCGCTCTCGGCGAGAGAAGGAGACGTCGGGCGTATCGGGCGAAGGCGTTTTGGTCATGACAAGAGCACCGTAGGGTGGCGTGCGGGTTATGCTGAAAATTCAGCCATGTTGATATTTCAACAGACGCGGGCGATTGTCAAGAGCGAGTTTGGTACGCCATTCGCCGTTCACCAGCCCACACCCCGCACGTCGTACCGAGCCATTCTCCTCTGCCACGCACTCACGTGAGGCGTGCCAAGTGCGGAGTGCGGCGGCTCGTGAAGGGGACGGCGCGTGGCGTGGTCGTGAGGCGGGCGGGGTCGTGAGGCGGACGGCGGACGGCGCACGGCGGACGGCGGTGCCGCCCCCCTCACGACCACACAGTACGCCGTTCG
>JANMAY010000033.1:0-13861 GCA_031360095.1 Gemmatimonadaceae bacterium
GGCTCCATCGCGAATCTGGAGCCAGACTTCATCAAGCTGGACATCTCCTTGATCAACGCAATCGACACCAATTTCATCAAACAGAATCTCGTGCAGACGATGGTGCGGTTCGCGAACGATCACGGTGCAATGGTCATCGCCGAAGGCGTCGAACGCGCCGAAGAGTTCAAGGCGGTGCAGGAGCTTGGCGTCCATCTGGTGCAGGGCTTCTTTCTCCATCGCCCGCAGTCGGCATCGTCTCCAATCGTGCACGTCGCCTCGGCGACCGGATAGGGCTATCCGATCAGCTGGGTGACGAGATCGTACGACCGCTCAGCCGCACCCAACCCGAGATGGACGACGGCCCGAGCGGCTTCACCAGCCTCTCCGCGCGCTTCGCCGTCGGTGATCCACGACTCCAGCGCTGCACCCATACTCGCGGCGTCCGTCACCCGCACCGCGGCATCGGCATCCAGGAGGAGTCGCGCATCCCGACTCGACGCGTGCGCAGGACCGAAGACGACGGGCGCGCCGAACGCCGCCGGCTCGAGTACGGAGTGCAATCCCGCGGAATGAAACCCGCCACCGACGTAGGCCACGGATGCCAGCGCGTACAGGTCGCCGAGGACTCCGACCTGATCGACGAGAATGACGTCCGCGCCCGCGACGTCGGCATCGCCCAACCGCGCGAGGCGATGTCCACCACTTTCCGCCCACCGTTCGATCGGCACCAGATGCGCAGTCCGTGGTTCGTGCGGGGCGAGAATCAATCGCGCCTGTGGATGGCTCGCCACAAGTCTGGACCACGCCGGAAGCAGCACGGACTCGTCGGCGGGCCACGTGGATCCCGCGACGAGGGTGGGCCGATCACTTGCGAGCGACGAAAGGATCGGTGATGTGCGATCCGTCGCGTGCGCACGCGCCCAGACCTGATCGTAGCGCGTGTCGCCCGTGACCGTGACGCGAGACGAGGGCACGCCCAACGCGATGAGACGATCGGCATCTTCAGCGCTGACGGCCCCCACCCGGTCGAGCCTCCCATAGGCATCACGCAGCAGCGCCATCGCCAGTCCAGACCGGCGTGAGGATCGCTCGGAGAGCGTCGCACTGATCAACCCCAATCGCGTGCCACGCGTAGACGCTTCGCGTGCGAGCGTTGGCCAAACATCGAGCTTGCTGAACACCAGCGCGGTTGGTTCCAGTGCGGCGAGCGCGCGGCGGACGTGGGGAGTGGAATCGAACGGGAGCACGTCACGAAAATCGACGGCGAGGTGCGCCGCAAACGCCCGTGCACTCGGCGAAAAGTATGAATATGCGAGCTGAATCTGAGCTCGTCGCGCCCGCAGGAGCTCGAGCACGGGCCGCGCCTGCAAACCCTCGCCAACACTGGGTGCGTGCATCCAGAGCAACGGGTGCGCGCGGTCGCGCACGAACGATTCGTAGCGATCGAGTACCCCGCGGCGCGCTGCGAAGGTTGCGATCAGCTTGTCCTTGGACGGCGGCGCGAGCATCGAGAGCGCGCCCGCCATACGCGCCGCTCCCTCGTAGGCGAGACGGAGCGCGGCCTGCATGTCGGCGCCGGAATGCGCGTCAGCGCGCGCGCGAGGCCTTGGCGAGGGCGGAGTCGACAACGGCGCGGAAGTCGGCGAGGGGCATGGCCCCTTCCACCTTTCGCTCGCCGATGAAGAACGTGGGAGTCGAGGCAACGCCGGCCGCTGCGCTGCGATCGCGATCGGCGTCGATGATCGGGTTGGTCGCGTGGGACTCAACGCACTTCCGCCACGCCTTTGGCTCCACTCCGGCCGATACGACCAGCGACTCGAATGTCGCAATGGGGTTCGGCAATGCTTCCCAACTCTTCTGCATGGTAAAGAGCGACTGATGCACTTCCCAGAACTTGCCCTGTACCGATGCGCACATCGCCGCCTCCGCTGCAGCGCGGGCGTTGGGATGAATGCTCGAGAGGGGGAAATTGAGGTACGCCAGCCGCACCTTGCCGGTTTTGACATACGCGCTGTCCAGCGTGGCGAACACTTGATCGTGCCACTGCTTGCAGAACGGGCACTGGAAATCGCTGATCTCCACCACCCAGATCGACGCGGACTCGGAGCCCAGGATGCGGCCGCGGTCCGCCCTGGTGCTCACCGAATCGGTGAGTCCGCTGGCTAGCCCTGCCGGGCTCGCATGAGGCGTGACCTCGCCGCCGGCGATGCCGCTGTCTTTTAGCGTACGCGCATCGGTCTTCGCGCAGGCCAAGGAGACGAGACTAACGAGCGCGAGGGCGCTGGAAACACGAGCGAGAGAGCGCAGCATGGCTGGGGCGGTAGGAGATAGACGTCTGATGGAAAGCTAATAGCGACAAGCAGGTGGAGGCGAGCCGATGCGTCGTGGCCTGGGGTCTGCCATACCGATGCTCGTTGAATCCCCGCGCGTGCGACGTCGTACGGGTTAGCGTCGCCCGTGGCACCGGTGTACGCTTCCGCGAGACTCTCGTCTTGCTTTGTGCGTTGAACCTTCACTGCTGAGATGCTGCCTCTATTGGGTATACGTGCTGCGTTCGTCGCAGCGCTGGCGTTGCTGCAGAGCGGGCCTCAGATCCCGGCCCCGCGCGGGCTGGTGAACGATTTCGCCGGTGTCGTGCCGCCCGCGTCGGCGGCGCGGCTGGAGCGCATTGCGCAAGACATCCGCGACAAGACCAAGGGCGAGATCGCGGTCGTGACGCTCGCGGATCTTGGCGGACGGGAGCCAAGCGAGATCGCGCTTCGGATTGGACGAGAGTGGAAAGTCGGCAGCTTGGCATCCATCGGTGATCGCACGCGAAACGCTGGCGTCGTGATTCTCGTGGTGCCCAAAGAGTCGGCGGCCGACGGAAGGGGTCGGTGCCGGGTGGAGACGGGGCAGGGGGCCGAGGGGTTCATCACGGATGCGACGTCAGCCGAAATTTGTCGTGAGGCGATCCCGGCGTTTCGCGAAAGGGATTACGGCGCCGGCATCGAGCTCGTGACGCTTCGTGTTGCGCAGCGCTTTGCGCAGGAATTCAACGTCGCGCTGGATACGTCGCTTCAGGCGCCGGTGCTTCCTCAAAGTCAGCCGCAGGGCCGGAGTGGACGAAGTCGGGGAATCAACCCGTTCGTCCTGCTGCTGATATTGTTCTTCGTGCTCTCGGTCTTTGGCCGTGGTCGCGGAAGACGCCGAGGTTGTGGAGGGTGCATTCCCATCTTCCTCCCGTTCGGTGGATTCGGCGGCGGTGGTGGCGGCTGGAGCGGTGGGGGATTCGGTGGTGGCGGCGGGGGCGGATTCGGCGGTTTCGGTGG
Organism: Gemmatimonadaceae bacterium; assembly: GCA_031360095.1. Taxonomy (GTDB): domain Bacteria; phylum Gemmatimonadota; class Gemmatimonadetes; order Gemmatimonadales; family Gemmatimonadaceae; genus AG11. The sequence goes on from JANMAY010000033.1 coordinate 3,294, forward strand.
TGGCGGCGGGTTCAGCGGAGGTGGTGGTGGCTCAGACTGGTAATCGACCATGGCGATGACACTCGATGAGCTCGTGACGCAGCTTCGCGCCGCGTATGGATCGCATCTCGCGTCCGTCGTGTTGTACGGGTCGGCGGCGGCGGGTGAGCATGTTCCGAGCAAGTCGGACTACAACGTGGTCGTGCTGCTCGATTTCATCGACGCCGGAACACTTGCCGCGGCGTCGGCGATCGCGCGTGCATGGCGTGACGCGGGGAATCCTCCGCCCATGACGATGACCGTTGCCGAGTGGCGCCGGTCGTCCGACGTGTTTCCCATGGAGTATGCCGACATCCTCGAGCGCAATCGCGTGCTGCACGGCACCGCCCCATTCGAGGGCATCAGCATCTCGCGCGATCATCTCCGACTCCAGCTCGAGCAGCAGGTCATGGGAAAGCTGCTTCAACTCCGTCAGGGGGTGTTGCTCGCTGGGACGGACGCAAAGCGACAGCTCGAGCTTCTCACCGCGAGCGTCAGCACCATTCTGGTGCTCTTTCGTGCGGTGCTGCGACTCAAGGGAGAACAGCCGAGCGGCACCAAAGCGGCGATCTCGGAGCGGGTCGGCATGTTGGCGGGTTTCGATGCGTCGCCGTTCATGAAGGCGATCGCGCATCATACCGGTGAAACGCGTCTCGCGGCGAGCGAAGCGAACACCGTGCTTGCCCAGTATCTCGCGGGCGTCGAACGACTCGTCGCCTATCTCGACACTTTCACTACTCAGGAACGGGGTCTATGAATCGTCGCAGGCTGGTTGTCCTCCTTCCGCTGGTGCTCGCAGCCTGCGGATACAACACTATTCAGACATACGACGAGCAGGCGAGCGCCGCGCAAGGGCAGATCGAAGTGCAGCTCCAGCGCCGTGCCGATCTGGTGCCCAACCTCGTGAAGACCGTGCAGGGGCTCGCCAAGCAGGAGCTCGCCGTGTTCGGGGAGGTCGCGCGTGCACGCAGCGGCCTGATGAACGCCGTGCAAAGCAAGGATCCCGAGCAGATGGCGACCGCGAATGCCGGCCTGACCGGCGCGCTCGGGCGCCTGATTGCCGTGGCCGAGGCGTATCCGCAGTTGAAGAGCGATCAGGCGTTTCTGCGCTTGCAGGACGAACTGGCCGGAACGGAGAATCGCATTGCGGTGTCGCGGCAGGACTACAATACCGCGGTGCAGCAGTACAACGCCTATATCCGAAAGTTCCCGGCCGTGCTCACGGCAAAGATGACGGGAGCCAAGGAGCGGAAGTATTTCGCAGTGAGTGGCGCGGAAGCCCGCGAGGTGCCGAAGGTCGACTTCGATGCGCCGGCGACGACTGCGACGCCCGCGGCTCCAGCGCCGGCGAAACCGTAATGCGCGGTCGTTCGGTCTGACGGTCTGACGGTCTTTCGCCGAACGACTGTCAGACCGACCGACCGTCAGACCGTCGTTTTTGGAAACATCGAATCGCCTTTCCGAACGGACCACCCCGTTGCCTCGAGCGATTCGAGTTGGGCGAACCGCTGCTCGAACACCGTGCCGGGCGCACCCAATTGTGCCCAAAGCTCCTGCGCCTTTGCAGGCATGAACGGCGCGAGCAGCACTGCCTGGCGCGCGAGCTGGCGCGCCAGGGACGCGAGCACCTGGTCCAGCGCGCGCCGTGAATCTTCATCGTCGGACTTCGCGAGCGCCCACGGCTTCATGCTCTGGACGTACTCGTTGCTGCGCGCCACGCAGGCCATCGCGCGAGCGGCTCCTTCATGCAGCAGAAACCCGCGCTCGCCGCTCATTACGCTGTGATAGGCGGCGATCTCCTGCGCGTCTGCACGGTCTGCCTCGTCGGCCGCACCGGGCGGCACGATGCCGCTGCGATACTTCTCGATCATCGCCGTCACTCGGCTCGCAAGATTGCCCCAGGCGTTCGCAAGATCGGACACGTATCGCTCGTCGAATCGCTCCCAGCTGAAGCTCCCATCCGCATCGAACGGGATCTCGCGCAAAAGAAAATATCGAAATGCGTCAGCACCGTACTTTCCGATCGCTTCGTCGAGGTCCAGGCGAACCCCCGCGGACTTGCTGAACCGTTCTCCCGCGAGCAGCACGAATCCGTGCCCCCATACGCGCTCCGGCAGCGGAAGCCCCGCCGACATGAGCATGGCCGGCCAAATGATCGCGTGGAATCGCGTGATGTCCTTGCCGACAATGTGCAGTTGTGCGGGCCACAGCACTCGATCTCCGCTCTCGGGGAAACCCGTCGCCGTGAGATAGTTTGGCAGTGCGTCGAACCACACGTACGTGGTCTGATGCTCTCCGGAGCTGAGCGGCTTGGGGAAGGGGATGCCCCAAGCGAGGCGCGAGCGGCTCGCGGAAATGTCATCCAATCCGCGGTCGATCAACGCGAGCATTTCGTTGCGCCGGCTCTCCGGCTGAAGGAACTGCGGGTCACCGGCGATGAGCGTCCGCAGCGCCTCGGTATAGCGACTCAGCCGAAAAAACCAGTTTCTCTCCTCGACCCAGTCCAGCGTGCGCGTGGGATGCAGCACGCATTTGCCGTCCACGATCTCGCCGTCCTGCTTGAACGCCTCGCATCCCACGCAGTATTGCCCTTTGTACGCCTTCTCGTAGAAGTCAGCAACGTTGCGCTCGAGAATGCGCTCAATGAGCGCCTTTACACCCGCCTTGTGCGTCGCGTCGGTGGTGCGCATGAACTGATCGTTCGAAATGGCGAGCTTTCGCCACATCGACGAAAAGCGCTCGGCGAGCACGTCGACGAGCGCTTGTGGCGCGACGCCTTGCTGGGCTGCCGTCTGCTCGACCTTTTGTCCGTGTTCGTCCATGCCGATGAGGAAGTGCACCTGATCGCCGCGAAGACGCCGGTATCGCGCGATGGCATCAGCCCCAATTTTTTCATACGCGTGGCCGATGTGTGGATCCCCGTTCGCGTAGTCGATCGCCGTCGTCAAAAAAAATCGACTCACTCCGCGCCACCCTGCGGCGCGCCGTCCGTATCCGATGGATCGACTGGCAAGCTCGTGCCCCCGCTGGGGCGGTTGCGGCGTCCTCCACGCCGACCGCGTCGACGCTGCGCGCGTCGCTCGCTGTCATTTCCCTCCGCAACCACCGGATCGACCGCCGTATCCGAACCCGGAATGGGTTCCAGCGAGTGCATCGCTTGGCTGGTGGCGCTCGGTCGCGGCGCTGCCGGCGCCGAAAATGGCGTCGCGCTTGGCGTCTCCGAAAAATCGCGATGCGTGAGCAGCACGAGGTGCTCGTCACCAAGCTGGCCTTCGAGGTCCGCCCCGTCCTCCGCCGTTTCGAGTGACGATCGGCTACCGAGGGCCGGCGCGGCGAGTCGAGCCGCCGCGTCGAGCGCCGCGACGATCGGATCACCCGCCGCTCTCAGCTCCTCCCGCAGTGCTTCCAATGCAAGTGTGCGCATATCGCCATCGGGAGCGCGCAAAGTGACACGCTCCCGGAAAATGTCGTTCGCAATGACTTTTTCTTCACCGAGCGACGTGAGAATGAGCTTTCCTTCCTTTGGGTACTTTCGCCGGCTCTGCACGTAGAACTCGTGCTCGTACCGGAGACAGCACATCAGTCGACCACAGGCGCCCGATATCTGCGACGGGTTGAGAGACAGCCGCTGATCCTTGGCCACGCCGAGATTCACAGGCCGTAGCTCCGGCAGCCAGGATGCGGAGCAGTACTGGCGCCCGCACCGGCCGATTCCGTCGAGACGCTTCGCTTCATCTCGTACGCCGATCTGCTTGAGTTCGATGCGCGTGCGAAACATCGAGGCCAGCTCGCGCACGAGCGTGCGAAAGTCGACGCGCTTTTCGGCCGTAAAGTAGAACGTCAGCTTCTTTCGATCCCACTGCCACTCGGCGTCGGTCATCTTCATGACGAGCGCGTTCGCCTTCACGCGCTCCATCGCCTTGCGCCGCGCGTCTTCGTCGGAGGCGCGGACCTCGTCATGCTTGCGCACCTCCTCCCCCGTCGCGAGTCGCTTGGCAACGCGAGCCGGCACTCCAGCGGCAAGCCCGTGCGGCACTTTCGCCGAGCGCTGCTCGGCCTCTACGCCGACGGCGTGCACGCGACCGAGATCCTCTCCCCGGTCGGCATCGACGATCACCGCAGCCGCGCGCGGAGGAGCGTCGTCCGATTCCCAGAGAAAGAATTCCTTGCGATTGCCCTTGAACGCGATCTCGATCAGCTGGGGCACGGTCACTCCAGGTACTGCCCCATCCGCAAGTATTTCTCGCGGCGGCGTCGAACAAGCTTGTCGGGCTTGAGACGGCGAAGCTCGTCGAGCTGGCGGCAGAGCGTCTCCTGCACCGCGCTCGCAGTCTTCTCATGATCTGCGTGCGCCCCGCCGGCCGGCTCGGAAATGATCTCGTCGATGACGCGCAGCTCGAACAGATCTGGCGCCGTGATGCGCAGCGCCGTCGCTGCCCGCTCACGCATCTCGGGACTCTTGCCATCCTTCCAGAGAATCGCCGCGCACCCTTCCACCGTGATGACGGAGTACACGGAATTCTCGAGCATGTTGACACGGTCTGCCACGCCGAGGGCGAGTGCGCCGCCCGAGCCGCCCTCACCGATGACGGTGGCAATGATCGGCGTTTCCAGTCGGCTCATCTCGAACAGATTTCGCGCGATGGCTTCACTCTGCCCACGCTCCTCAGCGCCCAGACCGGCCCACGCCCCTGGTGTGTCGATGAACGTGATCACGGGCACATGGAATTTCTCGGCGAGCTTCATGAGACGCAGCGCCTTCCGGTACCCCTCGGGATGCGCCATCCCGAAGTTTCGCTTGAGATTCTCCTTCGTGTCGCGGCCGCGCTGGTGGCCGATGACCATCACCGTCTCGCCGTCGAGCCGCGCCCATCCGCCCATGATCGCCGCGTCTTCACGGAAGGCGCGATCACCGTGCAGCTCGATGAAATCGGTAAAACAAAGGCGAAGGTAGTCATCCGTGAGCGGGCGCTTGTTGCTCCGGGCGACCTGCACGCGCTGCAGTGGCGTGAGGCTACGATAGATCTCATCCCGCAACTCGACCAGCTTTTTCTCGAGGGGCGCAATCTCGTCCGTGAAGTTGAGCGCGCGCTCGCCTGCCATTTTCTTGAGCTCGTCGATCTGCTTCTCGAGCTCCGCGATCGGTTTTTCGAATTCGAGGGTCGCCGTGGCCATCCGCTCAGCTCCCGCGCACGAGGCGGACGCGCTCGGTGCCGAGCAGTGCCCGCAGGTCGGTGAGAGCGGCCTGGGTGGCCGCGATTTTGAGCGAGCGCGATTTCAACCGCGCCCGCGTTCCGCTCCCATCGCTCCAGCGCAACTCCAGCGGTGGGGCACCCGTATGCGACGTGGCGTGCGCGTCGACGACGGCGCGTACGTCCGCCATCGCGTCGGGTGCCAACGCCTCGCCAAGGGCGAGCTCGATGGCAATCGATACCTCGCCCTTGAGCCGCATCTCCGTGAACGGAGTTACCGATTCCACGATGAACGTTGGTGTCTCCGCGTCATGGTCCCGCTTCGAGTACCCACCCTTCATGAGGACTGGGACGTCGGGCCGTACCCGATCCGCCAGCAACCCCCAGCTCTCCGGAAAAACCAGCACCTCGGAAGATCCGGAGAAATCCTCGACTGTCAACCGGGCGAACTCCGCGCCCGAGCGCTTGCTCGTCTGCCGCTTGATTGCCGTGACCACGACGCCGAGTGCCATTGGATCGGCTGACCACACGCCGAGTTGGCTCACGGAATGGGTGGCGAAGAGCTCGCATTCCATCCGGAAGGGTTCAAGCGGGTGCCCACTGATATAAAACCCGAGAATCTCCTTTTCTCGCGTCAGGCGCTCGGACTCGGCCATCGGTTTGACGTTGGGCAGTGTCCGTTGCGCGCCATGCTCCGCCTCGGGCGATTCATCGCTTGGCCCACCAAACAGCGACACCTGACCCGTCACCTTCTCCTGCTGCTTCAGCGATGCTTCCGACATCGCGCTGTCGAGGGCATCCCAGTATTGGGCGCGGTGACCGCCAAGCCCATCGAGCGCGCCGGCTGCGATGAGCGCTTCCAGCACCCGGCGGTTGCACGCTCGCGCGTCCACTCGCTCCGTGAAATCGAAGAAGTCTTCGAACGGCTTCTCGCGCTTCGCCGCGAGCACGGAATCGATCGCACCGCGACCCACGTTTCGAATGGCACCAAGTCCAAACCGGATCCGCTTCTCGTCGAGGACGGTGAACTTGTAGCCGGATTCGTTGACGTCGGGTGGCAGGACGTCGATGCCCATCTCTCGTGCTTCGTTGATGAACTTCACGACCTGGTCCGTATCACCAATGCTGCTCGACAGAATCGCCGCCATGAACTCGGCGGGAAAGTGCGCTTTGAGCCACGCGGTCTGAAACGAGACGACCGAATAGGCGACCGAGTGCGACTTGTTGAAGCCATAGCGGCCAAAGGTTTCGATCTGACCCGCGAGCTCCTCGATGATCTTGCGATCGTAGCCGCGCGCAATGGATTTCTCGACGAACTTCCCGAGCTCCACGCGGATGAGGTCAGCGTCCTTTTTGCCGACGGCCTTGCGCAGAACGTCCGCTTCCGCGAGCGAGATGCCCGCGAGCGTCTGCGCCAGACGCATCACCTGCTCCTGGTAGGTGATGACGCCGTACGTCGGCTTGAGAATCGGCTCGAGCTCCGGCAACGCATATGAGACCGGCTCCTCGCCGCGCTTGCGGCGCTGATACACCTTGTGCATTCCGGCATCGAGCGGGCCGGGGCGCAGGAGTGCGTTGCTCGCCACCAGATCGTCGAACCGGTCGCACCGCATCGAGCGCAGCATGTCCGTCGCAAGGGCGGACTCGAACTGGAACACCCCCGTTGTCCGACCCGCGCGAAGCATGCGGTACACCGCCGGATCTTCCATATCGATCGCGGCAAGGTCCGGGCGCTGGCTCGTGCGCGCCTCGACGTTGTCCAACGCGTCGCGAATGACCGTCAGCGTGGTGAGACCCAGGAAATCCATCTTGAGCATGCCCGCGTGCTCTAGACAGTTCATGTCGTACTGCGTAACGATGACCGTTTCGTCGCTGCCGGCGCCGGCACCTTTGCTCGACACGGTGGCGATGGGCACGTATTCGTCGAGCGGGCCCGGAGCAATCACGACCCCCGCCGCGTGCACGCCAGTGTGCCGTGAGAGCCCTTCAAGCGAGATGGCGTAATCCAGAAGCGACTTGTAGCGACCATCGCTCCTGTACAGCTTCGCGATCTCCGGGACGTCCGTGATGGCGTCCTTGACCATGAGCGAGAACGCGGGCCCGTTGGGGACCAGCTTGGCCAACGCGTCGGTTTCGGCCGGCGTAAAGCCCAGCGTCCGGCCGACGTCCTTGATCGCTGCTCGTGACTTCATCGTGCCGAATGTCACGATCTGGCCGACCGACTCTCGACCGTACTTCTGTCGCACGTACTCGATCACTTCGCCGCGCCGCTCGAAGCAGAAATCGACGTCGATGTCGGGCATCGAGACGCGCTCCGGATTCAGGAACCGCTCGAACAGCAGATCGTACTTGAGCGGACAGACGTCCGTGATGCGCAACGCGTACGCGACGATGGAGCCCGCAGCGGATCCGCGACCGGGCCCGACCGGGATGTCGCGGTCGCGCGCAGCCTTGATGAAGTCGTACACGATCAGGAAGTAGCCCGCATAGCCGGTCGTCGTAATGACATCCAGCTCGTAATCGAGCCGCTCCTGGACCTCTGCCGGCAACGGTGTGCCGTAGCGCTCGCCGGCGCCGGCCGTCGCAAGGCGCACCAGCAGCTCGTTCTCGCTGCCGACGTCGGGTGGCAGCGGGAACGACGGAACGAAATACTTCTTCTCGAAGACGATATCCGTCTCGCCGGCGATTTTGAGCGTGTTCTCCAGGACGTCCGGCCGATCCGCGAATCGGGAGGCGATTTCGGGAGCGTTCTTGAAGTACAGCCCGCGATCGTAGTGCATCCGGTTCTGATCGGCGTAGTCCTTTCCGAGGCCGATGCAGAGGAGAACGTCGTGCGCGTCGTGGTCGTCGGCGCGCAGGAAATGCGCGTCGTTGGTGGCAATGACGGGCAGGCTCAACTCTTTCGCGAGCGCAAAGATGCGCGTGTTGTGCGCCGCCTGGCCCGCCGAGTCGTGCGCTTGAACCTCGAGGTAGAAGCGGTCGCGGAACACGTCCGCGTACCATGACGCCGCCTCGCGCGCGGCGTCGGGCCGGTCAGCCTCGTATGCCGCTGCGATCTCTCCAGCGAGGCACGCCGAGCTGACGATCAAACCTTCGCTGTATTTGGCGAGGAGCTCACGGTCGACGCGCGGCTTCGAGTAGAACCCTTCCGTGTAGGCGAGCGACGAGAGCTTCACCAGGTTCTTGTAGCCCACCATGTCGCGCGCGAGCAGCACGAGGTGGAAGTACGGTTTTGCGTTTGGGGTTGCGCGACCTTTGAGGCGCCGATCACCCGGGGCGACGTATGCCTCCATGCCGATGATGGGCTTGAGCTTCGCCTTTTTCGCCTTTTCCTGAAACTCCCACGCGCCATGGAGATTGCCGTGATCCGTAATCGCGAGCGCCGGCTGCTCGAATTCGAGCGCTCGGGCGATCAGATCGTCGATTCGGTTTGCTCCGTCGAGGAGGGAGTACTCCGAGTGGCAGTGGAGATGGACGAAGGACATCTTTGAAAGGATAGCGACCGCGACCCCCTGCGTCAAAGGCGGACGGCCGAGTTTAGATGCGTACAAGTGACTGGCAATAAACGACTTAAATGGCTTCGGCCAGTGCTACGCGCGCTGGCCGCACTCGTGCTGATCATCGTCGCCGCCCTCGTGATCACTCGGACGGGACGCTATCTGCTTCGCGCCGCGTGGGAGGAAGGGAAAATTCTCGCGCGCAGGCGTTCCATCCGCGACCTCATTGCAGAACCCGCCACAGGTGCGACGCTCCGAAGCAAGCTCACACTCGTACTGGCCGCTCGCGAGTTCGCCCACGATTCGCTCGGCCTCTCCACCGGGAAGAGCTTCACCACCTTCAGCAGGCTCGACCGGGATACGCTCGTCCTGGTGTTGTCCGGTGCATATCGCGATCGGCTCGAGGCGCATACGTGGTGGTTCCCGATTGTCGGCCGGGTGCCCTACAAGGGCTACTTCGATTTCGACGAAGCAGTGCGCGAGGAGCGGGCGTTGTCGACACGTGGCTTCGATTCCCGTCTCGGAGCCGCGTCGGCATTCAGTACGCTCGGCTGGTTCAACGATCCACTCCTTCCAACAACGCTACGCGCCGACTCGCTCACCCTGGCAAACACCGTCATTCACGAGCTGACGCACAACACGTTTTACGCGCCGGGCGGAGCCGTCTTCAACGAAAGCTTCGCCAACTTCGTGGGTTCACGCGGCGCCGAACGATTCTTTCGTGCGCGCGGCCAGGTCGCGACGGCGGAGGAAGTCGTCGCGCGTTGGAACGACGAGAAGGTGATCGGTCGATTCTGGGCGTCGCTATACACGCACGTCGATTCCGCATTCAAAGCGCATCCGGGAGCAGAACCTGCGCGCGTTGCCGAACGCATTGCCGTTCGCGACTCGCTCTACCGCGATGCGCGAGAGCGGCTCATCCACGAGCTCGGTCCGCAACTCCGCACCATCAGCGTGCGCGCGTTGGAGCGGCTTCGTCTCGACAACGCGGTGCTCATGTCACGACGCGTCTACCTCACCGATCTCGATGCGTTCGATGCGGCGCTCGACAACTACGGCGGCGACCTGCGTCGCGCGATTCAAGCCATCATCGCGGCGGCCAAGTCCGATAAGAAGAAGCCGTTCGAGGCGCTGAAGCGCGAGGTTTCCGGCTTACGGACGCCGGTGCGATAGCGCTTCGAGCTTCACGGTCAGCCCGTCGTCGGCTGCTGCGATTCGCGCGACGTACCAATCGCGATTCCCGAAACGTTCGCGCAGCAACTCGTTTCGTGCGCCGAAGTCTCGTGCGTACACGACGCTCCCACCCAACGCACCCGTGGAGTCCAACCCCTGGTACGGCAGCATCTCGGCGATGCTCACTCCCAGTGAACGCAATTGCGAAATCTCCGCAGTGCAGTCCGCCGAAAGCGCGCGCCCGGGAACGAAGGCGACTTGATCGCTTGGGGGCAGCCCCGGGATCACGTTGACCGCGCCGTCTCCTCTCACGGCATCGAGCACGACCTGCAATCGCTGCCCCTTCGATGGCGACGCGATTCGATCCGCGGCGTCGAGCGCACGCTGCAGCGTGCACGCGTCGGCGTTCTTCACGAGCTGCTCGGCGGAGAGCGGACGCAGGTCGAGGGGACGCAGTCGTGCGGCGAGGCGGGCGTGCCATCCCTCTGGAATGAAGACGACGGCGTTGCTCAAGTTGGCCTGTTTCACCGCGGCGAGAATCGTCGGCGCGGTCGCTCGCATGCGATAGAGATCGGCGATCCCGCGCACGCCGAAGAGCTGATTCTCTCGCGGCGGCGAAAGCCAGGCAATCAGCAGCCACAGCGGCATGAGCAACAGCACCGCCGCGCGCAGCCACGGTGTCTGCAAG
>JANMAY010000056.1:0-3135 GCA_031360095.1 Gemmatimonadaceae bacterium
GTGACGCTGGTCCCGTTCGTGATGTACGTGAGCTTGGTGCCGACATTCGCCGTTGGCGCGTTGAACGTTGCGAGCCGAGAAATCGTCGCGTCGGCAGCGGCGGGAGAAAGGCCGGCGGCGAGGAGACCGTTGCGAAGCCCACCGGCAAGCGCGACCTGAAGCGCGGCCGGGTAGTACCCCGCCGCATTGGCCGGCACGAACTGCCCCGCGCCGCCCGCGGCTGCCGGTGTGAACGGAGACCGCATGCACAGCGAGCCGACGCCACCGGCGCAGTCTCGGCGGAACTGGAAGCCATTCGAGACACCTACCGCGCGGGCATTGAACGGCAGTCCGCCGATGTTGCCCGCCTGGAGCAGATCGAGGAAGAAGGAGAAGTTTGCCGGCGTGCTGAACGCGCGGTTGAACGTCAGGCGCCAGCTCTGGTCCTCGGCCGGCTTGTACACGAGCGCGGCGCGTGGCGAGAAGAACGTTCCATCGAGACGATCGTGCCGGTCGAGGCGGGCCGCGAGCAGCACGTCCCACTGTGGCGTCAATCGTGTCGTGGACTGCGCGTACCCGCCGATCTCGCGCGTGTTGTCGTCCGCTTCATTCCGTCCGTTGATCGTGCCGCCGGTGCGCGGATTGGTGAACGTGTAGTCCAGGCCGTACACCACGGAGTTCTTTGTGCCGAAATCCGCCGAATGCTGCACCTGAGCTCCGAGCACTCGCGACAGGTCGACAATCGGTTGGCCGGTGCGTAGCAGGAACGTGCCGCTGAGATCATTGCTGTCCTTGTTGCCCGCATCGTTCAAGTTGCCGAACACCTGGGCGAACAACCGCCCGCTCCGAATGCGCGACTGTACACTCTGCACCATCCAGTTGCGCACCTGGCCGGCGCCGTTCGCGCCGGTCAACTCCACGGTGTTCAGACCGTTGGCGACACCATAGGTGTTGATCCACTCTGTGTTCTCGTTGATGCGAAAGTCCAGGCGCGCTTCGCCGCCGTATCGCTCGATGTTGAAGTCACGCCGGTTCGGTTGACCTACCCGTGCCCGCGGCGTGTTCGGTGTGTTCGGAAACACCGCCGGCTCGGCCGGATCGCGGAACTCCCAGTCCTTGCCGCGCATGTATTCGCCCGTGAGCTTGAACCCGAGTTTGTCGCTCAGCACGCCGGCATGACGGCCCGCCAATCGCAACACGGAGCGCTCTCCGCCGTCCACGGTGAACGTGGTTCCCTGAGAGGTGAAGGGCGACTTGGTGATGATGTGGAGCACGCCGTTGGCGCTGTTCGCGCCGTAGAGAGCCGCCGCGGGACCGAGCAGAACCTCGATGCGCTCGATATCCTCGTTTGATGCAGTGAACAGGAACGGAACGTTCACGCGAAGTGAAGGAACCGACGCGATTCGGTTGTCGATCAGCGTGAGCATCGAGCCGGAGAACACATTGTTGAATCCGCGCGCCACGATCGCCGATTGCACCAGCCCACCCTGCGCCACATCCACGCCGGGAAGCGCCCGAACATGGTCCATCACGGTCAACGACGGCCGTTCGGTCACTTGTTCGGTGGACACGACGCTCACCGATGCCGGTGCGTCGAGAATTTTCTCTTGCCGGCGTGAGGCGGTCGTCGTCACTTCGGTGAGCTGCGCCGCCGAGGCGGTCATGACGATACGAATGGTGGTGCTCGTCCCCGCTGTCACGGTGGCCGTCTCGGTTCGCGGCGCATACCCGATGCGGGATGCCACCACCGTGTATGTGCCGGCGGGCAACCGGTCGATCCGAAAGACGCCGATCTCCGTCCCGTTCGCGCGACCAACGACGCGCGTGCTCGACCGCGCCTCCACCCGCGCGCCGGCCAGTGGCTGCTGCTCGGCGGTGACGATCGTGCCGACGATTGAACCCTGACTTGGTGAATTCCCTACCTGCTGCGCCTCGATGCGCACTGCGACTGCGACGAGGAGCAAGGCGATGAGTAGTCTTCGCATAGTCGTGGTTAGGATGGGAGGCAAATCGGAAACATCCATTTTTTAGCGATCACGGAGTCTGGCGACTGTTCCTGAGGTTCGCCATATGCCGGTCACCAAAAGGCCCCCTCGCGTGAAGGTGATGGCGGTTGTCGGACCGCCAATGAGCATGAGCTACGAGCATTCAGCATACAGAGCTCGAGCTCCTGCTCGAGCTCGAGCTTGAGCTCTGATTGCTCAAAGCTCGTAGCTCATGCTCATGCTCATCGCCCCCTCGCCACCTCCACTTCCGCCGCGATGTAACCAAACGCCCCCCACTGCCCCCCGGCAATAATCCGCCGAAAGACTCGGTCGGCCTCGGCGCGGCGTCCATTGTACAGGTGCCAGTTGCCGATGCCATACGCCGCGGTCGCGTCGGTCACCGACATCTCGCCGGACGCATTCACGGGAAGCACGACGTCGGCCGAAAGCTCGCCCTTGTACATGCGCAGAAGGCGATGATACGTGTCGTTCTCGACGACGTTCATCTGTGGCCTGATCGACGCGAGCGACGCGAGGGCATCTGCGTCACGCCCCAGCCGGCGCAGGCTCATGTAGAGCCAGTGCGCGGTGGACACGAGGCGGTCGTCATTCCGCGCCGCCGCGATCTCGCGCCGGTAGACCGGTACCGCGCGCGCGAAGTCGCCCTTGAGGTAGTAGGCCAGCCCCAGGTGGTACGCGATGTTCGATTGCAGCGTGCCTATGGGCGTGTTGGCCGCGTTGGGCTGCCCGTCGGGCTCGACCTCGTCGGGCTTGCCCTCCACGAGTTGCGTGGCCCGCTCGAAATCACTGATCGCATGGTCGAGCTCGCGGATCGTGAGATATCGATGACCGCGGTGGCGATAGAGCCACGGGTTGTCCGGGTGGAGCGCGAGGCCGCGCGAATAGACATCGATCGCCTCGCGAATCCGGCCGAGATAGGCGAGTCGCCGGCCGAGCCAGATGATCGAGTCCGCGTTGGTCGGTGTGCGCGCGTACGCACTGCGTGCTTGCGCGAGCTGCGCTTCGTAACGATCCCGTGTGGCGGCCGGGAGCGGAAACACACGCAGGGTGTCGCCGAGGAAGGAGATCGCCTGCGCATTATTTGGAAGCGGCGAGAGGGTCGCCGGCGCGGCGGTGCCTGCACGAGTGCAAGCGGTCGCGGTGGCGCCGA
>JANMAY010000096.1:0-12467 GCA_031360095.1 Gemmatimonadaceae bacterium
GAACGGCTGGTCGCGAGCGAAAAGGTCGCGACGCGGTTGCCTCCGGTGGTGGACCGCACCTCTGGATCGTTTCCGAGGTTGCCGATCAACGTCACCTTGTTCAAGCTCCGGCTCATACACTCCTCCCTGGGCGAGTAGTCGATGTCTCGCCCTCATGCTAAAGATAAAGTCCAGGATGACGCCACCAAAGTGTTGCACACATCCGTAAAACACTTCTCACCCACCACTTGCCCATTCGACTTCACGTGACACTTTACTTCACCTCGGCGCCAATTCACGCTTGAGGAGCAACGCGTCCTCCAACGGCGACCGATAGTACCCGCGACGCCGGCCGACCGGAAGAAATTGCCGAGATTCGTAGAGCGCGCGGGCGCCAACGTTCGACTCGCGGACGTCGAGGTAGAGCGTCCGGACCCCTCGTTCGATCGATTCGGCGACGATCCGGTCGAGCAGCATCCCGCCGATTCCCCGACGCCGCGCCAGAGGCGCCACCGCCAGATCCGCGATTTCGGCCTCGTCCGAAAGGACGATGGCTATAACGTATCCGAGGAGTTGCGGCTCGCCAGTCCGACCACCATCGGGTGCCTCCACGCTCTCCTCCGCCACCAAAAATCGCATGCGTTCGAGCGCCATCGTCGACCTGAACGACTGAAGACTCCACGGGTCAGCAAACGACGACGCCTCGATTCGATGCACGGCCGGCAGGTCGTTTTCCTCGACGCTTCGGATGGCCAGCACCGCAGCACTCATCGCGCGATCAACGGACGACCCTGCTCCGCCTCCCACTTCACCTGCGCCTCGGCAAGACGGCCGTAACCCGGCTCCCAGCTTGCCAGATCGGCAGGATGTGTATCGTCAATCAGCTTTGTGAGGCGCGCCGCGCCGTCGGCCCGCGGGCTCACACACGCCGCTCCGGTTTGGTCCGGGCCGATCACGATGGCGCCCTCTGAAAGAGCCAATGCGGCGAGCGTGGCGGACGGCACGAGGCGCAGCTCATCGAGCGCCCCAATGCCGTCCGGCAGCCGCCCAAACGTCTGCGCATAGTGTTCTCCGCGCATGGCGTCGATCACACAGAGGTAGCGGCCGGGACCGATCGCGCCTGCGGACGCAGCGAGAAGCGCGAGCGAGGAGACGGGGATGAGCGGCACGCCCAGCGACATGGCCAACCCCTTCGCGATCGAGCCCGCGATGCGCAGACTGGTAAAGCTTCCCGGCCCAGCGCCACACACCACCCGAGCCACCTGCGCGCGCGTCGCTGCATCCGCCTGAATGAGTTCAGCCACCGCCGGCATGAGCGCTTCGTGCTCGCGCCCGCGCATGGCCACCGTTCGTTCCGCGAGCACGCGGTCACCGTCGAGCAGTGCGGCGCTTCCGACGTACGTCGACGATTCGAGTACGAGCGTCATCATGCGCGCCGTCCGGCGTACAGGAGTCTACGGTCCCCATCGGTGGGAAGATGCTGCAGCAGCAGCGACACATGACCCGGAGGGAGGCGTGCGCCTGCGCGCTCCGGCCATTCGATGAGCACCAGCGCCGCGTCATTCATGATCTCGTCCCACGCTAGCGCGTCCAACTGGTCGACGCGCTCCAATCGATAAAGATCGAGATGGTACACCGTGGATCGCGGCGCGGAATACTCGTGCACCAAGGCGTACGTGGGGCTCGTCACCTCGTCGGTCACGCCGTAGCCGTCGCAGATCGCCTGAACGAGCGTCGTCTTGCCAGCGCCCAGCTCTCCGGTGATCGTGACGACGAGTGGTGCATGCGCCGACCGTCCGAATCGACGCCCCCAGTCACGCAGTGCATCCTCCGACATCGCCAGCGCGCCATGCTCGGCGAGCGGCGGAACGAGGGGCGCGTGGGCGGGCTCGCGCGGAGGGTCGTCCGACGTCACCGGGAAGCCGCCTTCGCATCGGCGGCGATCTTTCCACGCGTCGTGTCCATCCGCGCCTTGACCTCGAAGAGCTGATCACGCAGCCGGGCCGCTGCCTCGAAGTCGAGCGACGTCGCCGCCTCCTTCATCTGCTGTTCGAGCATGGCGACCAGCGCGTCCGGATCCACCAACTCGTAATTCCTCGCTTCGGCTTCCGCCACTTTGCGCGCGCGCTTCGGCTTTTCGTCCTCGCGCTCCGTGCGCGCATCAGCCACGCGCGTGACGAAGCGGACGTCGGCGATGCTCTTGGAGACCGAGTACGGGATGATGCCGTTGGCTTCGTTGTGCGCCGTCTGAATGGTGCGCCGTCGTGCCGTCTCGTCCATGCAGCGCTGCATGGAGCCGGTCATGCGATCGGCGTAGAAGATCGCCTTGCCGTTGATGTGCCGTGCCGCGCGGCCGACAGTCTGGATCAACGAGCGGTCGGAGCGCAGAAACCCTTCCTGATCCGCATCCAGGATGGCGACGAGCGACACCTCGGGCATGTCCAGCCCTTCGCGCAGCAAGTTGATCCCGACGAGCACGTCGAACTCCCCAAGGCGAAGACCGCGCACGATCTCCATGCGCTCGATGGCGTCGATGTCCGAGTGCATGTAGCGCACGCGAACGCCCACTTGCTGGAGATAGTCCGTAAGATCCTCCGACATGCGCTTCGTGAGCGTCGTGACCAGCACGCGCTCGCCCACTTTCACCCGCAGGCGAATCTCGCCGAGCAGATCGTCCACCTGGCCGCGAACGGGTCGCACTTCGATTTCCGGATCGATCAGTCCCGTGGGGCGAATGATCTGCTCCACCACGACGCCCTCGGAAAGCCGCAGCTCGAGCTCCCCAGGCGTTGCCGACACGAACAGCGCCCGCGGCGTGAGCGATAAGAACTCGTCGAACATCAGCGGGCGATTGTCGAGCGCGCTCGGCAGACGGAACCCGTAGTCCACGAGCGTGAGCTTGCGCGCGCGATCGCCATTGAACATGCCGCCGATCTGCGGCAGCGTGACGTGCGATTCGTCGACGATGACGAGGAAGTCTTCCGGGACATAATCGAAGAGGCACGCCGGCCGCTCGCCCGCGACGCGGCCGGACAGATGGCGCGAGTAATTCTCGATGCCGGCGCACGTCCCGATCTCCAGCATCATCTCGATGTCAAAGTTCGTTCGACTCTCGAGTCGCTGCGCTTCGAGCAGCTTGCCGGCGGTGCGCAGCTCCGCGAGGCGCTCGTTCAGCTCTTCACGAATGAGCTTGACGGCGCGCTCGAGCGTCGGCCGCTGCGTGACGAAATGCTTCGCCGGATAGACTGCGGTGCGTTCGAGCGTGGCGATCGTCTCGCCCGTGAGCACGTTGATCTTGGAGATGCGCTCCACCTCGTCGCCCCACAACTCGACGCGCACTCCCTGCTCCTCGTACGCCGGAAAGATCTCGACCGTGTCGCCCCGCACGCGAAAGGTGCCACGCTCGAAGACGACGTCGTTTCGATTGTACTGGATCTTCACCAGTGAGCGCAGAATGTCGTCGCGATTGACCTTCTGCCCCTGGGTGAGCGTGACCATCTGCTCTCTGTAGGAGACGGGATCTCCCAACCCATAAATTGCACTGACCGTCGCGACGATGATGACGTCGTCGCGCTCCATCAGCGACGACGTCGCGCGGAGTCGGAGCCGGTCGATGTCCTCGTTGATCGAGGCGTCCTTCTCGATGTACGTGTCCGTGGTGGGGACGTACGCTTCCGGCTGGTAGTAGTCGTAGTACGAAATGAAGTACTCGACGGCATTGTGCGGGAAGAAGCTCTTGATCTCGCCGTACAACTGCGCGGCCAGCGTTTTGTTGTGGCTGAGGACGAGCGTCGGCTTTCCGTACTGGGCCAGCACGTTCGCGACGGTCATCGTCTTGCCCGATCCGGTCACGCCGAGCAGCGCTTGAAACCGGTCGTTGCGATCGAGCCCCGACATCAGTTCGGCGATGGCTTTGGGCTGGTCGCCCGCGGGCTGGAAGGGAGCCTGGAGCTTGAAGTCGGCGCGGGGGGTCATGGTGGAAATCTACTGCTTTCGGGGCGTGTTCGGTACCGGTGCACGGTCCTACGAATCCGGGGTGATTCTTTCGCGGCGGGCAACTTCTGTAATTCCCTTAACCCTCCGCGCCGCCTTCATGATCTTCTGCAAGTGCGCGAGGTTCTCGACCTCGACCAGTACGGCGCCGTTGGCCTTTCCGTCCACGCTCTTGAGCTCCATGCCGCGGATGTTGGTGCCGGAGTCCGTGACTGCGGCGGCCACGTCCGCGTACAATCCACGCCGGTCGTTCCCCTCGATGACGAGGCGGACCACGAACCGCTCACCTTCCGCCTCCTGCCAATCGATCTCGAGACGGCGCTCTGGCTCGTGCGCCAGGAAGAGCAAATTGGGACAGTCCGCGCGGTGAATGCTCACACCGCGGCCGCGTGTCACATAGCCAGTCACGGGATCGCCCGGCACCGGCTGGCAGCATTGCGCATAGCGCACCATCAATCCATCGACGCCCTGAATCTTGACGCCCTTCGAGCCGCGGACCTTGTCGACGAGACGCTCGACGAGCGTAGGCTTGGGATGCTCCTGTTCCTGATAGTCCGGGAACAGATTCTTGATCATCTGTCCCACGCTCACGTCGCCCTGACCGACGGACGCATACAAGTGCGTCGCGTCGCCGAGGCCGAGCGCGCGCGCTGCGGTGATCAGCGTTGCATCATCCGGCCGCGTGAGGCGTCGCCGCTTCAGCTCGCGTTCGAGAATATCCTGTCCGAGCTTGACCGACGACGAGTGCTCCTCGTGACGCAGCCATTGCCGGATCTTGTGCCGCGCGCGTCCCGTGCGCACATGCGCCAACCAGTCGCGGCTCGGTTTCGCCGTTGGAGACGTGATGATCTCGACCGTTTCCGAGTTACGCAGCGGCCGGGAAAGCGGAGCAATTCTACTGTTGATCTTCGCGCCGCTGCAGTGCAATCCCACTTCCGAGTGCACCGCAAAGGCGAAGTCGAGCGGCGTCGCGCCCTTCGGGAGCTGATGGACATCACCCTTGGGCGAGAAGACGAAGATCTCGTCGGCATACAGGTCGAGCTTCAGAAACTCGAGGAACTCGTCGGGGGTCTTGGCGTCGAGCTGCAACTCGAGAATCTGACGGAACCACGTCAGGTGCCGATCCAGCTCGTCCGCGCTCTTCGCATCCTCCTTGTAGAGCCAGTGCGCGGCGATCCCGAAATCCGCCGTCCGGTGCATCTGCTTGGTGCGAATCTGGATCTCGTACAACTGCCGTCCCGGCCCGAACACCGTCGTGTGCAGCGACTGGTAGCCGTTCGACTTGGGCTGCGCGATGTAGTCCTTGATGCGCTCCTGCACCGGCGTGTACCCGTCGTGGATGACGCCGAGCGCGTGATAGCAGTCGGGCACGCCGTTGACGAGCACGCGGATGGCGAGCAGGTCGAAAATTTCTTCATATGGCTTCTCGCGCTGCTTCATCTTCTTGAAGATCGACCAGAGATGCTTCGGTCGGCCGGTCACCTCCACATTCTTGATTCCCGCGCGCGCGAGCTCGCGCTCGAGCGGCTCGCGCAGCGCGGTCACGAGCTCTTCGCGCTCGTTGCGCTTCTGCGCGACTTTCTTTGCCAGCGCCTTGTAGTCGTCAGGCTCCAGAAACTTGAAGGCGAGATCTTCGAGCTCCCATCGCATCTTTGCCATGCCGAAGCGATGTGCGAGCGGCGCATAGAGATCGCGCGTCTCGAGCGCGATGCGCCGCCGCTTGTCGTCGGGCAGGAAGTCGAGCGTCCGCTTGTTGTGCAGCCGATCGGCAAGCTTGACGATGATGACGCGGGCATCCTTCGCGATCGACAGCAGCAGCTTGCGGTAGCTCTCGACCTGCCGGTCCTGATTGGACCCACCGGATGGCAGCTTCGCGATCTTCGTCAAGCCGTCGACGATCGCCGCGATCTCCTTGCCGAACTCCCGTTCGACGTCGGCAATGGTGATCGCGGTGTCTTCCACCACGTCGTGAATCAGGCCGCTCGCCACCGTGATGGTGTCGAGTTGAAGATCCGCGAGAATCTTCGCGACCTCGACGCAGTGGGTGACGTACGGATCGCCGGAGTTGCGCGTCTGGCCGCGATGCGCCGCTTCGCTGAAGCGATAGGCGCGCGCGAGCAGATCTCCGTCGAGGCGCAGGTTCACGCCCTCGTCGAGGCTCCAATCCGGAATGATCTCGCGCAGTGCTGTCGCCATCAGAGTAATCCCGTCTCCGCGAAGCTGATGTAGCGTCCCCGTCCGATAATGATGTGGTCATGCACCGGTATGTCGAGCAGTTTGCCGGCCGCCACCAGCTGCTCCGTCACGATCCGATCGTCGGCACTCGGCGTGGGATCGCCGCTCGGGTGGTTGTGCACGAGAATGACCGCCGCCGCACGCTCGGCGATCGCCTCGCGGAACACCTCGCGCGGATGCACGAGGGACGACGTGAGTATCCCGCGCGTGACAGTGACGTCGCGCTCGAGCCGGTGCTGCGCGTCCAGCACCGCGACGTGAAACTCCTCGACCGGCAGGTCCTCCAGCCGCGGAGCGAAGAGCCGCGCAACGTCGCGCGGCGACCGAACCGGTGCGCCATCGTCCCGAACTTCCGACGCCAGGCGCCGGCCCAGCTCCAGCGCCGCGTGCACCGTGACCGCACGCGCCATACCCACCCCGCTCGTCGCCGTGAGCGACGCGACCGGCTGCATCGCCATTCGGCGCAGCGAGCCGCCCGCCGCTGCCAGCAACAGCTGCCCGACTTGGAGCGCCGAGCCGTTCGCCGTCCCCGATCCCAGCAACACAGCGAGCAACTCGGCCGAACTGAGGGCGGCCGCACCGAGCGCCACGAGTCGCTCCCGAGGCCGCTCGGAGCGGGGTAACTCTCTGATATGTAACGCGGTAGGCAGGGGCTGGCTAGACAGTTGGGTCGACATGCGGCACCTCGGAAAATGGGAGAGCCCGTCACAGCGGTGCGACGGGCTCTCCCATTCTCGTGTCGGCGCGGACTTCGCCCAGCACCGATCTGTCCCACGGCCGCGCGTTACAGCGTAGCCCCATGGCACTTTTTGAACTTCTTCCCGGACCCACACGGACACGGATCGTTCCGGCCCACATTCGTCCAATCCACGGGCCCGGCGTTCTGCGCTGCGGCGATGTCGTTCATGCTCCTTGCGCGCCCTGCCCCGACAATCAGCGGATCCCGCTTCACGGCAACTTGCTTTTCGTTCGGCGTCTCGGCCGGTCCCACGTCCTCCACGGCGAGCGCACCATTGCCGGGGGCCTCGGGAGCTACCTCTTCCATCACGCCGAGTGCGTTGAAGCGGCGCGTTGGAGCGGTCGGGACGGACTCGGGCTGGAACTGCCCCCCGCCCTGTCCCGCGTCCTGCGGACTCTCGTCGATGACCAGCTGCACCTTGAGGAACCGATCGGTGAACGTCTCCGCGACGTCGTTCATCAGATCGACGAACATCGTGTACGCCTCCTGCTTGTACTCGAGCAGCGGGTCCTTCTGGCCCCATGAGCGATAGTGAATCGCGTTGCGCAGCTGATCGAGATCGTAGAGATGATCCTTCCACTTCTCGTCCAGCACGTTGAGCATCACGTAGCGCAACAGGCGGTCGCCGTAGCCACCCTCCTGATCGCGCACCATGTCCAGCGCTTCGAGCTTCCCGGCGAACGCCGCTCGGCCCGCGTCCACGGCCTGGGTCTGCGCATCGGCGAGCACGCTCGGACGACGCTCCTCGTCCTCGAACTCTTGCACCTGCACGAGGTAGTGCATCAACAACTCCTGGCGCAGCAGGTCAAAGTCCCACTGCGATGCATCCTCGTCGAACTCCGAGAGCACGGTCTCGACTCGCCGGCCGAGCGCCTTCTCGACCATCTTCAGCGCCTCACCCTTCAGCTCTTCGCCCCCTTCCAGCGCAAAGGCACGTAGCGAGTAGATCACCTCGCGCTGCTGATTCATCACGTCGTCGTACTCGAGCAGCTTCTTGCGGCTTTGGAAGTTCTGCAGCTCCACGCGCTTTTGTGCCTGCTCGATGGAGCGCGTGATGAGCGGATGCGTGAGCACCTCGCCCTCCTGCGCGCCCATCCGATCCATCAGCTTCGCGATCCGTTCGCTGCCGAACAGGCGCATCAGATCATCTTCGAGCGACAGGAAGAACTGGCTCGCGCCCGGATCGCCCTGACGGCCGGCGCGCCCGCGCAGCTGCCGGTCGATGCGCCGTGATTCGTGGCGCTCGGAGCCGACGATGTGCAATCCGCCACACTCCATGACATCAATGTCCTTGCCGTCCGGATCCTTGACGACCGACGGTTTGGACGGAATGACACCGTCACCGAGTTTGATGTCGGTGCCGCGGCCGGCCATGTTGGTCGCGATCGTGATCGCACCGGGCTGGCCGGCATTCGCCACGATCTCGGCTTCGCGCTGATGGTACTTGGCGTTCAGCACGTTGTGCACGAGTCCCGCGCGCTGCATCAGCTTCGAGAGCGTCTCGGACGCATCCACGCTCGTGGTGCCGATGAGCACTGGATAGCCGAGTCCGTGCAGGCGGCGCGTCTCCTCGACGATGGCGTTGTACTTTTCGCGCCGAGTCTTGTACACGAAATCCTGCCGGTCGTCGCGAATTACCTTTTGATTCGTCGGAATGACGGCGACTTCGAGCTTGTAAATGGTGAAGAACTCGGTTTCCTCCGTTTCCGCCGTGCCGGTCATGCCGGCGAGCTTGGCGTACATGCGGAAGTAGTTCTGAATCGTGATCGTTGCCATCGTCTGCGTCTCGCCCTTCACGCGGACGCCTTCCTTGGCCTCGACCGCCTGGTGCAGCCCCTCGCTCCATCGCCGCCCGGGCATCGTTCGGCCCGTGTACTCGTCGACGATCAGGACTTCCCCTTCCTGCACGACGTAATTTACGTCTTTCTCGTAGAGCGCGTGTGCCCGGAGCAACTGGTGCACGATGTTGAGGCGCTCGCTCTTCGACGCATACTCGATCTCGAGATTGCGACGGTCAGCGATTTTCTGCTCGGGGGTCAGCTCCGTCGAATGGTCGATGCGGTGCACCGCTTCGCTCAAGTCGGGCAGCAGGTATGCGTCGTGATCCGTTGGCGACATGAAGTCGACGCCGCGGTCCGTGAGATGGACGGAGTGCCCGCGTTCGTCCAGCACGAAGAGCAGATCCTCTTCGATGTCCCGGAAGGCCTGCTTCGCGGGCGGCAGCTTGCGGTCGCCAATGTGATCGAGCTCCATCCGCTGCACGAGCTGCTTGTTGCCCTGCTCCTGCATGAGCTTGAGCAAGCGCCGATTCTTGGGATGACCGAGCTGCGCCTGGTACAGCTTGAGCGCGGCCTCCTGCGTCTTCGATGCTTCGAGCTCGCGCTCCGCGTCGGCGACGAGCTGGTTCACGAGCTCCACTTGCTTCCGTACGAGGCGCGAGACCGACGTGTTGTGCTCGAAGTACTGGACGTCTCCCTCGTTGCCCACCGGTCCGGAGATGATCAGCGGGGTGCGCGCTTCGTCGATCAGCACCGAATCGACTTCGTCCACCATCGCGAAGACGTGTCCGCGCTGCACGCGCTGGTCGAGTGACGTGACCATGTTGTCGCGCAGGTAGTCGAAGCCGAATTCGTTGTTCGTGCCGTACGTGATGTCGGCCAGATAGGCGGCGCGCCGCTCGGGGGTGCCCGCCTCGGTGTCGTCGAGGCATCCAACCGTGAGACCGAGCCAGATGTAGAGATGGCCCATCCACTGCGAGTCGCGGCGCGCGAGGTAGGAGTTCACGGTCACGAGATGCGAGCCCTTGCCCGGGAGCGCATTCAGGTACAGCGGCAGCGTGGCGACGAGTGTCTTGCCTTCGCCCGTCGCCATCTCGGCGATCTTCCCAAGGTGCAGTTGAATGCCGCCCATGAGCTGCACGTCGTACGGCACCATGTTCCACTCGAGATCACGGCCCGTGACGCTGACGATCGATCCGACGAGTCGGCGGCAGGCTTCGCGCACCGTCGCGAATGCTTCCGGCAGAATCTCGTCGAGCGCTTCGGCGATCGTGCGCCGAATTTCCAGCTCTACGCCTCCGCTGCCATCCGCTCCGCCGAGCTCCATGTCGATGCGGTCACGCTCAGCGGCATCCGCCGCGGAACGTTTCTCCTCGCGCAGCGCCGTGGCTCGCGTTTCCAGTTCATGCGTGCGCTCGTGGAGCAGCGCTCGGAACTTCGCCGTTTGCGCGCGAAGCTCGTCATCCGAAACAGTGGCGAGCCGTTCCTCCTGCGAATGAATCGCATCCAGGATCGGCTGAATTCGTTTCCGTTCCCGCTCGTGACGTGTGCCGAGCACGGCGGTCAGTACGCGCTTGAACATGCAATCCTCTACCGATACAGCCGATGCGCCGCGATGTAATCCGCTACCGCATCCGGCATGAAACCGCGAATGGTGCGCCCGTCAGCCACCCGAGCGCGCAGCTCCGTGGACGAGATGTCCACCCGCCGCGTCTGTAGCATCTGCACCGAAGCGTGATCCTTTGCCGGAGGCGCGTCGTCGCCTCGCACGAGGACGGCAACCGTCGCCAGCGCCCGGATCCGCTCCGGGTCCCGCCACTTCATAAAGAGGGCATACGCGTCCGCACCGAGCAGGAGCACAAGCTCCGCCGAGGGCAACTTCGCCGCCATCTCCGCCACGGTGTCAACCGTGAAAGATAACCCCGTCCGATTGATTTCCGACGCGTCGGCCACGAAGCCAGAGATGCCGGCCACGAGGCGCTCTGTCATCGCGAGGCGATGTGGGCCCGTCGCGACTGCTCCCCCCCCATCGACCTTGAAAGGCTGCTGCGCGGCCGGGACGAAATGGACGGCGTCCAGGCCAAGTGCTTCAGCCGCGTCGATGACAGGGAGCAGATGCCCGAGGTGTGGCGGATCGAAGCTCCCGCCGAAGATCCCGAGACGCACGCCTCAGCGCGCGGGCGACGTCGCCGGCGGCGTCGTTGGAGGGCCAGTCGTGGAGGGCGGCGCGTTGCCAGCCGCGGGCACGGGCCCCACCACCGGCGTCGCGATTCCCGCGCAGGCGGTCTTGACGTCGGCGTCGTCCGGGTACGATCGGCGCAGCACGGCGCAGGCGTCGGCCGCGTCTTCCTTGTAGCGTATCTCCTTGTACGAATCGACAAGACGCAGTTGCGCGAGACGCGACGTGGCCGACTGCGGGTACTTCGTCAGGATCTCCTTGAAGTAAATGATCCCGGAATCGAATGCCTTGCGCCGAAAGTAGTACATCCCTGAGATGTAATTCTTCTGCGCGAACATCTCCTCGAGGTCGCTGAGCTCCTTTTTTGCCGCCGGAATGAGGGGCGACTGCGGATAGAGGCCGAGGAGCGTGTTGTAGGTGGCGAGCGCCGTTTCGCCGTACGTGGGATCCAGCGCGGGCTTGCGCCACATCTTTCGGTACGAGCGCGCGGCCTCGAGCGCCGCGTCGTCGGACAGCGTGTCGTCGGGAAAGCTTTCGACGAGGCGAGAATAGCTGGTCGCCGCGAGCACGTGCTCGCCCTGTTCCGCGTGCGCCTTCGCCAGATACCAATGGGCGCGCGGTAACAGCGTGTCGCGCGCCGGCAAATCAGTGGTCAGCTTCTCGAACGCCAACACGGCATTGTCCCACCGGCGAGCCGCGTATTCGTCCATCGCGGCGCGGTAGAGCTTGTCGTTCGTGGCGTAGTTCGTGACCTGAAAGTCGGGGTGGCACGCGGCGACTGCGAGGAGCAGCGCGACGAGCAGCGCCCGGCGAGATGAGAGCATATCGGAAGACAATACCCGCAAAAGGGCAATCGGTTCGAGATGAGCCCGAGAAAGATAACCGGCCCGCCGTTCGAAGCACTTGGCCACGTCATAGACACCGCGCGGACCGGCGGGGTTTCCGCTACCCCCATTGCCCTCGGTTGGCGCGCCGGTGATTGACACCCTCACGTCGTCGCTCCTCGGCCGATCGACTCGTACGTGAAGCCGAGCGATCGCATTTTGCGCGTGTCGTAGAGATTGCGCCCGTCGATCACGACAGGGTGCTTGAGCGTGCTCTTGATGCGGACGAAATCCGGATGCCGGTACTCGTTCCAGTCCGTGACGACGACCAGTGCATCGGCACCATCCAACGCCGCATACGAGGAGTCGGCATAGGTGATGGACTTCCCGATCCGTCGCTCCGTTTCGTGCATCGCCACGGGATCGTGCGCAACCACCTCGGCGCCCGCGCCGAGCAGCGCCTCGATCAAAACGAGCGACGGGGCCTCGCGCATGTCATCGGTGTTGGGCTTGAATGCGAGACCCCACACCGCGATGCGCTTTCCCTTCACGGAGCCGAGACACTTCTGGAGCTTCTCGAACAGCCGATGCTTTTGTGCATCATTCGCCATTTCCACGGCGTCGAGCACGCGGAGGGGAACACCGACTGCCTTGGCGGTCCGGACGAGCGCTTTCACATCTTTCGGAAAGCACGACCCGCCATACCCAGGGCCGGGAAACAGAAACGCCGGCCCGATGCG
>JANMAY010000111.1:0-3081 GCA_031360095.1 Gemmatimonadaceae bacterium
TGACCATAGAGCTGGCGGATCAGATCGAAGTCGTCGTACGTGGCGTTGAGGTGACGCTGGTCGTGGCTCTGCAACCACCACGTGGCCGGCTCGCGGAAACACTGGGCGACGTTGACGTTGTGCCAGTTGGGAAGCTTCTCCTTCTGCGACCAGTCCGCGGTTGCGCGGTGGATCTTCTCCGCCAGTTCGAGCAGCGACGCGTCGCCGTTGCGATTGTACAGCCAGTAGACGCTGTAGAGGTTGTCCCCGCCGCGACTGTGCTCCCAGTAGTCTTTCAGCAACTGGTCGTTTGGGATGGTGCGCTGCCACGCGAAGTAATTCTCCATGAGGCGAAGCACACGCGGGTCTTTCGCGTGCTCGTAATACGATTGCAGGCAGAACAGCATGGGCATGTTCGTCCACAGGTCGCGGGACGGAGTGCGCCGCCCCTGCCCCTTGAACACGTCCGGACCGAAGTCGCCGTTCGGGCGCTGGTTCTCGATGACCGCGTCGATCCAGAACTTGGTCTCGCGGATCATCGCGGCGTCGTTCAGCACATAGCCGATGTTCCCGTAGCCCTTGAGCCAATACGGGAGCTCCTCCCACCCGTGCTTCCCCTTGCCGTCCTTGCTCAGCCAAGCGTTGTCGTTCTTGGAGAGCCACTTGCTGATCTCGCCGAGGTGGCCGGTGAGCCCGTCGCGCTGGAGCTCGAGTTGGCGACGCAGCCATCCGCGCGGCGTGACGGCGCCGACGGGTAGCTTGACGAAGCGTTCAGGAAGGAGCGGCGCCCGGTTGCTCGGATAGTGACGGTTGCGGGTGGCTGTGGGCGGGTGGAGAACGCTGGTGATACCCGGCATGGCTGGCGTCGCCCGGCCAGCGGGCTCGGACCCGAGAGTGGAGAGCGCCCCAACGGTCCCGCTTGGCGCCAGAGGAGCGAGCGCGGCCCCCGCGATGGTACCCACGAATCGACGACGGTCCATGCTCATCTTGTCACTCCAGTTGTGTTGGCAGAGTTCAGAGAGCCAACTGCTCGGAAGAACGTTGGTGCGAGTTCGAGTTGATTGCAACACGACGCGGCAACGCGAGCAATCGACCATTCTGTCTGGCCAGAGTGCCCCCGCGCGACCATCTTTGCACCCTCGGCACGCGCAGCTCATCCCTCTCCAGCATCCATGGAACTTCGGCAGCGCGTCCAGGAATCGCTCAGCGGCACGCATACCATAGAGCGCGAGCTCGGCGGCGGCGGAATGTCGCGGGTGTTCGTGGCCACCGAACACCGCCTCGGCCGAAAGGTCGTCGTCAAGATCCTCGCGCCCGAGTTGGCCGCCGCGATTTCCGCCGAGCGTTTCGAGCGCGAGATCCGGCTGGCGGCATCGCTGCAGCAGGCCAACATCCTGCCAGTCATCGCCGCGGGAGAGGTCGATGGACTTCCCTTCTATACGATGCCGTTCGTCGAAGGCGAAAGCCTTCGCGCGCGCCTCGCGAGCGGGCCGGTGCCGCTCGGCCAGGCAGTCGAGATCCTGCGCGACGTGGCGAAGGCGCTCGCCTACGCGCACGAGCGCGGCGTCGTTCACCGCGACATCAAGCCCGACAACATTCTCCTCTCGGGTCGCACGGCGGTCGTCGCCGATTTCGGCATCGCCAAGGCCATTGCCGCCGCGCAGGAACGCCCGGTGGGGGCGACGCTCACGCAGCTCGGGACGTCCATCGGCACGCCGGCGTACATGGCACCGGAGCAGGCGGCCGGCGATCCCGATACCGACCACCGCGCCGACATCTACGCGTTCGGCTGCATGGCGTATGAGCTGATCGTCGGTCATCCACCCTTCCACGGCCTGCCGCCGCACAAACTGCTCGCTGCGCACATGGGGGAAACGCCGCGACCTGTCGCGGAGCTGCGGCCGGACTGTCCACCAACGCTCGCACAGCTGGTGATGCAGTGCCTCGCCAAGGATCCCGCACATCGCCCGGCGAGCGCGGACGAAATCCTGTCTCAGCTCGATGCCTCGACGTCGATGCCGGGCGCCGCAGTGCCAGCATTCTCCCATGGGCGCGGATTGTTCCTGCGAGCAATGGCGCTGTATGCCGCCGCATTCATCGTCGTCGCGGTCGTCGCGCGGCTGCTGGTCACCACGCAGGGATTTCCGGAATGGGTATTCGCGGGCGCGCTGGTCGTCATGGCTCTCGGATTCCCGGTCATCCTCTTCACGGGCTACACACAGTACGTGACGCGCACGATTGCGAACGCCACACCCACGCTCACGCCGAACGGATCGGTGGTGCGCGCAGGTTCGACCGGAACGATGGCGCAGCTGGCGGTGAAGGCGAGCCCGTTGATGACGTGGCGACGCACCGCACGCGGTGGGATCGTGGCCATCTCGATCTTTGCGCTGCTCGTCGCTGGCTTCCTGGTGCTCCGCGTACTCGGCATCGGGCCCGCGGGCTCCTTGCTCGCCTCCGGCAAGCTCACGGCGCAGGACCGCGTGCTCGTCGCCGCCTTCGACGCCGCCGCGAAAGACTCCGCACTCGGCGAAGTACTCTCCGAAGCGGTCCGCACCAACCTCTCGCAGTCGCGCGCGGTGAACGTCGTGTCCACCAACAATCTCGTCGCCGCGCTCGGCCGCATGCAGCGCAAGCCGACGACGCGTATCGACCTCGCCCTCGCAAGAGAGATCGCGGTGCGTGAGGGCATCAAGGCCGTGGTTACCGGAAACGTCGCCGCCGTGGGAGCGGGTTACATCATCACGACGCGGCTGGTGAGCGCCAACTCCGGCGATGAGCTCGCGGTCTACCGGGAGTCGGCGGCCAACGCGGGCGAGATCATCCCCGCGATCGATCGGCTCACGCGCGCGCTTCGCGGCAAGATCGGTGAATCGCTCAAGAGCGTGAGCGATGCACCGGCGCTCGCTCAGGTCACCACCGCGTCACTCGACGCACTGCGCGCCTTCGCGGCCGGTCTGCGCGCAAATACGGTGGAGGGGAACGATCAGAAGGCGATTCCGCTATACGAGGAGGCGATCGCCAAGGACAGCAACTTCGCCTCGGCGTATGTGCAGCTCACCTTCAGCCTCGGCAATCTTGGCCTCCAGGCAGCGCGCCGCG
>JANMAY010000149.1:0-10759 GCA_031360095.1 Gemmatimonadaceae bacterium
CGATCGTCAGTGTAGAACAGGTCGATGCCGTTGCCGGCGAGCACAGGAAGGATCTCCTTCGCGCGTACGGCGGGCCGGTGATGACCTTCATCCCCCAGGAACAGCACTCGCATCCGCTCGGCGCGCACTGCCGAAGTCCCGCGGAGGGACGCTTGGGCGAATCCGCCGGAGGCGAGAGCCGGTACAAGCGCGGCCGCGACGAGCCACAAGCCAAATTGGTGGCGGCTGCGGGACGTGCTGACGTGCGAACAGGACGTGGTCATGACATCAAATCCTCGAGACGCGAGAAGGCAATGATATGGTGAGAGGCGTGTCACTGCACGGGCAACCATTCCACCACGAGGAGGGAAACCGCCTGACGTGGCAGGCCGAACCCGATTGACGCGGTTCCCTTTTCGACGCGAATGGAAGTGGGTGCATCGAATCGCCCAAGCCGGCCTGCTGCCTCGAGCTGAGCGTACTGCGGCCGCGTCGGCGCGATCGGTGAGCCCATCCGCTTCCACTCCGCGTAGGCGTTGCTGTGCATCTCGTCGATACGGTAGTGCGTCACCCGTGCTCCCTCGATGCGCGGAAGCCCATTCAACACAAGCTGCACGCTTGCCTCCGCGCCCGGCACATCGTCGTCGTGGTAGTGCCAGACGAGCACCGCCAGCTTACCCGGCGCGAGGCCCGCGAGCGCCGACACATCGGGCGCCCCGCGCACACCGTCGCGCATGATCGCTTCGATGCCGAGATCGCCGGAGCTCTCGACGAATACGCGACGGCCGGTCTGCATGGCCATCATCCGAAATACATTGAGCACGGGCAGATCGATGCCATTCGTCGCCAATGCACGGAAGCCGGCGAAGTACGGCTGGTCCTCGAACTCGAACGCCCACGTGAGCGCACCAACGAGATTCACACCATGGCGTTCCGCGAGGAGATGCTTGCGGGCGAACACTGCCGCGGTGTAGCTCGAGAACATGGTCCCGTTTCGGTAGCCGAGCTGAGGACCTTGGCACGCGGCGCATCCATCGGGATCGGATTCGCCGATGACGATGGGAGTCGACTTGAGCTGCGGAAAAGAGGCGATGCGCGCGAATCCCTGGTCGATCGTTTTCAGCTGCGCCGCGATGCCCATGCGGACATGTCCGTCCACGAAGCTCGGTGCACCCTTGGCGTGGAACGACACGAAGTCGAGCGGCGTCCCGACGGTGCCCGTCGCATGGTTCGTCCCGCGAAGCGCGTGCTCCAGAAAGTCCTGCATGAACGTTCCGCCGCTCCCCGCAACATCGGGCCCGCCCACGCGCGCCGTGGGCAGTGCTCGGCGCACGCCGGCGATGGCATGGTCGTGCAGCTTGTGGAACTCTTCCGGCGTGCCGCGCCAATAGCCGATGTTCGGTTCGTTCCATACTTCCCAATACCACTGCTCCACTTCAGCGCGACCGAACTTCTCCACGCAGTGCTTCACCCACTGGTATACGAGCTCTCCCCACTTCGCGTAGTCCTTTGGCGGATAGGCCCAGCCAGTGTACACGTCGTTGTACGGGAGTCCGGGCCGCCATTCGTGCTGGTACGGGTCGGGCGTGATGGACAGTGCTCGTGGCATGAAGCCGATCTGCGCATACGGCTTGATGCCTCGCGCCAGATACGTCTCGAAGATGTGATCGACGATGGTCCAGTCATATACGGGTCGGCCCTGTGCGTCTTCGGTGTAGACGTTGGTGCTGCCCCATTTGAGTGCCGGGGTGCCATCGCCGGTGACGAGCAGGCTGTGCGCGCGAAAATACACCTGCGGCTCGCCGAGCTGGCCAAGCTCGGTGAGGAGCTTCCGTCCGTCCTTCATCGTCGCGTAGTTCGGCTCGTCGGCGCCGAAAAAACGATAGATCGGCTTCAAGTCGCCGAACGTGCGCGATGCGTCGACGCGGATGTGGACCGGAAAGGGCGGCGCTGCCTGCTGCGCGGCGCTCGCCGTCGCGCAGAGGCAAAGAGTAAGAATTGCGGACGCGATTTTCAGCTCACATCCTCCCATCGCTTCGCACGCGCCAGCGCCTTCGTCCAACCGGCCAGAAGCGCCCTGCGCTGCGCGGCCTTCATGGTGGGGACGAAGCGGCGATCCGCCTGCCATTGCTTCGCGATTTCCGCCGTGTCCTTCCAGTATCCCACGGCGAGCCCGGCGAGATACGCCGCACCAAGTGCCGTCGTCTCGGACACGCGCGGGCGGATGACGGGGACGCCGAGTACGTCGGCCTGAAACTGCATGAGCAGATTGTTCGCACACGCGCCGCCGTCGACGCGAAGCTCCTTCAGCTTGATGCCCGAATCGGATTGCATCGCCTGAAGCACGTCATACACCTGATAGGCGATGCCCTCCAACGCCGCGCGCGCAAGATGCGCGGCGGTCGTACCACGCGTGATGCCGGCGACGAGCCCTCGGGCGTATTGATCCCAGTGTGGCGCACCCAATCCGGCGAAGGCTGGCACGAGGAACACGCCTCCGTTGTCCGCCACCTGCGCAGCGAGTGACTCGACTTCAGCAGCCGTCTTGATCAGTCCGAGCCCATCACGCAGCCACTGCACCACGGCGCCCGCAATGAAGATGCTGCCTTCGAGGGCGTATTCCGTACGGCCGCCAATGCGCCACGCGACCGTCGTGAGCAGGTTGTTTTTCGAGGCGACCGGCTTCGTGCCGGTGTTCATCAACATGAAGCACCCGGTGCCGTAGGTGTTCTTCACCATGCCCGGTTGCCGGCATACCTGACCAAACAGCGCTGCCTGCTGATCGCCGGCGATGCCGGCGATGGGAATGGCGCCGCCCCAGAGCGTGCACTCGCCGTACACCTCGCTCGAGTCACGCACCTCGGGAAGCATCGCGCGCGGCACGTCGAAGAGCTTCAGCAGTTCGTCGTCCCAATCGAGCGTCTTGAGATTGAAGAGCATCGTGCGCGACGCGTTGCTCACGTCGGTGACGTGCGTGCGTCCGCCGGTCAGGTTCCAGACGAGCCATGAGTCGACGGTGCCGAACGCCAACTCTCCCGCGCGCGCACGGGCTCGGGCACCAGGAACGTTCTTGAGAATCCATTGCAGCTTGGTCCCCGAGAAGTAGGCGTCCACGACGAGTCCGGTCTTTCGCCGGATCATCGCCGCCTTGCCCGCCTTCTTCAAGCGGTCGCACGCTCCTGCGGTGCGACGATCTTGCCAGACGATCGCGTTGGCAATCGGGCGCCCGGTCGCGCGATCCCACACGACAGTCGTTTCGCGCTGATTGGTGATGCCGATGGCCGCGATGTCCGACGAGGCCAACCCCGCCTTGCGCAGCGCATCGGCGGCAACGCTCGACTGCGATGCCCAGATCTCATCGGCATCGTGTTCCACCCAGCCGGGCTTTGGAAAGATCTGCCGGAATTCCTGCTGCGCGTCTGCGACGATCGCGCCCTTCCTGTCGAAGATGATGGCGCGCGAGCTCGTCGTGCCCTGATCGAGCGCGAGAATGTATTTCATGCTGGTCACCACATGAACTGGAAGAACACCGCACCGAGCACGCCGCCGATGATGGGACCAACGATCGGGATCCACGCGTAGCCCCAGTCGCTCCCGCCCTTCCCGGAAATGGGTAACAGCGCGTGCGCCAGGCGCGGTCCGAAATCGCGCGCCGGATTGATCGCATATCCTGTCGGACCGCCGAGACACAGGCCGATGGCGGCAACGATCAGGCCCACGAGAAAGGGCGCGAACCCTTTCTCGAATCCGCTGTTGGGCACGAGGTTCTCAGGACGCAGAATTGCCAGCACGCCGAGCACCAGCATGAACGTGGCGACGATTTCCGTCAGAAGATTCGGCAGCGTCCGTCGAATCGCAGGGCCCGTGCAGAACACGGCCAGCTTGTCGCCCTTGTCTTCCGTCACCTCGAAGTGCGGATGATACGTGAGCCACACGACGGTGGCGCCGAGAAACGCGCCGATGATCTGCGCGGCGATGTACGCTGGCACTTGCGCCCACGGAAACTTGCCGATGCTCGCGAGGCCGATCGTGACGGCAGGGTTGAGGTGCGCACCGCTGATGGGGTTCACCAGGTAGACGCCGAACGTCACCGCCAGCGCCCAGCCCAGGGTGATCACGATCCAGCCGGCATTGTGCCCTTTGGTTCGCTGAAGCACGACGTTGGCAACGACGCCGTCGCCAAGAATGATGAGAATCATGGTGCCGACGAGCTCGGCGATGAATGGCGACATGGTCTGGTTACCTATCCCGCTTTGGTTGGTTTGTCACAGTTCTGGGGGACCACATACTGATAGCATCACTCTGTTGAACACCTATCCCCTCACGGATTGCCCAGACAAAAATCCCGGATACCGCAAGTGAGAGGGATTTTCGGTGTCGTATCCGCGGGTTTGGCTGTGAAAATCCGTGATGGTAATGCCGTTGCCGCTGCGTCACATCCTGCGCAGACGAAAGAGCTCCGCTCCATGCGCCGGGACCACCACCGACAGCGGCTGCGCCGTCGTTCCCGCCTCACGCTTCCTCCACAGATCCCGCACCTGATACCTGGTCTTTCCAAAGTCCGCGTTCCGCCCGTTCATGTCGTCGCCGACATTCTCCTTCGACCAATCGAAGGCAACGGTCTGTGCCGCGCCGCCGCGATTGAGAATGGCCATTGCCCACTCGCCGGCAGCAAGCGGCTTGAACCAGATCTCGACGCCGTCGAGCATGGCCTTGTAGGGGAAGCCCTGCACGCCAAGGCTGTCCTGGTCGATGGCGATGACGTCGCGATTCGTGAGGCTCGCCCGCGTCTCCTCCGACATCGCGCGGAGATCGTTGCCCGCGATCAACGGCGCGGCGAGCATCGCCCACATCGTGAGGTGCGCGCGATCCTCGGTGACCGTCATGCCGTTGCCCACTTCGAGCATGTCGGGATCGTTCCAGTGCCCCGGCCCCGCGAATTTCCTCAACGGTTTCTGCTTGTCGAGAATGCGCAGCACGCCCCACTGCGACCAGGAGCCGTGGCTCAACTCGCAGTCCCAGCAATTCGTGATGTCGCCCGTGGTGCGCCAGAGATGCCCGGTGGCCGGCGCCCATGTCGACGGCTGGTTGTCGCCCCATTCGCAGATGCTGAACACCATGGGGCGGCCGGCACGATACAGCGCGTCGCGCATCGTGAGATATGCGCCGGACGCCTTGAGCGAGTCGGCATTGCACCAGTCGTACTTGAGGTAGTCCACTCCCCACCTCGCATACTGCTGCGCATCCTGAAACTCGTAGCCTCGGCTGCCCGGTCGGCCCCCGCAGGTCTTCCACCCCGCGTCGGAATAGATGCCGAGCTTCAACCCTTTGGAGTGGACGTAGTCCGCGAGTGCCTTGATGCCGGACGGGAAACGCGCCGCGTCCGGCTGAATGAAACCGAGACTGTCTCGGCTGCCATGCCAGCAGTCGTCGATATTCACGTATTGATAGCCCGCGTCGCGCATGCCGCTGGACACCATGGCGTCCGCGGTTTCGCGAATGAGTGTCTCGCTCACATTGCACTGGAAGCGGTTCCAGCTATTCCAGCCCATGGGCGGAGTTTTTGCGAGCTGGGGAAACTTCTGGGCATGCGCCGTGACGGCGCAGCAGGCCAGTGCGAGGATCGCCAGCGTTTTTGATTTCACGAGCATTTGTTCATCCTCGCGGCGGTGTGGTGCGCGAAGATGGCAACGGACCGGGCAGAGCGCCACTGGCGCTGTGCGTCGTGGGCGTCGATTTTCTGCCTGTCATCCGAGCGAGTCCGAAGCGCGAGTCGAAGAATCTGCACCTTAGAGGGCATCATGAGCCGTTCTGTCACACTCGTCATCACCGCCGTCTTCCTCAGTGTCGCCTGTGCGAGTGCCGGCCTGCGCTCCGCCGCGCCGAGTTTGGGAATTTTCACGAGCCACGAGGACGTCGGCAGTCCTTCCAGCCTCGGATCGGGGTCCGCCACGTTCGACGCTGCGACGGGGCGATACGTCGTCACCGGCGGCGGCGCGAACATGTGGGCCACGGCCGATCACTTTCATTATGTGTGGATCAAAGTCTCCGGCGACATCGCGCTCGAGGCAGACGTCGAGTTCACGGGAAGCGCACCACGCGGCAGCGCGCCCGACCCGCATCGCAAGGCGTGCCTCGTCGTCCGGCAGACCCTCGACCCCGATTCTCCCTACGCCGACGCGGCCACGCACGGCGACGGACTGACCTCTCTCCAGTGGCGTGACGCCAAAGGCGCCGCGACGCACGAAATACAGGCGAACGTGGTTCGCCCGACACGCATTCGCATCGAGAAGCGCGGCGAGTATGTCTCGATGTCGGTGGCCGGCGCGGGCGAACCACTCCGGCCCGCGGGCGGCGCCGCCAGGGTGCGCCTCACCGGCGACTTCTACGTCGGGCTGGCGGTGTCTGCGCACAACGCGATTCGTCTCGAGACCGCGACGTTTTCCCGCGTTGCCCTCACCACGCCGGCGCCGCTCGGAACGGCAACGACACTCATCAACACGCTCGAGACGATCAGCCTGCGCTCCAAGGATCGCCGAGTGGTGCACGTCGTCACGCAGCCACAACGGATCGAGGCGCCGAACTGGTTTCCGGATGCCACCAACACCCTCTACTTCAATTCGAAGGGCCGTCTGTTCAAGGTGCAGGCGGATTTGCCTGGCCAGCCAGCAAACCCCAATCGCCTGCGTACGCCCGAAATCGTAGACCTTGGCATCCTGACGAACATCAACAACGATCATGGTCTGTCGTTCGACGGCACGACCTGGGCATTCAGCGATAATTCGCAGCTGTTGGGCGGACGCCGTCCATCACTCATCTACACCATGCCCGTCGCGGGTGGCCCGGCGACGCTAGTGACACCGCTGGGACCCTCCTATTTCCACGGCTGGTCGCCGGATGGGAAGACGCTCACCTACTGCGGCGAGCGCAACGGTAATTTCGACATCTACACCATCTCGGCGAGCGGCGGCGCGGAAACCCGATTGACGACGAACCCCGGCAAGGATGATGGTCCGGAGTATTCTCCCGACGGGCAGTACATCTACTTCAATTCCGATCGCTCGGGCACCATGCAGATCTGGCGTATGAAGCGGGATGGCTCCGAGCAGGAGCAGATCACCAACGACGAGGCGGACAACTGGTTTCCGCACATTTCGCCCAACGGACAGCTCGTCGCGTTTCTGTCCTATGAGCGCGGCGTCGGAGACCATCCCGAGAACAAGAACGTGCGGCTGCGTGTGATGACACTCGGCACGCGCGCCGTGGAGGAGTTGACCAAGTTGTTCGGCGGCCAGGGCACGATCAACGTGGCGTCGTGGTCACCCAACAGCCAATATCTGGCGTTCGTGAGTTATCAGATCGTGCCGCAGTAGATTACCGTGACGTGTCAACAGCGGAGGTTGCATTGAGAAAGCTCGAATGGACTCTGGCCTGCGTCGCGGCCCTCACGGCGTGCAGTACCAATCGGCAGGTTGCGCAGAATTCCCCCATCCGCGTCCTCGTCGTCACGGCGACCCAAGGCTTCCGCCATACCGACGCCATCGTCGCGTCGACGCAGCGGCTGAAGGACGCCGAAGCGGGGTCGGACCTTCGCTTCGATTTCACCGAAGACCCATCGGCGCTCAATGAGGCCAATCTCGCGAAGTATGATGTGCTGTTTCTGAACAATTCGACGCTGCGCATCGTTCCGCCCAATCCCAATGATTCTGCCTCGCGCGCGGCGGTGCGGTCGCCGAAGACGCCGATCGCCAACGCGGTGTCGAAAGCGCAGCAAGAGGCCATCGTGTCGTTCGTGCGCGAAGGAAAGGGGTTGGCCGTCACCCACTCCGGCGTGGACGCGTTCTATGGATGGCAGGAGTACAGAAACATCGTGGGCGGAGGACTCTTCCTGAGTCATCCCTTCACTCGCGAGGCGCGCGTGATCGTCGAGGACCAAACGAATGCTGCCGTGAAGCACTTCGGGTCCAGCGTCATGTTCAAAGAGGAGTACTACTACCTCGATCGCAATCCGCGTCCGAACAGCCACGTCCTGTTGTCGCTGGATCTCACGAGCGTCAACGACACGACGCGCACCGATCATCCGCTCGCATTCATCAAGCACTACGGCAAGGGACGCGTGTACGTGAACGTGCTCGGCCACTTTGGCGAGACGTGGAAGCGGGATGACTACCTCACCAGCATTCTTCAGGGAATACGAATCGCGGCCGGACGCATGCCGGCAGACTTCACTCCATCGGCGCGATGACAGTCCACCGACCGCTTCGCTTTGGAATGGTGGGTGGCGGCCCGGGCGCCTTCATCGGCGCCGTGCACAATCGGGCCGCGACACTCGACGGCCTCGCCGTGCTCGTTGCCGGCGCCTTCTCGTCCGATCCGGCCAAATCGCGCGAGCAGGGCGAGGCGTACGGACTCGCATCGAACCGCGTCTACTCGACCTTCGAGGAGATGGCAACCGGTGAGGCCGCGCTTCCGCCGGGAGAGCGTATCGACTTCGTGTCGATCGTCACACCGAACCATCTGCACTTCCCCTCCGCCAAGGCGTTCATCGAGCGCGGCTTCCACGTCATCTGCGACAAGCCGCTCACCACGACGCTCGAGGATGCCGAGGAGTTGTGTCGCCTCGTCAAGAAGCACGACGTCGTGTTCGCGCTCACGCACACGTATGCGGGATACCCGATGGTGAAACAGGCCCGTGCGCTCGTCGCCGCGGGTGCGCTGGGTACGGTGCGAAAGATCGTTGTTGAATATTCACAGGGCTGGCTCGCGACTCCGCTGGAGCAAACGGGGCAGAAGCAAGCTGGCTGGCGCACGGATCCCGCGCGTGCCGGTGCCGGCGCAATCGGTGACATTGGCACGCACGCCGAGCATCTCGCGAAATACATCACTGGGCTGGAAATGGAGCGGCTCTTTGCCGACGTCAGCACGATGGTGCCGGGCCGGCGCATCGATGACGACGCGAACATGCTGGTTCACTACCAGGGCGGCGCGAAAGGAATTCTTTTTTGCTCGCAGATTTCCGTCGGCGAGGAGAATCGTCTCAGCATTCGCGTGTACGGCACCAGCGCGTCGCTCGAGTGGCATCAGGAAGATCCAAACTTCCTGTACGTGCGCCACCCCGACGGTCCAACCGAGGTCTACAAACCCGGTCACGCGCACCTCGTGCCCGCTGCGCAGCGAGGTACGCGCATGCCCGCGGGACATCCCGAAGGGCTGCTCGAATCGTTTGCGAACATTTACTCGAGTGCCATGCGCGTTATTCGGGCGCGCATCGCCGGTGAAACGCCCGATCCGCTCGACCTCGATTTCCCCACGGTGCGCGATGGCGCGAGTGGAGTGCACTTCATCCAGACGGCGCTCCGCAGCGGACGTGATGGCGCGTGGGTCGACGCGTCATACGATCCGCCAGGACGCTGAGCGTTTGTCATCCCGAGCGACGTCGAGGGATCCGCACCTCGGCAACACCCACCAGCTGAATTCATGACTCGACCCGTCACACTCTTCACCGGCCAATGGGCCGACCTGCCTCTCGAAACGGTTGCCAAAAAGGCCAAGGAGTTTGGCTTCGATGGACTCGAGCTCGCCTGTTGGGGCGATCACTTCGATGTTGCGCGGGCCATCGCCGAAGACGGCTATTGTCAGGGCCGACGCGACCTGCTCGCGAAGTACGGGCTCCAACTGTTCGCCATCAGCAACCATCTCGTGGGTCAGGCCGTCTGCGACGCCGTCGACGAGCGGCACAAGGCGATCATTCCTCCGCACGTGTGGGGTGACGGAAAGACAGAGGGCGTTCGCGCGCGCGCCGCAAAGGAGATGCAGGACACGGCACGCGCCGCGGCCAAGTTGGGCGTCAACACCGTGTCCGGCTTTACCGGCTCCTCGATCTGGCCGATGCTCTACGCCTTTCCTCCTGTGTCCGAGGCGTGGATCGATGCCGGCTTCGACGACTTCGCGAAACGGTGGAATCCCATCCTCGACGTCTTCGACGAGGTTGGCGTTCGCTTTGCGCTCGAGGTGCATCCCACCGAAATCGCGTTCGACATTTCGTCAGCGGAGCGCACCCTCTCTGCGATCGGCAACCGTTCCGCATTCGGCTTCAACTACGATCCAAGCCATCTCGGCTATCAGGGCGTGGACTATCTCGGCTTCATCGACCGCTTCGCCGATCGCATCTTTCACGTGCACATGAAGGACGTGTGGTGGTCCGAGAAGCCCACGCCATCGGGTGTATTCGGCGGGCATCTCGCGTTTGGCCACCCGGACCGGAACTGGGAGTTCCGCTCCCTTGGCCGCGGCCGCATTGATTTCGAGCAGCTCATTCGCCGCTTGAACGCGGCGCGCTACGAGGGTCCGCTGTCGGTCGAGTGGGAAGACATCGGGATGGATCGCGAGCATGGCGCGCGGGAGTCGTGCGCGTTCGTTAAATCGGTCGACTTCACGCCGTCTCGAGTTGCGTTCGACTCTGCGTTTGCGCGAGAATAGCACTTGAACGGTCGGCATACGCCGCGTACAACAGCTGGTCCAGGAGCAGGCCCTCCTTCACGGCGCTGTGGCGCATGATG
Source organism: Gemmatimonadaceae bacterium (assembly GCA_031360095.1). Classification (GTDB taxonomy): domain Bacteria; phylum Gemmatimonadota; class Gemmatimonadetes; order Gemmatimonadales; family Gemmatimonadaceae; genus AG11. The sequence goes on from JANMAY010000149.1 coordinate 10,539, forward strand.
CCTTCGCGCACATAACCGGCTTTCTCCAGCACCCGCGCCGAGCGCGTGGTCCTGGAAAACGGCACCGCGAACACGCGCGCAAGCTCGAGTGTCTCGAAGGCGTACTGCGTCGTGCTGCGGAGTGCATCGACCGCGATCCCGCGGCCCCAGAAGGCCCGCCCGATCCAGTAGCCCACTTCGGCCGACCGACGCGCGATGTCTTCGCCGAGCATCAGGCTGAT
>JANMAY010000158.1:0-2719 GCA_031360095.1 Gemmatimonadaceae bacterium
CGTTGGCCAGGTTGGTTTCGTTGCGGAAGTAGTTGAACGCCCGCCCCTGGATGGCGTGCAGCATGCGCGACTCGCCCTGGACGGGGCGTGGGGGTCTGGTCAACAAGCGTGAGGGACGAGGTCGGGGTGGAGGGCCAGGGACCAACCGTGCGTCTTGCCGAACCGTCGGCCTTTGCGCAACATCCTGTAACGCCCAATCGGGTGCAGGCACCGCCCGACATCGCAATCCCGCGCTTCGCTGTCGAGGTATACCATGGATACTACCCGTCGCTTGCTCGCCGCGCTGCTGATGATCACGGCCTCCTGTGCAAGTCCATCGGTGACTCCCGACACGGCCCCGCGACCGGCCGTACGACCCTACGTCATCTCGAACGAGGAACTCCAGGATCCCATCCTGCGGAGCATGGACACGGAGCGGGCCATTCGCTACCTGCGACCGACCTTCTTTCGCACCACTGGCCCGCAGAGTTTCAGCAATGCCGGGGCGGGCACCCTCCAGATCTCAATGGACTTCGGTCCGTTGCAGCCCACCCGCCAGCTCGCCTCCTTTCCCGCGCGCGGCCTCGCGTCCCACTTCGAGATCCGGTACCACGATGCGAACGACGCGGCGAACCGGTTCGGCATCAATGCGAACGGCGGACCGGTGATCGTGCTCGTGAGCAACAAGCAATAGGTGAGTCATGTCGTGAGCAACTCACTGGACCTGCGCTTCGGCGATTGCCGCAAGGGGTAGCGGAGCGTCGTCGGCATGAGCGAAGCGAGGCACCCGCTCATCGTGCCCCCGCGACGCGATCCCGGCAGTTTCGGCGGGAGTCACAGATATCAGTGGCAGGTACACGCAGAAGGAGCTTCCCCGTCCTTCGCTGCTCGTCACGTCGATACAACCACCCCAGTGCTGCACGATGCCGAAGACGGTCGCCAGGCCGAGCCCCGTGCCTTCGCCCGGTGCCTTGGTGGTGAAGAACGGCTCGAAGAGGTGGGCGAGCGTGTCCTCGTTCATGCCCACCCCGGAATCCGAGACGCACAGCCTGACATACCGGCCCGGTGCAACGTTCGGGTGTCGGTCCACGAACGTGCGGGCGAGGGTGACGTGGCTCGTCCCGATGTGAATCGTGCCGCCGCCTGGCATCGCGGCATTCGCGTTGATGACGAGGTTCATCAGGACCTGACCCACCTGCCCCGTATCCGCCATCACCGGGCACGCGCCGTCCTCGCATTCCACGACGAGTGTCACCTCGCGGCCAGCCATGCGTCGCAGCAGTTGCTCGACACCGGTCACGGCGCCGCAGAGATCGAGCAACCGGGGCTGCACGGCCTCGCGGCGGCTGAACGTGAGCAGCTGTTTCGTGAGCTCCGCTGCACGAGACCCCGCATGAAGAATTTCCTCGAGCGGTTCCCGGTTGGCATCGTCGTCCGGCAGGTCGGCCAGCAGCATTTCCGTGTACGAAATGATGACCGTGAGCAGGTTGTTGAAGTCGTGGGCCACGCCGCCCGCCAACTGGCCGACCGCCTCGAGCTTCTGCGCCTGCCGGAGTCGCCGCTCCGATTCCGCCAGCGCGAAACGGTGCTGGCGTTCCGCCGTGTGGTCGCGCGTGACACCCACGGCACCGGCCACGTTGCCATTGGCGTCGCGGAGGGGCGAGAGCGCGGTCGAATAGAAAAGGCGCGTCCCGTTCACTTCGTGTTGCCATTCGAAGGTGACCGGCGTTCCCGCGAGCGCCCTGCGATTGGCCTCGTCGTGCGCGATCGCGGACTCGCTTCCAAACCGCTCGGACGGCGTCCGGCCGATCACGGAGGCGAGGCTCCATCGCTTCTGCACCTCGGGTGACAGGTGCACCGCGGTAATGCGCTGGTCGAGGCCGATCGAGTACACGGAATCCGTCATGGAGCCAAGCAGGCTGGCGTACTGTTCACCCTGCTCGCGCACCTGCTCGAGCGTCTCGTCCTGGTCTGCCTGGTGCGCCTCCATGTCGCTCGCCTGCTCCGTCAGCTGGTCCGCTTGCCGACGCATCTCGCCGTACTGCTGCGCGAGCCGTTCATTCCGGATGTGCACGTCACGCCCGTGGGTCATGGCCAGGTCGGTTTGCTCCAGCAGGCGGCGGCGCACGCGCGTGATGCCGAAGAGCAGCAGCAGTCCCTCCAGCAACACCAGCAAGGGAAGCAGCAGGTGCAATCGCTGCGCGCGCAATAGCCGGAGGCGATACAACTCGTCCTGCTGCGTGAGGAATGCCGTGAGCTGGGCGCGCACATCGCTCGACGATCCGGCAACGGCCACCGTGGCGGCACGTCGTGCCGTGCGCGCCCGCTGGTTCTGCGCCGGTTCGTCCGCGGTCAACTCGATGAGTGAATCGAGTCGTACGCGCAGCTCGTCCTCGTTGTCGATCCGCAGGAGCGCGTCCCGCCCCACGCGAGACACCTCTCGCGCATGGTTGGTCCAGTACGCCAGTCGGGTATGCGCAGCGTCGAGGGCGAACACGGAGACCATCATCGCCGAGAGCAGCAGGATGGCGGTACCATAGGCGGCGCGGACGAAGCGCGCCATGCGCGCGCGATCCTTGTCGAGTTCAGACAGGGACGACTGCGTCACGGGCACGGCGGGACGAGACAGCGCCGCACAGCGAAGGGTTCCATAACGACCGGGCTCCGTCGCCGTCGGTGTGAGATGCGTGGCCGTTTGCGGCTCGACGTCGTGGCTACCCGCGCTGCGCGACGTGGTGAT
>JANMAY010000180.1:0-1939 GCA_031360095.1 Gemmatimonadaceae bacterium
AGCGCAAGGCCCTGGTTCCGCGCACGACTGAAGAGAAAGCGCTGGCCATCGGGACTCACCGCGAACGCACTGGTGAGCGCGAGCGCGGATGCCATGCTGTCCGAGAGCACGATTCCGAGCGCTGCCCCCACGACGCCCGCGATCGCGCCAACGCCCCCGGGCGGTGATTTGCCGGAGCACCACCGCGCCCGTAGCTTCGGCGCATGAATCCGCGGCTGGTGCTCTGGGCAATCACATCGTCGCTCGCCGGATTTCTGTTCGGATTCGACACCGTCGTCATCTCGGGCGCGGAGCAGACGATCCAGCGCCTGTGGGGATTGAGCGCGGCCGTCCACGGTGTCGCCATGGCCGCGGCGCTCTATGGCACCGTCATCGGCTCGCTCGTTGGCGGCTGGCCTGCGGACCGCTTCGGCCGGCGGCTGACGCTGCTCTGGATCGGCGTACTGTACATCGTCTCCGCTATCGGATGCGCCTTCGCGTGGAATGTGTCGACGTTCATCGCGGCCCGCTTCCTCGGCGGTGTCGGCATCGGCATCTCCACCGTTGTTGCGCCGCTGTACATCGCGGAGATCGCTCCTGCCGCGCACAGGGGACGCCTCACGGCGATGTTCCAGTTCAACATCGTGTTCGGCATTCTCGTCGCCTTTCTCTCCAATGCGTTGCTCGCCGGCATCGGCGCCAATGCATGGCGATGGATGCTCGGCGTGGCGGCACTTCCGTCGGTCATCTATTCGGTGATGTGCCTCATCATTCCCGAGAGCCCTCGCTGGCTGCTCACGCGCAAGGGCGACCGCGCTCGCGGGCTGCAGGTACTCGCCCTCATCGAGCCCGAGGCGTCGCCTGCGCAACTCGAGCGGTTCGCCGACGACATCGTCGCTGCGTCGGAGCAGCAGACGAGCACGCGCGGATTCTGGTCCATGCGGCTTCGCGTGCCCATCCTGCTCGCTTTCCTGGTGGCGTTCTTCAACCAGATGTCGGGCATCAATGCCATCCTCTACTTCGCGCCGCGCATCTTCGCGCTCACCGGGCTCGGTGCGCGAGCATCGCTGCTGCAATCGGTCGGCATCGGCATCACCAACCTCGTGTTCACCTTCGCCGGCCTGTGGCTCATCGATCGGCTCGGACGCCGCACGCTGCTGACGATCGGTTCGTTCGGGTACATCGCGTCGCTGGGGCTGTGCGCGTGGGCATTCTACACGCAACACTACGGCATCGTCCCGGCGTGCATCTTCGCGTTCATCGCGTCGCACGCGCTGGGACAGGGCACCGTGATCTGGGTGCTGATCTCCGAGATCTTCCCCAACCAGTACCGGGCCACGGGCCAGTCGCTCGGCAGCGCGACGCACTGGGTGTTCGCGGCACTGCTCACGACGTTTTTCCCGACGATGGTGACGCTGCTCGCGCCGGGCACGGTGTTCCTGTTCTTCTGTGTCATGATGATGCTCCACCTGCTGTGGGTGCGCACGATGGTGCCCGAGACGCGCGGCGTGCCGCTCGAAGACATTCAACGACAGCTCGGCGTGACGACGTGAGCACGCAGCCGGTCATTGCCGGCATCGGTGAGATTCTGTGGGATGTCTATCCCGACGCGGCGCATTTCGGCGGCGCGCCCGCCAATTTTGCGTGCCACGCCGCGGGACTGGGTGCAGACGCCTGCATGGTTGGTGCGGTGGGGGTCGACACCGCCGGTGACGACGCGCTGCGAATCCTGGGTGAGCGAGGCGTCGACTGCTCCACCGTGACGCGTGATGCGCGGCACCCAACCGGTTCTGTGCTCGTGAGACTCGACGCTCATGGACAGCCGAGCTACGAGTTCGCCTCGAACACCGCATGGGATCACCTGCAGTGGTCCGACGAGGTAGGCGCGCTCGCGAAGCGGTGCGATGCGGTGTGTTTCGGAACGCTCGCGCAGCGCTCGCCTGAGTCGCGCGCCACCGTC
>JANMAY010000244.1:0-2981 GCA_031360095.1 Gemmatimonadaceae bacterium
CGGCTTAGCACTTGTCCTCCAAAACCCAACGCTGGATCGATCTTCTCGCCGCCCTGCTCGGCCACCGAATGCCGGTGACCTTCAAGCAGCTCGCGCGCGACGTGCCCGACTATCTCGTGGACGGAAGCGTCGCCGCGGACGAACCGTCACAGACGCTCAAGCGGATGTTCGAGCGTGACAAGGCGGAGTTGCTTGGCCTCGGCGTGCCGATCGTATCGATCGGCGAGGAAGGCAGCGACGAATCCGCGTACACGCTGCGCACGAAGGAGTTCTACCTCCCGTACCTCGGCATCGTATCGGCCCGCGGCATCGTTCGGCCCACGACAGTGGATCACTACGGCTACCGCTCACTCACGACACTCGCCTTCGAGCCCGATGAGCTCGAAGTGATCGTGGAGGGCGCGCGACGCGCAGTGCAGTTGGGTGATCCGGTGCTGGCCGAAGAAGCACGCAACGCCGTGCGAAAGCTGGCGTTCGATCTTCCGCTAGGCGCCACCGATGGACCGGGCGGCGCGGTGATCGCCAAACCGCGCCCGCGCGCCGACGCACGGACACTCGCTACACTCGGCGATGCACTCTTTCGCCGCAAGCGAGTGACCTTCCGCTATCAGGCGATGGGAGCAGCGGCGGGTGCGCAGCGATCGGCAGAACCGTACGGACTGTTCTTCGTCAGCGGTCATTGGTATCTCGCGGCGCGCGACGTGGAAAAAAACGCGCTGCGCAACTTCCGCGTCAGCCGCATCGAGGCAGCCGCGGTGAACAAGTCGAAAGCGGGCACGTCTGACTATGAGATCCCGCCTGCCTTCTCGCTACGCGAGCACGCCCAGTCTCGGCAGGCGTGGGAGATCGGCGATGGCGACGCGTTCGAAGCGGTGGTGGAGTTCACCGGCGTGAGTGGCGCGGTGCTCGCCGCCGCGGCGCTGGGTCGCGCGGACGAAGCGATCGCGTCGCGTCGACGGTTCGAGGTGCGACGAGCAGACAGCTTCGCGCGCTGGCTGTTCTCGTTCGCGGGTGACGCGACGCCGATCGCCCCACCGGCGCTCGTGAGCGAGTATGCAACGATCGTGAGCACCACGCGCGCCGTGTACGGACCGTGACCGATACCGCGTCCGGGCAGCTCAAGCGGGTGCTGCACCTCATCCCGCGGCTCGCCGATGGTGAGGAGCATGGGTTGGCGGAGGTCGCGGCGGCAGCGGAGACGAGTCCGGCGGAACTGCTCCGCGATCTCGAGTCGATCTCGGAGCGGTTCGACGCGCCGGGCGGATTCGTCGAGGGCGTGTCTATCCTGGTCGAGGAACACACCGTCTGCGTCACGGCGAACCAGTTTCACCGGCCCATGCGATTGACGATGCCGGAGCTGTGCGCACTGGAACTCGGGCTCTCGATGCTGCGCCGCGAGCGTACGCCGGCCGAGCAGGCACCGATTGATCGCGCGCTCGTGAGGTTAAGGGAGACGATCACACGGGTGCCGACGAACGACCGGCATGAGGGGACGCGATATGCCGACCTCGGCGTATCGGGAGCGGCGGAGCATCTCGCGATGCTTCGTGGCGCACTGTCGAGCGATCGCAAGGTGGAGCTTCGCTATCGTGCGGGTGGCGCGACGGAAAGCAGCACGCGGACCATCTGTCCACACTCGCTCGCCTACGCCGAGCAGATGTGGTACCTCGTCGCAACGGGCGACGATGGGACGCTGCGCTTTTTTCGGCTCGATCGGATCGAGGCGATCCGCGTGCTGGATGAAACGTTCGAGCGGGACGGATCGGCTGGCGTACAGGTACAGGAGACGGGACGAGCGTTCGTATCCGATACGGGCCGCCGGATGACGGTGCGCTACTCGCCGCGCATCGCACGCTGGGTGGCAGAGCGCGAGGGTCAACCGCTGGCGGCGGATGGCGGTCTGACGATGGAGCATCCGGTGGCGGACGAGTCATGGGCGATTCGCCATGTGCTGCAGTATGGGCCGGATGCGGAGCTGATCGCCCCGCCGGAGCTTCGCGCGCTGATCGCGAGGACGCTGGGGTCGTTTGGTGAGGAGGCGCCAGCGCGATAAACCCACCCCCCGGGACACCGATGCGAGGTTGTCAGACCCTCCCATCACATTGAATGCAGCACTTAGCGCCGGATGATCCTGGAGGGAATCCGGCTCCATTCAACGGGAGGTGTTTCATTGAGCGTCCTCATCGAAGGGTTCACCCTGATCGTCCAGCGGTCCAGCCTCGACAATGCCTATCCCGGCGGTGCCGAGGCTTTCTTGCGAGATGCCAATGACCTGGCGAACAAGCCGCGCTTCGCCTGCGATGGTGATCCGCTGCTCGTCAACATCGCGTTCGAGCGACCAGACCATGTCGCCGCGGCGACGGCGCTGCTGGAGCAACATGGTGTGGTCGCGATGGACGATAACGAGGCGCGTGACTTCGTTCTCGTGCATCAGGTGGACGGGCCGACGTTGCCGTGTCCGTGGCTGAACTGGGAGCGGTTCGGTCATGGCGTCACCATCGGCTGGCTGGCGGGCAGGGATCCCGGCGCGGTAGCGGCGCCCGACGAATGGCAAGCCGCTCGCTCATCCGCGAGGAAATCGACCGACCATGATGTGGCGGACATGTTTCGCCTCTCGAGCGACGAGGGCATCGATACCTATCTCGATCTCTCGACCGGTGAACAGTTCGACGTACCGGTCGATGCCGACGTCGAACCCGAGCACGACTTACCCATGCCCACTCCGCTGTTCGACGCCATGATGGCGGCGCTCTCCGACACGTCGTGGGTGACATATCAGGTGGCGCAGCCAGCCGCGATGGTGGACCTGCGCGGAGAGCAGGCGCTGTACTCGAGCCGCTACTTCGCGGCGGAAGGACCTCGCACCATCGTCTGCTGCACGCGCTGCCCTGTGCTCCTCCCCAAGCGCGCTCGGCGCAAGGCGATGGAGTTCATCACGCGGGCGAACTTCGGATTGCTGTTCGGCGGATTCGAGATGAGCC
>JANMAY010000283.1:0-1924 GCA_031360095.1 Gemmatimonadaceae bacterium
GCAGCTGGCAATCCTGGGTCTCTCACTCCGGCTCGGCATTTTTCCAGTGCAGGGCATGACGTCGGCGGCGGCGGTGACGGACGGCTGGCCGCATGCGTGGGATGTCGCTCGGCATCTCGCGCTGCCCGCGCTCGTGCTGGCAGCGCAGGAGATCGCCGTGCTGGTGCGCATCACACGGAGTGCGCTGCTGGACGAGCTCCCGCGCGATCACCTGCGTACGGCGCGAGCGAAAGGATTGAGCGAGCTGCGGTCGGTCGTGCGTCATGCGCTCCCGCGCGCGCTACTGCCGATCGTCACCATCATCGGCGCGCGGGCGGGCCACCTGATCGCGGGTGCGGCGATCGTCGAGATCATCTTCGGATGGCCGGGTGTGGGCCGGCTGCTGATTGCGTCGCTGCAAACGCGCGACACGCCGATTCTTCTCGGCCTGTTTCTGGTCGTTTCGTTCACGGTGGTGTTGGCGAATCTTCTGTCGGACGTCGCGTATGCCATCATCGATCCGCGAATCCGCATTCGCTGAGCTCGCGCCCATTGCGGAGCTGTCGGCGTTCGCGCGACAGCGGCCGCTGTGGCGCGGTGCGGCGTTGCGAGGTGTCGCGGGAAGGGTCGGCATGGCCTGCGTCGTCCTGACGTTGGGTGCGGCGCTGTTCGGTCCGCTGTTGGCGCCGCATGATCCATTCGCGATTACTGGGGGATCGCTCATCCCTCCATCCGCCGGCCACTGGATGGGCACCGATGCTCTCGGGCGCGATGTGTTGAGCGGCGTGTTGTACGGAGCGCGGACGTCGTTACTGGTCGCTACCGCCGTGAGTAGCATTGCGCTGCTCGCCGGAACGGTGATCGGTATGCTCGCTGGCTACTACGGCGGATGGATCGACAACGTGCTCACGCGCCTGACGGAGCTGTTTCAGGTGATCCCGCGCTTCTTCTTCGTCATCATTGCGGTTGCGCTCTTCGGCCCGGGGCTCGACCGCCTGATTCTCACGCTGGGGCTGACGTCGTGGCCTATTCTGGCTCGCGTGGCACGCGGTGAAGTGATTGCCATGCGCGACCTCGATTTCGTGCGTGCGTCCGAGGCAATGGGGGCGACGCCGAGTCACGTCGTGTGGCATCAATTGCTGCCGAACGTGATGCCGAGCATCGTCGTCGCGCTCGGGCTGCTGTTTGGCCAGGTGCTGCTGCTGGAGGCGACGCTGGGCTTTTTGGGATTGGGTGATCCCAGCGTGGTGAGCTGGGGGATGATGGCGGCACAGGCGCAGGGATTTCTGCGCGAGGCGTGGTGGCTGGCGCTCTTTCCCGGACTGGCAATCAGTGTGGCGGTGTTGGGCGCGAATCTGGTGGCGGATGTGTTCTCGTCGGGCGATTAGGCGGATGTGTGTGGGACAACTGTGGAACTGCAAAGCGGAAACTGCAAAGCGGGAACTGCAAAGCGGGAACTGCAAAGAGGAACTGCTCCAACATCCGACGGAACGCTCCTCGTTGCGTCGAATTCCCAATGGCCCGCCATGCAGGCGCGACCACGCGGACATCCATCCTTTACTTGCAACCCGTGTCTCAGGGCTCAGAGCAACTCTATCAATGGCGTGGGACGAACTGCCGCTCCGTCTGCAGCATCAACCGCATTGTAGGTCGGCTCATCGGCGATCTACGCTGGCTGGCACGTGCCGCTGATCGTACGTTCCAACATTGATTTCGCCTCGCGACTCCCCCTTTCTCCAACATGATGAGACTCCAACACATCCTTCCGGCCGCCGCTCTGTTGCTGACCAGCGCCGCGTCGACACTCCACGCGCAACGCGTGTTGCGACCCGCGCCAAGCGGCCGTGCGTCGAGCGAAGTGAGCCTGTCCTTTCCTCGGCCGGCAGCGGCGCCCGGAACGGCAAATGCTCCTGCGCCCACGGCGATGGCCGCACCGGCGGAGAAG
>JANMAY010000324.1:0-3175 GCA_031360095.1 Gemmatimonadaceae bacterium
GCGACGCGCCGCGTCGCCCGAACTGTGTACATGGGCTCGGCCCCCACTCTCAACCAGACGAACAAAGGCATCGACGACCGCTCGATCAAGCTCGGCGAGTGAACCGCGACGGCACTCGGCATCTGCTCGAGATCGCGGCGCAGTGTCCGCACGTCACCCGCTTCGCGCTCGTGAGCACGGCGTTCGTCGCTGGCCGGCGCACGGGCCGCGTGTACGAGAACGCAGCAGATACGTCGAGCGGCTGGGTGAATGCGTACGAGCAGTCGAAGGCGGAGGCAGAAGCGCTCGTCCGTGAGTCTCGGCGCGACTTCGTGATCCTGCGCTCGAGCACCGTCGCCTGCGACGACACGCGCGGCGGAGTGACGCAGCGCAACGCCGTCCATCGCGCGCTCCGTCTCTTTCACGACGGGCTCGCCGCGATGATTCCAGGGGTTGCCGCAACGGAGCTGGACGCGGTACCGGCGGATTACGTCGTGAATGGCGTCACGCAGATCGCGCTGCGCCAGGGCGTGGACGGGCAGACCGTACATCTGTGCGCCGGTGCGGGCTCCATGCCCATCGATGAGCTGCTCGACGACTGCTACTCACGCTGGGCGCGCGACGTGAGCTGGCGGAAGCGGGGCATCGCGCGGCCGACGTTGGCCGATCTGGAGACGTGGGAGCTGTTCGCCCGCACGGTCGAGGAGACGGGGCATCCGCGTCTGCGCCGAGTGACGCAGGCGTTGTCGCACTTTCTGCCGCAGCTCGGCCTCCCCAAGCAGTTCGATACATCGCGCGCCGACGCGCTGCTCGGCACATCGGCACCGCCGGTGCGCGAATACTGGGGACGTATGATCGATCATCTCCAAGCCACTGCGTGGCATGGCGTGGCGGGACTGGAGGCCGCCGCATGAGCGCCGCGGAGGTGCTGCCGCAGTCAGCGGAGGAGTTGTTCACCATCGATTTGCTCGCGTGGCTGAACGCGCGCTTTGCCGCCGACGGTCCGGCGATCGTTGCCGAAACGCCGTTGTTTGCCAATGGACTCATCAACTCCATGCGCATTCTCGAGCTGATCGCGTGGACGGAGCGTGCGACGGGCCGCCGAATCGCGGACTCACAGATTCGCACGGACTACTTCGGTACCGCGGCGCGAATCGCGTCGCTCTTCGCGGGAGACAACCATGTGGGACGCTGATTCGATCGTTGCAACGCTGCGTGCGCGGGGCGAGTTGTGGGAGAGCTCGCCGGGCGTCGTTGGACTGCGCGGAGACGCGCTGGCACTCGCTCGGAAGCTCGACGCGCTGATTGCGCAGGTCGCCGCCGCCACGGACACCACGACGTGTGAGGAATGGTGGGTGCCGTCGACAGTCGCGCTCTCTACGCTGGCGCGCGCGAGCTACTTCGAGTCGTTTCCGCAGTGGCTCACGCTCGCCGGTCATTTGCGCGACGACGGCGACGTCCTCGAGCGCGTCGCGCGTAGCGACGATCCGGCGTCGGCCGCACGGGCTGCCTGCGGTCCGGCGGATGCGGCGCTGCCCCCGGCCGTCTGCTATCACGTGTACGCGGCGCTCGCTGACCGCACCGTGATCGCACCCGTGTTCGTCACGGCGCAAGGAACCTGCTGGCGTCACGAGGGCACTCGCCTGCGCGCATTGGCGCGAGGGTGGGCCTTCACGATGCGCGAAGGAGTCTGCGTGGGCGACGCAACGGACGTCGGCGCGTTTCGCGATCGCGGAGCCGCGCGGGCGATCGCGCTTGCGGAATCGCTTGGACTTTCGCCGGGCCTGGAAGAGGCGACCGATCCGTTTTTTGCACCCACGTCGCGCGGCCGCAAGCTCCTTCAGCAAATCAAGGGGCTGAAACAGGAGCTCGTGCTTCCCGTTGGCAGCGAGCAGATCGCCGCGGCGTCGTTCAACCTGCACGACACATTCTTTGGCGAGGGGTTCGACATTCGCCTGTCGAACGGGGCGCCTGCACACACGGCGTGCGTCGCCTACGGCGTGGAGCGGTGGACGCTCGCCTTTCTCGCCGCGCACGGACCGGACGCGCGCCATTGGCCCGCGCTGCCTGTGGAACAACTCGAGGAGATCGGAGCATGAGCGCGCCAGCGATGCGGATCGACACGGGTTTGACCACGAGTGCTTGGCACGCGTACGCTCGCTTGGCGGCAGCCGCCGATCGCGGTGCGTGGTCCGTGGAACGCGACATCCGGTGGGCGGATATCGACGCCACACGCGCGCACGCGCGACCGGAGCTGCTTGCACAGCTCCGCGACGCCGCGCTCATCGAGAGCTACCACCCCCTGCATCTCGGCTGGATGCTCGGCGACGTATGGGACGACGTCGACGCCGGTATCGCCGTGTCGTTCGAGCTCTACGAGGGGTTCAAGCACTTTCATGCGCTGCGAACGTATCTGGAAGTCGTCGGCTATCGGCCGGTGATCACGGACGCGGAGATCCTCGCGATCAGGACGAAGGCGCGCGCCGTGGGTCCGCAGGGTTCACTGGTGGAGCGGCTCGTGGAGTTCATGCTGTCCGAGCATCTGGCATCGTACTTCTTTCGGCGAGTGGGAGAGCAGGCGGAGGACGCGCCGCTCTCCGAGCTGTTGGCGCTGATCGCGGCGGACGAGGTGCGACACGCGCAGGCGGCGTCGGATCTACTCGCGTCGCGGATTGCGCGCGATCCGGCACTGATACCGGCCGTTCTCAATGCCACGCTGGATTTCCGGCACTTCGGCAACCAGGTCGTGGATGATGTGCCGGTGGCGTTTCCCGGCGATCCGCTGGCGATTCGGTCGTTTGCGAAGCGAATCGAGCGGCTGTGCGGAGTGCGTCTCGTCGATCACATCAAGCAGGGGCTGTGACCACTCGCAGTGAATGAGCAAAGTCAACAGCGGAATTTGAATGGAGAGGTCGCCGAGAGCGCAGAGAAGTGCGGGAAGGAACGTCAAATGAGGCACTTCTCTGCGGTCTCGCCCCTTCTCAGCGTCCTCTGCGTTCAAAGGCTTTTTGCAGTTCATGCTGCTTCTATGGAGGATCCAATGGAAATCACTGAACGCGAGCTCGGCTTTCTCAACTTCTACCGCTCGTCCGAGCTGCACGGCGGGCTCATACTCGGCCAGGTGGCCCGCCGCGCGCGCGACATCACCCTGGTGATGGATCTCACCCGGCACAGCGCCGAGGAGGTCATGCACTCC
>JANMAY010000331.1:0-6943 GCA_031360095.1 Gemmatimonadaceae bacterium
CGTCCTTTGACGAGACGGCGAGGAGATGCGTCGCGGAATCACTCACCGCGCGCGGCTCCGGATACGCCGATGTCACTGTGAAAATGCGAGGGGAGCTGCCGCTGTCAGCAGCACTATAGACGAAGGATTCGCCACCGGCCGTGTACCGCGCCGAGAATATCGACTGCGTGCGATACGTCCGCTGCTGCATCGACATGCCATCGGTCGCGCGGTGCGAGGTCGAGCGTCGGCCGGCACCGTAGGACGCGGCGAGGATGACCGCACCAGCGAGCGTTGCGCCTCCCCACCGCGCTACGCGTCCTGAAACTGAGCGTGAGCGCGAAGACGCATGCGGCGATAGACGATTCGCGCCGTACGGCGATGAGCCTCCATCTCGAAGCGATGCGGCGAACGCCGCTGCCGTTGGAAATCGATCGGCGGCAAGTTTTTCGAGCGACTGTTGTACGGTTGCATCGACATGCGGCGGCACCGTGTGACGCTGCCCAGTGAGGCTCTTTGGCGACTCGGTTATGACCTTGGCCACAATCGACTGCGCCGTTGGCCCAACGAACGGCGGCTCACCTGCCAGCATCTCGTACAACACACAGCCGAGCGAATAGACATCGGTGCGCGCGTCGACTTCACGCGCGCCCATTGCCTGCTCTGGGCTCATGTACATCGGTGTTCCCAGCGACATCCCCGTCTCGGTCATGCGCGCGCCACCGGTCTTCGACGCGGCGAGAGCGATCCCGAAGTCGGCGACGACGGCGTGGCCGCGCTGGAGCAGGATATTCTCGGGCTTGATGTCGCGGTGAATGACACCGCGCTCGTGCGCGTACTGGAGCGCGTCCGCGATTTCGCCGGCGATCCGCAGTGCATCGTCGATTGGGAGCTGCTTCTCACGATCCAGCCGATCGCGCAGCGATTCGCCCTCGACATACGGCATCACGTAGAACACGGTGCCGTTCACTTCGCCGGAATCGTGGAGCGCGAGGATATGTGGATGCTGCAAATTCGCCGTCGTCTTGATTTCCGCCAGAAAGCGTTCGGCCCCGATGGCAACGGCGAGCTCGGGCTTCAGCACCTTCACCGCGACCATGCGATTGTGCTTCAGGTCCTCGGCGAGATAGACGGTGGCCATGCCGCCGGCGCCGAGCTCGCGGTCGATGCGATATCGGTCGGCGAATGCCGCGGTGAGGCGTGCGAGTGGGTCGCTCATTGGATTAAAAGGAACACGACTGTCAACACCGTGGATTGTTCGCCGCTTCTGTGGGAAAAGAATCGCATAAGCGTGGCGGCGAAGCCGTGACTTTGAATGAGGACGAGACGGTCTTCCTCCTGCCGAATGTCGCGGTATTCGAGGTATTGCGCGAATTCCCGGCTGCTCCTACCGTTGGGTGTTGAGGCGGAAGTTGCGTCTGTGAGGGGCGCGACCCGGCCACTGCGGGAATCATCCTCTGCTACAACGTGCGTCTGCGATGACCGACTTACCGCACCGCTTCGCCGAACGATGGCTGAACAAACAAGGCGACGCGAACCGCATCCCCCACCTGGCCCGTTCATGAGGCGGTGGATCGGCGGCGTGCTCGCGGGCATCGCCATATCGATCGCGACGGTGCTTCTGGTCGAAGGCGCCGCGAGCGTCGCGCTGTTCGTGAGCGACTACGCCACGGCCACTATCCCCAACACGATCGTCCGGCCGCACACGGAACACGACACGCTACTCGGCTGGGTCAATCGCGTGAGCTTCTCGGGACCAGACGAGTACGGGCGCGGCATCGGCTTCAACACCACGCCGGAGCGATTCCGTGGCAAGGGACCGCTCGCTCCACTGCCGGCCGGTCGCACACGACTCATCTGCTCGGGCGACTCCTTCACCATGGGTTCCGGCGTGAGCGACGATGGCACGTGGTGCGCGGCGCTCCACCGTTTGTTACCCGGCGTAGAGACCGTCAACATGGGTCAGGGCGGGTACGGCGTGGACCAGGCCTATTTGTGGTACCGCCGAGATGGCGCGCGAATCCCGCATCAGGTCCAAGTACTCGCACTGAACGACGTGCAATTCGAGCGTGCATTGGTACCGACATACGCGGGGCGGTCCAAACCATACTTCACGCTCGACGGCGATCGGCTGGTACTGAAGAACGTTCCGGTGCCGCGCCAGACGATGGCGGCGCTTCGCCGCTCCTACGCCGCCACCCGCCTCGTCGAACAATTGCGCAGCGTCCAAGCGGTCCGTCGGATTGCTCCCTTCGACGGCCGCGGGCGAGCGGCGGAGGAGGTCATGACCCGTTGGGCGCTGTTCGAACGAATTTTCGACGAGCTCGACGCGTTTCATCGCGCCAACGGAACGCGGCTCGCGATCGCCTACCTGCCGACGCGACGCGACGCTCGCCCCAGCTACCTCGACGACCGTCGACGCCGACTCGCCGAATACGCGGCGCGCCGAGGCGTGCCATTCGTCGATCTGACGCCGGCGCTTCGGGCGCTCCCGGCGGACTCGCTGGAGCTCGCGTTCATCTCCCGCATCGAATCCGGCGTGGCCCCCGGAGTAATCGGGCACTACACGCCGGCCGGCGGCACGTGGGTGGCGCGCCAGCTCGCGCTGTCATTCGCCGCCACCCCCAGCCTTCGAGGACTCATACCGGCGCCATCGCGATAGGGCGATGTTCTCCTGCACGCGATGGAGGAACGGGAATCAGGGCGCCACTCGCCGTCGCGCTGAATCGGCAAATACCCACAAGTCGCTCACGGAAAACTGCTCGACATTTCCTCCGAACAGCGCGAATGCGCCTCTGGCCCGGACACTCACCGCTGCCGCCGAGGTGCGTGGAAGCGGCCACGGCTCGGCCGTCGGCACGTGACTCCACGCGCACGACGGCGAATTCCGGATCAACCCGTCCAGCCGCCAGAGGTCGCGTCGCGGAATTCCTGCATCATCCTGTCCGCCGAAGAACGTCCACGTATCCCGGGCGTCGTCGTACGCATTGGCTGCACCGGACAGCGACGGCGCGTCGCCAGCGCAGTGCAGGGACCGCCATCGTGGCGCACCAGATTTCCCGTCGGCGTGTTCAAGGACCCAGAGCTCTGATGTCGCCCCGCGCGGCGGCGAGATTCCGCCGTAGACGAACAGCCGTGCCGCGGCCGCGTCGTACACGGTCGCGTATCCCGCTCGTTGGATTGGCTGCCCCTCGCTGCTGTCAGGAAGGATGCGCTCCCAGGCTCCGGATGCGAGAGTCGAATCGTCGAACGTCAGGATCCACGTGTCGTGGAAGTACGTGCTGAAGCAATCGTTCCCGCCGAACACAATCAGTATTCGGCGCGAGGCATCGAACGTGACATCGTGACCGCCTCGAGGTAGTGGTGGGCCGCCGCGCGTCCGGACGGGATGCCAGGCGGACGCCCCGCTCAACCCCGATGCACGGTCGAGCACCCACGTGTCATTCGAACAGGGCGAACTGTAGCCCTGCGCCCCGCCGTGTACGACCCAGCGATCGGTCGGCGCGTCGAATGCGGCACCGTACATCCATCGTGCTGCGGGCGCTGGTCCCACCCGTACTGGAACGCGGATCCATTGCGAGCCCTGCCCCGTGCGAATCCCGATGAAACGCCAGACATCGGTGGCGAGCGGGAGGATCGCCATTTTGCCGTCTGATACCGACGCGCCGCCGAGCAAGACGATGCCATCGCCCGTCGAGTCGATCGCCATTCGGAAGTGATGCCGGCCGCGCGGTGCTCCAGCAGCCGGCTCCACGCGCCGCCATACGCCGGTTGCTGCGCTCGCGGCGACCGCCGACGTCATGCCGACCCTGGCCACACGCCACGTTACAGCGACGATCAGCACCGCCGCCGCCACCGCGAGCGCGACGCGCCGCGCATTCGCGGCGCCGACGCTCAGCGGACGGCGCGTGGCGGCTATTCCGGTGTCGCGAGCCGGAAGCCTGCCGACGTCGCGAGCCGGAGATCTGGCGTCGCTCGCAACGGCCGCACCGCGCAGCGAAGCGACCAGTGTTGCCGTATCGGCGGATAGCCCGACGTCGTACTCGCGCCGGAGCACGCGCTCGATTTCCCCGTACGCGCGGAGCGCTGCACCCCGGTTGCCCGCCGACAACGCCGCCTGGATCAGCCGGCGCGCGGCCGACTCGTCGTCCGGCGCGATGAGTGTCGCCCGCTGCGCCAGCGCCAACGCCGGCATCCATTCGCCCGCACTGGCCTGGCGGTCGATCTGTGCCGACAGCGCGCCGAGCAACCCTGCGCGAATGCCCGCGCGCTCTTCGCTGATCCACTGTTCGAACTCGTTCGACGTCCCCTGGATGTGCACGCCGTCGAGCATCGGGCCGCGGTACAGATCCGCGGCGCCGCCGGCGTCGTCGCGGTCGAGGCATTCATATAACGCGTCGACGTCGCACCACAGCCGGTCGCGCCGCACGCCGATTTCCTCCGAACCGCGGGACTCCACGACGTCGTCACCGAGGTCGTCGCGAAGCCGCGAGAGCGTGGTACGAAGAGCGCCGCGCGCGCGCTCCTTGTCGAGCTCGGGCCAGAACAGCGAAGCCACCTTGTCCCGGCGATGAAAACCCGCGGGCCGTGCCGACGCGAGGTACGCGAGGAGCGCGATGCGCTTGGACCGGCGGAGCGCCTCGTCGAGGGACTGTCCGCCTGCCGTTCGGAGGTCAAGGGAGCCCAGTACGCGAAGCTCGATCATCGGTTCTGGACCGTGTAACGGCAAAGACACGGTACAGGGGCGCACCGGGAAACAGGTGGTCCTGCACCTTAGGAATTCTGAACGTACCGCGTGGTAGTCCCGCGCGACACCTGAAGCCTGCAGACCCAGGCCAGGGGGAGACACGGCATGCAATCAATTGAAGTCGGGTTACTCGCCGCGAGGGTGCTCCTCGGGTGCGCGTTCGCTCTCGCTGGCGCGACGAAGCTCGTGGATGTTGCCGGTTCCACGAAGGCGATGCACGATTTCGGCGCTCCTGGTTGGCTATCGAGCCCTCTCGCGCGCGGCCTCCCATTCGCGGAGCTGGCGATTGCGATGCTCCTGCTCGCCCAGCCGACTGCCATGTGGGGAGCAGCTGGCGCCGGGCTACTCCTCGCAGTGTTCACCACTGCGATTTCGGTCAACCTCGCGCGGGGCCGCGCACCGCACTGTCGCTGCTTCGGTCAACTCCGGTCATCGCCAATTGGCTGGCCCACGCTCGTCCGTAACGGCGCGCTCGGCATGATGGCAGTCGTCGTCATGTCGGCGGGGCCGGGGACGAACTGGGCCGGCGCAATGAGCGCGCTGGACGCCTCCGGCGCCCGGCCGGCCGTCCTGCTTGGCGGTGCCGCGTTCGCCGCCTTGGCGTTCGGCGTGCAGACGTGGCTTCTCGTGCAGGCCGTGCGACAGAACGGCCGGTTGCTGCTCCGGATGGACGACCTGGAGACAAGAGTGGGCGGCGCGCCGCCGCGCTCGCAGTCTCCGTACGGCCTCCCGATCGGTGCGCCTGCGCCCGCCTTCGAGTTGCGGTCTCTCTCCGGCGCGTCCGTTGACTTAAAACGGCTGTACGACGCGGGAAAGCCGGCACTGCTGATCTTCACCGATCCAAACTGCGGACCGTGCTCGGCAATGCTGCCAGAAATCGGGCGCTGGCAACGCCGTCATCGCGACGAATTCCGGATCCTCCTCGTCAGCCACGGTTCAGAGCGAGCAACCCGCGACATGATCGCCGGACACGGCATCGAGGATGTCCTGCTGCAGGTCGAAGGCGAGGTCGCCGATGCGTACCTCGCAAATGGCACCCCGGCGGCGGTCCTCATCGACGCTGATAGCCGAATCAGCAGTCGCCTCGCGATGGGTGCGACCTCGATTGCCGATCTCATCTCGTCATTGACGGTGGATTCGGAAGACCGAACGCCGTATTCGGCGGCAGAACCGCAATGGTTGCGTGACGCAGGAACCGACAACAAGGGAATCGTGACATCATGGACATGACCTTCGACAATTTGACACGCCAATTCGCACGGGACGTGTCACGCAGAGGCGCCGTTCGGGCGATCCTCGCGGCGTTGGGTGCCTTGGCGTACATGGCGTGCAAGGCTGCGGAATCGACGGCGCCCGCGAAATGTGCAACCGGCAAGAAAGATTGTGGGGACTACTGTTGCTCCAGCACCGCCGCGTGCTGTTTCAAAGCGCGCGTATGCTGTTCGGTGACTGTTCCTCATTACTGCGCGAGCACCAATCTCTGCTACCGAGACGCAGGCGGCGCGTCCGCAGCGTGTGGGCAGAGCTACGAAGTGTGCGCGTCGCCATCCTGACGCCGCCGCCAGTGACTCTCAGCCGAGGATTCGAATCCATGAAGCCTTTCCGAATTGCCATGCTTGCCGTCGCTGTCGTCTGCGCCTCCGGTTGCAAGGATCTCTTCACGGCCACACCGCTCGACATCGGCGCGCCGGCGCAGACCGCGAACGGAACCTACGATTTCAGCTTTACGTGGAAGGACCTCAGTGGCACGCACGTGACTCAGCTGCCAGGCTTCTTCAGGGTCAGGAACGGCGTCATCTCGAGCAGTGACGGGACGCTCGCCGGTTCCGTGGATTCGTTCGGGAAGGCCACGTACAATGGCCCGTGCCCCACGGCAAACGGCGGCGCAGTTTACACGGGCAGTATGACAGCGTTGGCGATCCCGAAGGCGGGGCGGGGCAACTATACCTGCAACGTGACGGGAATCTCGAATGTCTGGCAGATCTACAACGGGAATTGAGTGCGCTCACTGTTGCCGGGGGGAGCGCTGGACCGCCATCAATTTCTCGTTGATGTTGGTGTGCCGTCAGAACCCGGCACGCGGCCGAGTGAACTCTCACGCGACGCTGCGACATTTTTGAGCGGAGCCCATCACCCGCATTGCGAACGCCACCGCGATCACCTGATATGGTTTTTCGGGCGGCCTCTCGGTCTTGGCTGCACCTGCGTCGCGATCGG
>JANMAY010000342.1:0-1909 GCA_031360095.1 Gemmatimonadaceae bacterium
CTCACTGCCGAGCCACGGCAGGTGAACGCGCTGCTCTCGTTCGTCCGCAAGGGCGGCGGGCTCGTCGTGCTGCATTGTGCGTCCGCGTCGTTTCAGAACTCCGAGGAGTTCATTCGCGGGGTGGGTGCGGCATTCAAGAGCCATGGAACCGGCGTGTTCAGCGCGGTGCGCGTGTCACCCAATCATCCCGCCATTGCCGGCGTTCCCGCATGGGAGAGCTGGGACGAGACGTACGTGCACAGCAAACACAATCCCGTGGACCGCACGGTGATCGAGGTGCGTCGCGAGAATGGCCGCGATGAGCCGTGGACGTGGGTGCGCCCATATGGAAAGGGGCGCGTGTTCTATACGGCGTGGGGACACGACCAGCGCACATGGAGCCAGCCGGGGTTCCAGCAGATGGTGGGACATGCGCTGCGCTGGACAGCCTTTGGCGACGACGCACGCGGGCCGCAGCGCGTCGCGGCGGCGAAGATGATCGATCTCGAGGTTCCACTGCCGGCCTACAAACCGCCGCCGGCGCCCTGGAATGTGCTCGATACGAGCAACCTCGTGCGCCGGGCGCAGGCGGCGCTCTCCACACAGGAGTCCATCGAGCTGATGACGCTCCGTCCGCGGTTCAGCGCGCGTCCGTTTGCGATGGAGCCGCTGATCGGCAACATCATCGACTTCACCTGGGATGCGCGCGGCCGCATGTGGGCCGTGGAAACGCAGGACTATCCGAACGTCGTATTGCCCGACTCCGTCAAAGGGCACGATCGCATTCTGATTCTCGAGGACGCCAACAACGACGGCATCGCGGATCGCGTCAAAGTCTTCGCTGACGGTCTCAACCTCGCCACGTCCATCGCCTTGGCCAACGGGGGTGTGATCGTCGGCCAGGCGCCGCACATGTTGTTCTTCAGAGACACCAACGGCGATGACAAGGCCGACGAGCGCAAGATTCTGATGACGGGCTTCCCGCGGAACGATACGCACGGAGCGATCAGCAATCTTCGCTACGGCATGGACAACCGCGTGTGGGGCTCGGTCGGGTACAACGGCTTTCGCGGAACGGTGGGGACGACGACGTACGAGCGCGGCGCCTTCGGTGCAGGCTACTTTCGTTTCCCCGCGGACGGCTCCGAGCTCGAGTACGTAGCTCGCACGAGCAACAACACGTGGGGTGTTGCCTTCACCGAGGACAACTTCGTCTTCGGCTCCACGGCGAACAACCGGCCCAGCAACTTCGTTCACATTCCGCTTCGCTACTCGCGCAAGCTGTCCCTGCCGGATGTGACGCTGCCGGATATCGCCGACAAGGCTGACGTCTTTCCGGTGCGGGACATTCTGCAAGTCGATCAGTTCGGGCGCTATACGGCGGCGACCGCGCACGAGATCTACACGGCGCGAAGCTTCCCCAAGGAATATTGGAATCGCGTCGCATTTGTTGGAGAGCCAACGGCGCATCTCATCGGCATGTTCGACCTGATCGACGATGGTTCGGGATACCGCGCGAAGAACCGGTGGAACTTCATGGGGAGCCGCGATCAATGGGCGGCACCGGTGCAGATCAAAGTCGGACCCGACGGTGCGGTGTGGGTCTCCGACTTCTATACCCTGGTGGCGCAGCACAATCCGACACCGCAAAACATGCCGGGCGTGTCGCCGAGCTGCTGCCGCACCGGCGCGGGCGCGGCCTACGAGACGCCCAATCGGGACAAGCTGCACGGGCGCATCTACAGAATCAGCTACGACAGTGCGCGGGCGAGCACACCAATGCGTCTCGACAACGCCACGCCGGCGCAGCTCCTTCGCGCGCTCGCGCACGAGAACATGTTCTGGCGGCTGACAGCACAGCGGCTGCTGGTAGAGCGTGGAAAACCCGATGTCGTGCCCGCGCTCGTGTCCATGGTGAACGATCAGCTGG
>JANMAY010000380.1:0-29653 GCA_031360095.1 Gemmatimonadaceae bacterium
CGCGCAAAGAACCGCTCCTGCAACTCGTACGGCAGCGCCTCGCCGCTGCACAGCACGTCGCGCAGCGCCGGGTGGGCCAGGGCCTCCGTGCCCTCGAGAAAGGCGCGCAGCATCGAGGGCACGAAGTGCAGCACGCTCACCTGCTCGTCGCGGATCACCTCGGCGAGATAGCCGGGATCGCGGTGGCCCCCCGGTGCCGCCAGCACCAGCTGCGCCCCCGCGAGCAGCGGCCAGAAAAACTCCCACACCGACACGTCGAAGCTGAACGGCGTCTTCTGGAGCACCACGTCGTCGGCCGTGAGCCGATATTCGTCCTGCATCCACAACAGCCGGTTCACGATCCCGCGGTGCGTATTGAGCGCCCCCTTCGGCTGCCCCGTGGAGCCCGACGTGTAAATCATGTACGCCAGATCATCGGGCGCGGGGGGTGTGAGCACATCGGTGTAGCCAGCCGCCGCGTCGACGATGGTGTTCCACTCGCTGTCGATACTGAGCACGGTCGCGGGCGCGCCCGATTGCGCGCCAATAAGCGGAGTGAGCGTGGAGTCGGCGATATGCCGTTGTGTGAGCAGCACCGCACACTGCGCGTCGCCGAGCATGAACGCGAGCCGCTCCGCCGGATATTCCGGATCGAGCGGCACGTAGGCCGCGCCGGCCTTGAGAATTCCCACGAGTGCCACCACCAGCTCGAGCGAGCGCTCCATGCAGACGCCGACGAGCGTGTTCGTCGTGACCCCTCGTGCACGCAGCGCGCGCGCGAGGGTCGCTGCTCGCGCATCGAGCTCGGCAAACGTGAGCGGCGTTGAGCCACTTCCCGCCAGCGCCACCGCCGTCGAGATGGGCGTCCGTGTCGCCTGCGCCGAAAGAAGAGACACCAGCGTTGCATCGGCGGGATATTCGCGTCCCGTGTCGTTCCATCCCTGCACCACCTGCGCACGTTCGGTCGTGGACAGCAGCGGCAGCGCGCTCACGCGCGTCTCCGGTCGCGCGACCGCCGCGCCGAGCAACACGCCATAGTGCTCGAGCATCCGGTCGATCGTCGCCGCATCGAATAGGTCGGATCGATACTCCAGCACCACGCGCACCCCGGCGGCGCCCACCGCGGCACCGAGCGTGAGATCGAACTTCGAGATGCCACGATCAATGGTGATCGTGGACAGCGTTGCATCTCCAAGCGACGGCAGTGCTCCCGCATCGTCGATCATCGCGAACATCACGTCGAACAGCGACGCGCGCCCGCCCTCGCGCAGCTCGAGCGCCATTTTCTCGTACGGCAGATCGGCGTGCTCGTTCGCGCCAAGGCTGGCCTCGCGAACGCGGCCCAACAGATCGAGAAATGATGGGTCACTCTCGAACGACGTCCGCAGCGGCAGCGTGTTGGAGAAATATCCAACCACCCCCTCCAACTCCGGTTGGCCGCGGCCGGTCACCACCGTCCCGACGACGATGTCGTCCTGATGCGAATAGCGATGCAGCAGCGCTTGGAATGCGCTGAGCAGCACGATGAACGGCGTGACGCCCTGCGCGCGCGCAACGTCGCGCACGCCGTCCGCGATCGCGCGCGACAGTTCGATGCTGCGGCGACCGCCGTCGAAGCTCGGCACCGCTGGACGCGGCCGATCCGTTGGAAGCTCGAGCTGCACGGGAGCGCCCGCCAACCGCGTGCGCCAGTAACCGAGCAATTGCGCCATGCGCGCATCGTTCAGTTGCATGCGCTGCCAGCTCGCGAAGTCGGAATAGCGTACGGAAAGCGGAGCGAGAGGGGATCCTCCGTCGCGGTAGAGCGCGGCGAGATCCTGCATCAGGATGCCGCCGGACGCGCCATCGGACGCGATGTGGTGCGACACGAGCAGCAGCGCGTGCTCATTTGGCGCGAGACGCACGAGCGTGGCGCGCAGGAGTGCATCGCGCGCGAGATCGAAGGGCCGACTCGCTTCGACGCGGAGGATGGACTCGCACTTCGCTTCGCGATCCGCTGCGTCCATGCCCTGTAGATCAGTGATCGCCAACGCGACCGTCTGCGCGGGCCGCACGACCTGACGTGCGACACCGGCATGCTCCTCGAACGCCGTCCGAAGGATCGCGTGGCGTTCCACCACCGCATCAAGCGCCTGCTGCAAGCGCGCCATATCCAGCGCTCCGCGCACGCGCATGGCGCGCGGGACATTGTACGTGGAGGTTCCGGGCGCCACCTGCTCGAGCTGCCACAGCAACTCTTGGGCAAATGCCAGGGGTGCCGGCTCGCCCTCGGGCCGGCGCGGAATGCCGGCGCCGGCCGTGGGGCCGCGCAGCGCGCGCATCCGCTGCTCCACGAGCGCACGCTTCGCCGGCGACAGCTCGGCGAGGCGCTTGCTCAGCGCCTCATCCGAGCTGCTGCGCGGCGGCGATTCCGCGGTCACGCCGAGTCGCCCCCCGCGCCATCCGTCATCAGCCGCTGCGCTTCCTCGTCCGACATGCCGTCGATCGACTGCAGCAGCGCATCGAGCTCGCGCTGCTTCGCCGCGCTCACCTCGGTCTCCACCACCCGCGCGAGCTCCTCGATGGTGGGCGTATCGAACAACGCGCGCAGCGGCAGCCGCACACCGAATTGCCGGCTGAGCTTTCCGAGCACGCGAATGGCGAGCAGCGAATGGCCACCGAGCGTCATGAAGCTCTCGCGCACACCCACGCGATCGTTCTTGAGCACGTCCCGCCAGATCGCCGCGATCGTGATCTCGGTGTCCGTCCGCGGCGCCACGTAGGTGTCCTCCGGCGCGATCGCATCGGGATCCGGGAGGGCTCGGCGGTCGACTTTGCCATTGGCGTTCAGCGGCAGCGCGTCGAGCATCACGATCGTCGATGGCACCATGTAATCGGGCAG
This sequence comes from Gemmatimonadaceae bacterium, assembly GCA_031360095.1. Taxonomy (GTDB): domain Bacteria; phylum Gemmatimonadota; class Gemmatimonadetes; order Gemmatimonadales; family Gemmatimonadaceae; genus AG11. Next base: position 2,861 of record JANMAY010000380.1, read on the forward strand.
GCGCGCCGACAACCACTCGCTCAGCTGCTCCTGCGTCACTCGCCCGGCATGCGCGGCGGAATAACCACCCGATCTGGAGACGACATACGCGATCAACCGATTGTCGCCACCCGCCGGCTGCTGCACCATCACGACCGACTGGGCAACGCCCGGATGCTCCGCGAGCGCATACTCCACCTCGCCCAGCTCCACGCGTTAGCCGCGCACCTTGACCTGTCCGTCGAGTCGCCCGATGAACTCGAGGTTGCCGGTCGACAGCCACCGCACGCGGTCCCCCGTGCGATACAGCCACTCGCCTTCCTTCACGTTGAACGGATTGTGCGCGAAGCGCTCCGCCGTGAGTTCGGGATGGTTGATGTATCCCTTTGCAACGCCAGGCCCACCGATCCACAACTCACCGGGTACGCCGATGGGCTGCAGCACGCCATGCGTGTCGACGACGTAGACCGACACGTTGGGCAGTGGCGTGCCGATCGGAACGGTGAGGGAGCCCGCCACCTGCGCTGCCGACGCGGAGTCGCGCGTGACCTCGAATGCGGTTGCGCCAACGGTCGTTTCGGTGGGGCCATAGTGGTTCAGCACGCGACATTTTCCAGCCGCGAGCAGGTCCCGCACGAGATCCCACGACGACGCCTCTCCGCCCAATATCAGCCATCGCTTTGGCAGGACCTCGGCGAGCTGCGCGCCGTGCTTTCCGGCCACCAGCGCGCGCAAATGACTCGGCGTGATCTTCAGCACGTCGATGTCGCGCGAGGTCATGTACTCGGCGAACCGCTCGGGATCGAGCGTCACCTCCGCGGGAAGAACGTGCAGCACGCCGCCCGATGCGAGCGCGGGGAAAATCGCCGTGTTGCCGAGGTCGGCGCCAAGGGTGGAGACCGTCGCGTAGCTGAACGGCGTCGTCTCATCGCCACGGCATGCCGGAAGATCGATCCGCTGCGCGATCGCATCGACGTAGTGCGCGAGGTTCCGGTGCGTGACGGCAACGCCTTTCGGAACACCCGTGGAGCCCGACGTGAACAGCACGTACGCGATGTCGTCCATGCGCGGGCGCTCGAGTGCGACCCCCGCAGCATCGCTCGCATCGGCGTGCACCGTTGCGACGTCGATCACCGTCACACCCTGCGCGCTCACCCCACCGGTATGTTCGGCGTCGGTGAGCACGATGCGCGCGCCACTCTCCTCGAGCTGCTGCCGCAGCCGCGCGGCGGGAAGATCGGGCGGAAGCGGGACGTAGGCGCCGCCGGCGGCGAATACGCCAAGAATGGCGACGATGAGATCCGTCGAGCGGTCCAGCGCGACGCCAACGAGCGTTCCCCGCGTGACACCCTCGTGACGCAGCCGCGCACCGATCGCGTTGGCGCGTGCTTCGAGCGTGCGATACGTCAACGGCTTCCCGGTGCTCACCACGGCCACCGCATCGGCATGCCGCTTGGTCGCGCGTGCGAACCGCTCGGGAATGGTTCGCTCGGCTTGCTGCATCGTGTCGTGACTCGCCAGCACGTTCAACCACGCCAGCTCGTTCGGCGTCAGCATCGGGAGCTCGGAGATCCGCTGCTCCGCGTTCCCCACCGCCGACTCGATGATGCGCTGCAGATGGCCAAGCATCCGCTCGACGGTGTCCTCCTCGAACAGATCCGTGCGGTACCACAGCGACAGACGCAAACCGTCCGGCTGCTCCGCGGCGAGGAGTGTGAGGTCGAACTTCGTGACCCCCGTCTCCATCGCCAGCGGCTCGATGGTCAGCGCGCCAAGCTCGAGGTGCGCCGGCACCGTGTCTTCCATCGTGAGCACGACCTGAAACAGCGGCGCATGCGTGAGCTGCGCGCCCTTCTGAAGCTCGAGCACGAGCTTCTCGAACGGCACCTCCTGATTGTCGAACGCGCCGAGCGCCGTTTCGCGAACGCGCCGCAGCAGTTCGGCGAACGTCGGATCGCCCTCCAGCCGGTTGCGCAGCAGAAGCGTGTTCGCGAGATAGCCGATCAGATCTTCGGTCTCCGCCTGCAGGCGGCCGGCGATCGGCGATCCCACGATGATGTCGTCCTGCCCCGTGTAGCGGTGCAGCAGCGTCACGTACGATGCGAGCAGCACCATGTAGGGCGTCACGCCGTGCTGGCGTGCGAGGTCGCCCATGGCCTCGACGAGCTGCGTTGGCAAAACGATCACGCGACGCGCGCCGCCGAACGTCGTGACTGTGGGCCGGGCACGGTCGGTGGGGAGCGCGATCGTCGGCAGCGGACCCGCGAGCTGCTCACGCCAGTACGTGAGCGAGTCGGCCAACGCCGCCTCGTGCATCCCCGCGCGCTCCCACGCCGCATAGTCGGCAAACTGAATTGGCAGCGGGGCGAGCTTGGGCGTCTCACCACGCGAAAACGCGGCGTAGAACGTCGACATCTCGCGAAACAGCACGCTTTTCGACCAGCCGTCCGACACGATGTGATGCGAGTTGAGGCAGAGAATGTGCTCCTCCGCTCCGAGCCGCAGGAGCATCGCCCGCAGCAGGATGTCGCGCGTGAGATCGAACTGCGTCAACGCATGCTCGTTCACGAGGCGATTTGCCTCGCGCGCCCGGTCGGACGCGGACAACCCGGAGAGATCCAGCTCCTGCACGCTCACAGCGGAGTCCTCGAGCACCGTCTGCTTCGCGTCGCCTTCGGAGCCGGAGAAGACCGTGCGCAAAATCTCGTGACGCTCGACGATGGCGTTCAGTGTGCGCTTCAGCGCAACGACGTCGAGCGTGCCGCGCAGCCGAAGCGCACGCGGAACGTTCCACGCCGTGAGGCCCGGCGAGGCGCGGTCCATCATCCACAGCAGCTCCTGCGCGAAGGAGAGCGGCGCGGGTCCGTGGTCGGCACGCGGACGAATGTCCGCACTGTCAGAACTGAGTCGATTCACTGGTGTCGCGGTCATGTCGCTCGCACAGGGCGGGAAAACTCGTGCATGTCTTAGGTCTCGGCCGGGGGCGTGGCAGCGCGGTCCAGCACCGCCGCGATCTGCTCCACCGTGGGCTGCTCGAACAGGGTGCGCAGCGGCAATCGCACGCCGAACGTCTTGCTGATCTTTCCGAGCAACCGGATCGCGAGGAGCGAATGGCCTCCGAGCGCGAGGAAGTTGTCGGTGATGCCAATCTGTTCGCGCTTCAGCACGTCGCTCCAGATTGCCGCGAGTCGCGTCTCCGTTGTCGTTCGTGGAGCGACGAACGTGCTCTCGGCGGATGCGTCGCCGCCAGGTGCGGGCAGCTTCGCGCGATCCACTTTGCCATTTGCCGTCAGCGGCAGCGCGTCGAGCAGCACGACGGCGCTCGGCACCATGTACTCGGGTAGCTGCGTTGCAAGCCACTCGGTGATGGACTCCTGTGTCGCCCGGTTGCCGTGGCTCACGGCGTATTCACCCTTCTTCGCAACGGCATAGACCACGAGCTGCGCATCACCGCCGGCGGGCGCATGGAGCACCGCGACACCCGTGTCGACACCGGGATGCGCACGCACCGCATGCTCCACCTCGCCCAGCTCCACTCGGTAGCCGCGCACCTTCACCTGGTCGTCCGCGCGCCCCAGGAATTCAACGGTGCCGTCGGCAAGCCGCCGCACGCGATCACCGGTGCGGTACACGCGCTCGCCGCCAAGCGTGACAAAACGCTCCGCCGTGAGATCGGGCCGCTGTAAGTATCCCTGCGCCACGCCTGCGCCTCCGATCCACAGCTCTCCCGGCACGCCCACCGGCTGCTCGCTGCCGCGCGCGCTCACCACATATGTATGCGTGTTCGCGAGCGGTCGGCCGAGCGGGACGGTCAGCGCGCCGTGCGCGCTCGCGGCGTCGAGCGTGACCGCCGTTGCCTCGAAGGTCAGCACGCCGACGGTGGTCTCCGTCGGGCCGTAGTGATTGAGCACCCGGCACGTTCCGGCGCCAAGGAGTGTGCGCGCGACGTCGGGACGCAGCGCCTCGCCTCCGAGCACGATCCATTGGCGCGGAAGCACGCGCGCCAGATCGGCGCCCGACTTTCCAGCGACGAGCGCCATCAAATGGTTGGGCGTGATCTTGAGCACGTCGAGCGGATGCGCCGCCACATACTCGGCGAACAGCGCGGGTTCTGTCGTGACGTTCTTCGGCAGCACGTGCAGCGTACCTCCGCCCAACAGGGCGGGGAGAAGGCTCGTGTTCCCAAGATCGGCGCCGAGCGTGGACGCGAGACCGAAGTGCCATCCGTCCCCTATCATCCCGAGCGAAGGCGCCTGCCCCGAGCGACGCCGAGGGGAGGCATCTGCACGTGCTGCCAACACTGCACTCACCGCGCGCGCATAGTGCACCGCGTTGGCGTGCGTCACTGCGACGCCCTTCGGTACGCCAGTGGAGCCGCTCGTGAACAACACATAGGCGAGGGAATCCGGCGTGATGGCGCGCGTCGGGCTCGTTGACGGATACGCGCTCAACGTGTCCGTATCACGGTCCAGGGCGACGATGGTCACGCCGTCGGCAACGTCACTCGCGTGTGCGCCGAGCGTCACCAGCACCGTTGCACCGCTTTCGTGAAGCTGCTGCGCCCGACGCGCCGGTGGCAGCTCCTGCGGCAGCGGCACGTAGCACCCGCCCGATTTGAGAATGGCGAGCAATCCGACGATGGCGTCGCTCGACCGATCCAGTCCGAGCGCGACCGGTTGATTGGCGCTCACCCCGAGCGATTGGAGGTGGTGCGCCAACTGATTCGCGCGCGCGTCGAGTTCAGCGAATGACAGCGCGGCCGACCCCGACACGACGGCAGCGCGGTCGGGTACACGAGCCGCCTGCTGCTCGAAGAGCTGGACCAGAGTCGCCGCTGGCCCCTCGTCCATCTCGGTCGCGTTCCACGCGCTGAGCTGCGTGCGCTCGGAGGCATCGAGCAGGGGGAGCGCGGAGACAGTCTGCGACGGATTGGCGACCGCCGACGCGAGCACCGTGCGCAGATGCCCGAGAAAGCGATCAGCGAAGCCGGCGGAAAACAGATCGGTGCGATACCAGAGATCGAGCTCGAGCCGGTCGTTTCGCTCGGTCGCGAGCAGCGTGAGGTCGAACTTCGTTCCTGCCACATCGAGCTCCACGGCACTTACCGTCGCATCGCCAAGCCGAAGCTCGGCGCCCAGGGTGTCCTGCATCGTGAGCACGACACGGAAGAGCGGCGCATGCGAGTGCGCGCGGCCCTTTTGCAGCTCCAGTACGATCGGCTCGAGCGGCGTGTCCTGATGCTCGAAAGCCCCCAGCACCGTGTCGCGCACGCGATGCAGCAGCTCGGATACGGTCGGGTCGCCCTCGAACCGTACGCGCATCGGCAGCGCCTGCGAGAAGTACCCGATCATCTCTTCCATCTCGTGGGTCGTGCGGCCCGCCACCGCGGAGCCCACCGTTACGTCGTCCTGCGCCGCGTAGCGATGCAGGACTGTCGCGTAGGCCATGAGCAGCAGCATGTAGGTCGTCGTGCCGGACTGCTGCGCGAGCGCTTGCATCGGTGCGTACAACTCCGCCGGCAGCACGACTCCGACACGCGCCCCGCCAAATCCCTGGACGACGGGCCGGGCAAATTCCGTCGGCAGCTCGAGCACCGGCAAGCCGGCCAGACGTTCGCGCCAGAACGTCAGTCCGTCCTCGAGCGCTGCCTGATGCTGCACGTCGCGCTGCCAGACGGCGTAGTCGCCGAAGTGCAGGCGGCGCGGTTCGAGGTCCGATGCTGTTGCGCCCCGCGCCGACATGTAGAGCGGACCGAGCTCCCGGAACAACACGCCGTACGACCACGCGTCGGATACGATGTGATGCGTCAGCAGCAAAAGGATGTGGTCATCCGGCGCGATGCGCGCGATCGCCGCGCGGAAGCCCGGCTCCTTCGCGAGATCGAACGGCGTGTTCGCCACGGCGCGGAGTGCAGCGATCGCCGCGGCCTCGCGCTGGGCCATTGGCATGCTGCTTACATCGTGCATCGCGACGTGCACGGCGCCAGCCGGAAGCACGACTTGAGTGGCCGCGTCGCCATTGGCGCGAAACACGGTGCGCAGCGCCTCGTGGCGCTCGGCGAGTGCCGCGAGCGCGCGCTCCAATGCCGCGACGTCGAGCGGCCCAAGCACACGGCGCGCCAGCGGCGAGTTGTAGGCGGTGAGCCCGGGCGTGGCCCGATCGAGCAGCCACAGTACTTCCTGCGCGAAGGTGAGCGGCACCGGTTGCGCGGGGTCTCGCGGCGCGATCGTCGCCACGGCGGGCGCATCGAGTCCCTCCTCGGCGAGCAGCTGCTCCAGCAGTCGCTGCCGCTCCCGCTCGAGCTCGGAGTTCGCGCGTGTCGTCTGGCTATCCATCGGCGAGTCCCGTTCTCAAGTGGTCGCGTCGCGCGCCGAACCGGCGTGCCGGATCTCGTCGAGCGACATTGCGTGAACGCGCTGTACGATTTTCGCGATGCGCTCGAGCTCACCCGGCTTCCGTTCGCGCGCGGTGAGCGCGATGGCAAATGCCGACACCGTCGGATTGGCGAACAGAACGCGCACCGGTGCGTCCTGCTGAAGTGTAGCGCGCACGCGCGACACGATCTGGGTCGCCACCAGAGAGTAGCCGCCCAGCGCGAAGAAGTTGTCCGTCGCGCCCACGCGCTCCACGCCAAGCACGTCGCTCCACAGGCCGGCGAGCACGGTTTCGGTAGCCGTCCGCGGCGCGACGTATTCGCGCGTCGCGGCCGCCGACGCGACGCTCGCGACCGGCGCCGGCAGCGCCCCCACGAGCGCCGCCACGCTGGCGTCTGGCGCCGCCACCATCTCGAGGAGCGCGCGCCGAAATCCTTCCGCCATCTCGCGCGCCGCCACACTGTCGAAGTAGCGCGGATCGAACGTCACACGCAGCGCGATCGCGTCCCCGCCGGCGATCATGACCGACAGCGGATAGGCCGTGCGAGTCGGGACGTGCACCAGCGTGGTCTCGATGGCCGCGCCAAGCCACGCGCGCGTCGACTCCTCCGCGTCGTCGTGCTGGAACACGAGCAACGTGTCGAACAGCCGGGTGTGCCACGGCACACCGCTCCATTCCTGCACCCGCTCCAGCGGCGTGTGCGCAAACCGCTGAATCTCCGCCTGCGACAGATGGAGTGTGCTCAACCATGCGCCCAGCGAGTCGCCCAGCGCCTGCACGCGAATGGGCAGGTTGTTGAGCGTGAGGCCGATGAGTCGCTCCAGCCCCGGCACGTCGCCATCGCGACCGGCCAGGGCGATTCCGAAGGAGACGTCGCTCTGGCCGGCGCGCCGCGCCAGCCACAGCGCCCATGCGCCCGCCATCACCGTGTTCGCCGGAACTTGCTTCGCGCGAGCCAGCGCGTGCACCGCGTGCGACTCCGCAGCCGTCAGCTCGACAGCCACTTCTTCGGGCTCACTCAGATCGGAATCGACGTGCGACGGAGCGAGCCGCGGCGGAGGAGCGAACCCTTCGAAATGACGGCTCCAGAACGCCTGCGCTTCATCCACTGATTGCGCCTGCTGCCAGGCGACGAAATCCGCATAGCGCGCCGCGGGCTCGAGCGCTGGATGCTCGCCCGCAGCCAGCGCTGGATACGACTGCGCGATTTCGAGCAGCACGAGCGGCCACGACCAGCGGTCGAGCAGCAGATGATGATTGCTCCACACGAGCTCGTGCAGATCATCCGCGATGCGCACGAGCATGATTCGCATGAGCGGCGCACGGTCGAACGCGAAACCGGCGGCGCGGTCCACTGAGAGCAGCGCCGCCATTCTCCGGCCCTGCTCATCCACCGGCAGACCTCGCAGATCATGCTCGGCCCACCCAAGCGACGCGCGACGACGCACGACCTGCATGGGCTCGGGCAATCCCTTGCTCACGAACGCCGTGCGGAAGATCGCGTGGCGCGCCGTCACCAGATCCCAGGCGGCGTGCAGCGCCGCGGTGTCGAGCGGCCCGCGCAACTGATACCGCCATTGCTCGAAGCCAGGGTCGCTCGTCGGGTCCGCATACCCCAGGAACAGCCGCTGCAGCGGCAGCAGCGGATACACGGCTTCGATGTCGCGATCCTGCCCGGCCAGCAGATCGAGGGTCGACTGCTCGAGCCGTACGAGTGGAAAGTCCGATGGGGTGTAGCCGCCGACTCCGGGCGCCGTACAATGCGCGATCAGCCTGCGGAGCGCGTCAGTGTAGGAATCGGCCACGCGGGAAATCGTCTCTCGGCGATGCGCGCCGTCGCTGAAGCTCCAGCGCACCTCGAGCTTGCCATCGGTGACCCACGCATTGATCTCGAGCAGATGACGCCGGAGCGTGCGCGCACCGTACCAAGAGCCAGTGGACTCCGGCGCAAAGCCGAACAAGGATGAGCCGGCGAGCACCTGGTCGAACTGGCCCAGGTAGTTGAACACGATGTCCGGCGTCGTCTGCGCGCGCAGCGTTTCGGCCGCATCGAGATAGCGGAGGACGCCGTAACCCAGTCCGCGATGCGGCACGGCGCGGAGCTGCTCCTTGGTTTCCTTGAGGCGAGCCCCCGCCTCGGTGTGGCCAAGTCGCAAACGCAACGGAAAGATCGTCGTGAACCACCCCATCGTGCGCGTGAGATCGGCGCCCTCCACGATGTCTTCGCGTCCGTGTCCTTCGAGGTTGACGACCAACTCTCCCTCGCCCGCCCACGCACCAATGCTGTCCGCGAGCGCCGCGAGCAGTGCGTCGTTGATCTGCGTGTTGTACGCGGCGGGCACCTGCTGCAGCAGCGCGCGGGTTTCCGCCACCGTGAGCTCCGTGGCCACCGTCTGCGTTCGCGCTGCGAGGTCCTCGCCCTCTGCGGCGATGTCTCGCGGAAGCCGCCGCGACTCCGGCGATCCGACACGCTCCCAATAGGCAAGCTCGCTTCGCACCTGGTCGCGCACGGACCGGTCGCCAAGACGGGTGGCCCATCGGCTGAACGGCGTGGTGCTCGGCGGCAGCACGATCGCCTCGCCGCGCACGCGCTGAAAATACGCCGTCTCGAGATCCTCGCGCAGGACGGTCCACGACACGCCATCAATGGCGAGATGGTGTGCCGCGATCAACAGCCGCGCGGACTCCGTCGCCCCGAGCCGAAAGAAGGCCACGCGCAGCAGCGGACCAAACGCGATATCCAGCGATCCCTGGATGCGAAGACACACGTCGGTAACCGAGGCGGCGCGCGCATCGCTGCGCTCCTTCGAGACGTCGACCACCTCGACCAGCGCGACTCCGGGCTCGACGACGCACTGTTGACGCCATCCATCGGCATCATGCGCGAAACGCAAGCGCAGACTGTCGTGGTGCGTGGTCACCGCATCCACGGCATGCCGCAGTGCGTCGACGTCGAGGTCCGCCGGAACGGTGAAGAGAAACGCCTGATTCCAATGGCTGGCCTCGTCGCGCTGCCCTTCGAAAAACCAGTGTTGCACCGGCGTGAGCGGAACGGCGCCGATCACCTCGCCTTGCTGCTCGACTGCGTCCGCCACCTGTGCTACCTGCACGAGCCCCGCGACGGTGGGATTGCGCAGCACCTGCGTGAGGGTCACGCGCAATCCCGCGCGACGCGCCTGCGACACGATCTGCACGCTGAGTAGCGAGTCTCCGCCGAGCTCGAACAGGTTGTCGTCCACCCCCACCTGCTCCACTCTCAGCACACGCTGCCAGATCTCCGCGAGCGCGCGCTCCTGCGGCGTTCGCGGCGCGATGTACGCACGCGAGAGCGTCTGGCGATCCAGCTCCGGAGCGGGCAGCGCCCGACGATCGACCTTCCCGTTGCTCGAGAGCGGAAGCGACGGCAGCCACACGAACGCGGCAGGCACCATGAACGAGGGCAGCGTCGTCATGAGATGCTCGCGCAACTCGTTCAAGACCGGCGCCTCGCCGTCTGCAACCACGTACGCCACGAGACGCTGCTCACCCGACGCATCGGCGCGCGCGACCACGACCGCTTCCCGGATGCGCGAGTGCGCGGCGAGTGCCGACTCGATCTCGCCCAGCTCGATGCGGTAGCCGCGCAGCTTCACCTGAAAGTCGAGTCGCCCGAGATACTCCACGGTGCCGTCGGGGCGCCATCGCGCGCGATCGCCGGTGCGATACATCCTTTCACTCGGCACGCCCACACTCGGAACGAACCGCTCCGCGGTAAGCTCGGGCCGGTTGTGGTAGCCCAGCCCCACCTGGACGCCGCCGAGATACAGCTCGCCCGGTACGCCGATGGGACAGGGTGCGAGCAGATCGTCGAGCACGTAGAGCTGCGTGTTCGCCACCGGCCGTCCAATCGGTACCACCGCGGGCGCAACCGAGGAGGGTGGGCACGGCCAATAGCTCACGTCGACGGCGCACTCGGTCGGTCCGTAGAGATTGTGCAGCCTCGCACCGGGAAGCGCCCGGTAAAACGCGCCGACCAGATCCGGCGGCAGCGCTTCGCCACTCGCCATCACGTCGCGCAGGGACGTGCATCGCGCCGCCAAGCCATCGGCGAGGAACGCGCGCAGCATCGAGGGTACGAAATGGCAGACCGTCACACCGAGCGTCGTTATTACATCGACGAGATATCCGGTCTCGCGGTGTCCGCCAGGCCGCGCCATCACCAGCTTTGCACCAAAGAGGAGCGGCCAGAAAAACTCCCAGACGGACACGTCGAAGCTGAACGGCGTCTTCTGCAGCACCACATCGGTTGCGCCCAGCGCGTACTCGCCCTGCATCCAGCGCAATCGGTTGACGATCCCGCGATGCGCATTGCGTGCGCCTTTGGGCCGCCCGGTCGAGCCGGAGGTGTAGATCATGTAGGCCGCATCATCGGGCGATGGCGGTTCGAGCGCCGGCACCGCTGCATCGGCGGAGCGGGACGCAGCGGCCACGTCGTCGAGCCAGACGACCGTCGCGGAGTGCGCCGGCAGCGCCGCTTCCACGCGACGCTGCGCGAGCAACACGGGTGCGGCCGCATCCTCGAGCATGAAGGCAAGTCGCTCGCGGGGATAGTCGGGATCCAGCGGCACGTACGCGCCACCCGCCTTTACGACGGCCATGAGCGCGATCACCAGCTCCACGGATCGTTCCGCGCACACGGCGACGAGCACGTCGCGGCCAACACCAAGGGCGCGCAGCCGTCTGGCGAGGTGCGTCGCGCGGTCATCGAGCTCGGCGTACGTGAGCGACTGCGCGTCGTCCATCACCGCCGTCGCATCCGGCGTCAGCGCCGCCTGCGACGCCAGCAGCGAAGCGAGTGTGTCGCCCGCGGGGTAGCTCACCGATGTCTCGTTCCACGCATCGATCTGGCGCCGCTCCATCGCCGGCAGCATCGAGAGCTCGCCGACGGTCGCGTCCGGATGCGCGGCCATCGATTCCAGCAGCGTCGCCAGATGGTCGAGCAGCCGGCTCGCCGTGACATCGTCGATCGTGTCGCGCGCGTTCTCGAGCTGGAGCGTCATCTCGCGCCCGCCGAACACGATGCCCGTGAGCGGAAAATTGGTCGCGCCGTACAGCCCGAAGCCGCGCGTGGCCATCCGGCCGCCGTCGCCCTGCAGCGTTTCGTCGAGCCGGAGATTCTCGAACACGATCTGCGATTCAAACAGCGCCGAGTTCGCGCTCATCTCGCTCCAGCGCTGCACGAGCCGCAGCGGCGTATGCTCGACGTCGAACAGCGAACGCCACGTCTCGCGCAGATCGCCGAGCCACGCAACCAGCGGTTGCTCCGGCCGCACCGCAACGCGCACGGGCAGCGTGTTGATGAACATGCCGACCATGTCGTCGGCGCCCTCGATCGTCCCTTTGCGGCACGCGCGCGTCGCACCGAACACGACGTCGTTCTCACCGGAGTGGCGCGCGAGGAGGAGCGCCCATGCGCCCTGCACCACGTTGTTCATCGTGAGCTTGTTGGCCCGAACCAGCTTCTCGAGCGCTGCCGTCGGACCAGCGGCCACCTTGCGCTCGTTGAATCCTCGCCCCGCCACGCCGCCGGTGTGGGAGAATCCCGCCGGCAGCGGTGTCGCCGCCGGCAGGCCGCGCATCCGCTCGCGCCAGAACGGCTCGGCGCCGGAATGGTCGCGGGAGCTGCTCCACTCCACGAAGTCGCGATAGGGGCGTCGCGTCGGCAGCTCGGGCGCATGCCCGTCCTGCGCTCCGTCGTAGATCGCGAACACTTCGCGCAGGACGATCGGAAACGAGCGCCCGTCCATCACGCCGTGATGGAACGTCCACACCATCCGCCATACCGACTCGGCAAGACGCATCAGCGTGATGCGCTGGAGCGGGGCGACACTGAGATCGAACGCGAGCGTCCGGTCCGCTGCGAGAAAGGCCCGATATCGTTCGTCGATCGTGCCTGCGTCGGCATCCGACCAGTCCAGCACCACGAACGGCGGGAGCGCGCTGTCGTGCACGTCCTGCTGCGGCTCCGCGACGCCGTCCCACCGAAAGGCGGTGCGAAGCGCGTCATGCCGGTCGCTCACGCGCATCCACGCGTCATGCAGCGCGACGACATCGACCGCTTCGTGCAGCTCGGTGACGAGATGCACGACATCGACGCCCGAGTGTGGGGCGCGCAGATAGTTCACCAGCATGCCCGCCTGGAGCGACGCGAGCGGATACGTGGCGGTGATCATGCGAGGCGTGGATCGCGGCGCATCACTACTGCGCCCCACGAAGCCCGGCCACGCGCAGCACGGTGGACAGCACCTCGCGCGACCCCGAGCGGCTCACGAGCTGACGCGGCGCCGCGCGGTACGCGAGGTGCAGCGCGCCCAGGGCGAGGCGCTTGTGCCCTTCGCGCGCCAGCCCCGCGGCGGCTTCGGTCGCCGTGGCCGCACGCCACTGGCGCTGCTTGACCAGATGCTCGCGCAGGTGGCCCAACCGCGCGGCGTCGGCGGGAGGCGGGCTCGCTTTCGATACGAGGAGCTGCTCACGCCGTTCGTAGATACGCTGGTAGCCGTCCATCATGCCCGACGGCGCAAACGCGCGGCGCGCGGCGTCGGCGCGCGCCGCTGTGTCCTCCGGCAGCGACATCCAGCCGCGAATCAACTCGGCCGCGTCATCGTCGGTCGCGTCGGCGGGAAACAGGTTGCCAGTGACGCCGTCGAGCACGGCCTCGCGCAGACCCATGACGTCCGGTGCGACCACACGCGCCCCGCACGCGGCTGCCTCCGGCGCTACGTTGCCGAATCCCTCGGAGCGCGACGTCATGAGCACCACCCCGCCCGACGCCGCCACGGACCGGTAGAACTCCGCGATCTCCGCATGCGCGACAGGTCCCCAGCGCTCCACCGGCATCTGCTCCACGGGCACGTTGGCGAAATGCTTCCACTCGGCGTTGTGCGGGTCGGCAATCCACACGCGGGCGCCGTGGTCCGCCAGCCGGCGGGCAATACGGGTGAACCGCGGAAAGTCCTTGATCGCATCGCTGGTTCTGCCGACGAACGCGACGATCGGACGACCCCCGCCACTCGCGGCGCCGTTCGCGCGCGTGGGATCGGGAGAAAAGCGGTCCAGATTGATCGCGTTGCGCACGACCTCGATCTCGACATCCGTATACGGCTGGTTGACGTCCGCCATGCCCTGCGAGATCGCCGAGTAGGCAAAGCAGTTGCGGTGATCCCAAATGTCAGAGAGCGCGCCCCGTGCGCTCACGAGCACCTTGGTGCGATGGGCCATCATCGAGATGACTTCCGCCCCCGGATCGGAGGCGGTCATCTGCACCACGTCGAAGTCGCCGCGCTCCAGCCGCGCGGCGAGCTTCGATAAGGGCGCCAGCGTCGCGCGCCCGGTTTCCATGAACTCCGACAGCCGCGTCGATGGCTTGCAGAACCAGAACTCGTGCTCGATTCCCCGCTTCGCCATCTCTTCCCCCAGCAGCAGCATGCTGCTGGAAACGCCGCCTCTGTCGCAGAGCATTCGAAAAAGCAGAACGCGCATGGGCCTACCCGCCGAACGGCCCGAGTGTCACGCCGGCACTTGATCGGCGTTGATCATGTTGCCCATCGCCACTACGATGTGCCGCGGCCCTTCGTACGTATCGCGGGCGTGGGTCACGAGCATGTTGTCGAGCATGATCATGTCGCCCTTCTGCCACTTGAACCGCACGCAGTGGTCGTCGAACACCTTGCCGAGGTGCTCCATCGTCTCGTCGGGGATGGGTGAACCGTCGCCGTAGTAGACGTTGCGCGGCAGGTCCTGCTCGTCGAAGAGCGCACGCAGTCCGTCGCGCGTATCCTCGTCCACGCAGAAGATGTGGTGGATCTGCACCTGGTTGAAGAACATCTCCTCGTGCGTCTTCGGGTGCTTGACCACTCCTCGCGAACGGTTGATGACGCGAAGTCCGCCGTCCGACTTCCACTCGAAGTCACTGCCGGCGTCGCGGCACATCTGCTCGACTTTGGACTTGTCCGTCGTGTGGAAGAACTCCTCCCACGTGGGATCCACGCCCTTCGAGAAGTTGCGGACGTACATCAGCCCCTTCTCCTTGAACGTCTTCACGACCGCGGGATCGATGTGCTTCAAGATGTCACGCGTGTCGAACACCGGCGTGCTGCCGCCTACCTTGGCTGGTGTCACGCAGTGAAAGCTGATCCGCTGCGGCCACGACGGCAGATGCGAGCTCTCGTTGTGGAACAGAATCATCTGGTCGTTCGGATACGGCGTCGATTCGTAGATCTTTTCCCCCGCCGCATTCTTCGGCAGGTCGCCATAGTCGCCGAAGAGCTCACCATAGATGGCTTTCGCCGCGCGCTCGAAATCCGCGGGCGAGGGAAGATTGAAGTTCCGGAACAGTACGCCGCCGTGGACCAGCAGCTGCGCCTCCACCCACTCGCGGTTCTTGGCGTTCCATTCCGCCAGCACGATGTCATCCTGTACCGGCTCCACAACGAGAGGAAGCTTTCCCTCTCCGAGCGTAAAGGCGCGCACGCCCTCCGGAGTGGAGGTCGAGGAGGTCGGCTGGTTCGTCGCCATCGTCATGTTCGGATACCGGAGGAGAGGAGTGGAGAGCGCGAGATGCGACGTCGTGGGCTGGACCACCCGCACCCCGACGCCTGAAGACGAGAACCGCAAAATGGGGGACACGGAAGGGCACGCTCGCCCTCAACATGACGCGTGGGCGGCGTCGCGTGTCACAGCAATTTTCGTCGGAAATTGGCTTCCAAAACACGCGCGGAAACCATCCCGGACTCGGTACCTTAAACCTATTGCGCTCGGGAGAATTCGCCACCGCCACGCGCGCACGTTGCTGTCGCGCGGTCCTCTCAGCCGTTAGGTTGAGCCACGACAACGGCGGTCCAGCCTCGTACCCTCTCCCTGCTCATGTCCGCTGTTCCGCGAGCACGCCTCGCATGAACGTCCTCCTCGTTGTCCCGTGGGACAATCTCGGCGGCGTTTGCGCGGTGGTGAACAATGTGGCGAAGCACCTGCAAAGCCACGGACATTCCGTCAGCTACCTGCTCCCCGGCAGGACGATGTCACCCGTCGTGGGCGTCACCCGCGAGGGGTTTTCCGCAGTTCGGCTCAACCGGCGCCGCATGGTGGCCACGAACGGTTCGATCCGCAGCCGCATCGCCTTCATGGTCGCGCTGCCGCTGACGATGTTTGTGCTCGTGAAGTTGTTGCGACGCCTGAAAATCGACGTCGTCAACGTGCACTTTCCCAGCAGCGCCGCCATCAGCTTCGCCATTCTGCGCCGGCTTCGCATCGTCAAGGTCGTAACGTCGGTGCACGGCGCCGACCTGCTTCCCGAGGGCGTACGGAACCCCGTGGCTCAGTCCGGCATTCTCGCGCTCCTCAGCTCCTCCGATCTCATCGTTGTCCCATCGCGAGGGTTCGAGCAGGCCCTGCGCCTCGCCTGGCCGGAGCTCGAGAATCGGCCGATGAAGGTCATTGCCAACGGGGTCGATCCCGACGAGCTCGGATACTCCTCCCCTGCCACTGAGACTGCGGCGTCGCCGCCGTACATTCTCTCCGTCTTGCAGCTCGTCACGTACAAGGGCGCCGACGTGCTCATTCGTGCATTTGCCGCGATTGCCGCCGCCTATCCCACTCTGCAGTTGGAGCTCGTGAGCGACGGACCCAACCGGAAGGACTACGAGCAGCTCTGCACGGAGCTTGGCCTGCGCAATCGCGTTCGGTTTCTCGGCGTCCTCGAGCGCCCCGACGTCGCCTCCCGGATCCGCGGCTGCACGCTCTTCGTGCTCCCCTCGCGCTCCAATTCGGAGTCCTTCGGGATCGCCGCCGCCGAGGCAATGGCACTCGACCGGCCGGTCATCGTGTCGCGAATTGGAGGGCTCCCCGACCTGGTGACGGATGAGCAAACCGGGGTCCTCGTGCCGCCTGGAGACGTCGACGCGCTCGCGGCCGCGATGCGTCGGCTGCTGGATGATCGTCCTCTTCGCGAGCGGCTCGGACGCAATGGCGGAGAACGCGTTCGCAGCACCTACCTCTGGAGCACCACCGGCGCGCAATACGAGGCAATGTTTCAGCAAGTGACAGGCAGATCATGACGAGCTCTCTCGTGCTCGCCGAGGAGTCGGGCGAGCGCCGAGACGGCGCGGCTGTCCGCCATCCGAATTCCGAGCCACCCGTGGAGCTGCGGCGCACGGTGCTCGGCGATTTTCGCACGATCATCAGCGAACTGCGGCAGAGCCGAGACCTCATTCATCAGCTCACGCTGCGCGACATCCGGATCCGCTACAAGCAGGCCGTGTTTGGGTTCGCCTGGGCCCTCCTGCTGCCGGCCGCGGTCATTCTCGCCGGCATGGCGGTGCGCGTCGCGTATTCGTACGCGTCGGGACGCGGCCTCAACCCCGTGCAGATCGGCGGCATGGCGGTGAAGGCGGTGCCGTGGGCGTTCTTCGTGGGCTGCATCAACACGGGCACGGCGAGTCTCGTCGGGAACATGTCGCTCGTCACGAAGATCTATTTCCCCCGAGAAGTCTTGCCGCTTGGCAGCGTGCTCGCGCAGACGTTCGACTCCCTCATCGGCCTCCTGATCATCTCGTGTCTGTTGCCGTTTCTGGGCATCACCGCGTCGCTGCAGCTCCTCTGGGTGCCGCCGCTGCTCGTCGTGCTGTGGATACTTGCACTCGCCTTCGCGCTGTTTCTCAGCTGCGCGAACCTGTTCTTCCGCGACGTGAAATACCTCGTCCAGGTCTTCCTCACGTTTGGTATCTTCGTCACCCCGGTGATCCTCGACGCGACGATGTATGGACCGCGTGGCTCGCGCGTCATGATGATGAATCCGGTGGCGCCCATTCTCGAGGGGCTTCGGCTCGCCGTCGTGGAGCATCACAACCTGCTGCACCCGAGTCTCGGTCCAGGGGGATATCTGTTTTGGCGTCCCTGGTATCTGGTCTATTCGGCCGGGTGGGCCATCGGCGGGCTGCTCGTGAGCGCCATCATTTTCCACCGGTCGGAGCGGCGGTTCGCCGAGATCGTCTGACGCACACTGAGCCCACCGCGTGAGCGAACCGCGAATTTTGTTCGACCGCGTGTGGAAGAAATTTCAACGCGGCGAGCTGCACGACAGCCTCCGTGACCTGATTCCCGCTTTTACGAGGCGGATGCTCGGCCGTGGGGGCGAGGACAAGACCGAGCTGCACGAGGGAGATTTCTGGGCCGTCCGCGATCTCTCCTTCGAGGTGCTCCCCGGGCAGACGCTAGGGATCATCGGTCCGAACGGCTCGGGCAAATCCACTTCGCTCAAGCTGCTCACGCGAATTCTCGAGCCATCGCGCGGCTTTGCGGAAGTGCGCGGTCGCCCGGGAGCGCTGATCGAAGTGTCCGCCGGCTTTCACGGCGATCTCACCGGCCGCGAGAACGTCTATTTGCAGGGCGCGATCATGGGCATGAAATCGGTCGACATCGCGCGCAAGTTCGACGAGATTGTCGAGTTCTCCGGCGTGCAGGAAGCCATCGACACGCCCGTGAAGCGCTACTCGAGCGGAATGAACGCCCGCCTTGGCTTTTCCATTGCCGCGCACCTCGAGCCGGATGTACTCATCATCGACGAGGTGCTCGCGGTCGGCGACCTCTCGTTCCAGGAGCGCGCATTCGGACGAATCAGAGACCTCGCGCGCAGCGGAATCCCGGTGGTAATGGTGTCGCACCAGCTCGACCGGATCGCCGAGCTGTGCACCGACGCCATTCTGCTCACGCGCGGCGAAGTGCTCGCGCGTGGCAGCGCCGCGGACGCGATCACCGCGTACGTGCAGCAGCACGACGCGGCGCGCACCGTGGCCAGCACCGGTCTGGTTCGACTCGAGGCGCTGCGCCTCGCCGAGGATGTGACAGTCCGCTCCGGTGAGCGGTGCGTGGTGCGCATCGCCGGACACATCGCGGAGGCGATCGAAAATCACATCGAGCCACTCCAGCTCCGCGTCCGCTCACTGCGCACTGGCAACCTGGTCTACATCACGGGCTCGCGGCGCCTCGGCGTACAGCTCGACAAGCCGGGCCCGTTCGCAGTGGACATCGATCTCCAGGCAAATCTGCCGACCGGCAGCTACATGCTCGAGGCGGCCGCGGTGAATCTGATGACGCAGAAGGACATTGCGTCGGCGACATCGGTGATGTTGCGCGTGCGCGATCCCGGAACCTTCGCCGGTGGAGTCCAGCTCAATGGTGTGATGCGAGTAACGTCGTAAAGCGGCGAGCGACCCATGGCGCAGAAAACGCCGCGGTGATCCTTACGATTTCGCCCGCACCCGCCCCACCACCACGGTGATGTTGTCCGACCCGCCACGGTCTATCGCGTGTCGAATCAGCGCCCCGCACACCTGTTCTGCCGACTCCATCGTGCGCAGATGCTCCGCGATTTCCGGGTCGGTGACGTGCTTCGTCAGGCCATCGGTGCACACGAGCACGACGCAGCCGCGCTGGCGCACATCGACGCGGGTAATCTCCGGCATCGCCTCCGGTGCGCCGATCGCGCTGGAGAGCACATGGTTGAGCGGAGACATCTTCGCTTCCTCGCGCGACAGTACGCCCTGGTCCACGAGCTCCTGCGCGAACGTCTGATCTCGCGTGAGCTGTCGCAATGCGCCACGCTCGTAGAGGTAGCAGCGGCTGTCCCCGACCTGCATCACATACAGCCACGGCCAGACCACGACGCCGAGTGAGAGCGTCGTTGCCATTCCGGCTTCGCTGGGCTCGTCGCGCGCCTCGCTGCGCACCGACTCGTGCGCCTCGATTGCCGCGGCGCGAAGGGCCAACTGAAACTCGTCGTCGTTGACGGTGCCTGATGTCGAATAGCATCGCAGCGACGTCGCGACGTAGCGCGCGACGGCTTCCGCCGCGATGCGGCTGGCCCGACTCCCGGCGCGGCTACCACCGACGCCGTCGGCAACGAGCATGATCGTCGCCAACCGCTGCCCCGGCACCGTCAGTTCTTCAGGGCTCGGCAGGCTGGTGGCGTGCACGACGACCTGCGGGTGCACGGTGCACAGAAGGAAATGATCTTCGTTTTCTGCGCGAACTAAACCCGGGTGCGTGAGCCCGAACAAATCCAACTCATCGTCGCGTGGACGCTCCTCCGTCACTCCCGCGACCGCGAATGGCGATGCTAGCGGCATGCGACCCCCGGCTCCTCGGCTGAGGGCTTAGCATCGGACGCAACGACCGGGGCCGCAAGGGGTAGCTACCCTCGATCAGAGCCAACCCAGCGGTCGCGGTGTCAGTGCTTTCATGGGTTTAGTGTCGAACGCGCTCGTCGGTCATCGAATTGCCGCAGCGGGGATGTGCGTCGCCTTCCGCACCGCCGGCGCCACCACTGTGCCAAGCAACTCGATCGCCCGCATGATCTGCGCATGCGGCATCGCGCCGAGCGCCATCTGAAGCAGGTGCCGCTGATGTCCGAACAGCTCGTGTTGCGCGAGAAGCTTGTCGATCACCTCCTGCGGGCTTCCGATCGCCAGCGCGCCTCGCGACGATCGCATGGCCTCGAACTGCTGTCGCGACGTCGGCGGCCACCCACGTTCCGCGCCGATCCGCGTCATCACCTCGGCATAGGCGGGAAAGAACTCGTCGGCGGCCCGTTGCGATGTGTCGGCGACGTATGCGTGCGAGTTGATGCTCACGGAGAGCGTCGCCGGATCGTGGCCCGCACGCCGTGCACTCTCCCGATACAGATCCACGAAGGGGACGAATCGCTCTGGCATTCCACCGATGATCGCCAGCGCCATGGGAAGGCCGAGTGTGCCCGCCCGAACCGCGGACTGCGGCGTGCCGCCGACGGCGATCCACACCGGTAGCGGCCGCTGCACCGGACGAGGATAGACAGGCTGATCGTTCAACGGTGCGCGGTGCTCGCCCGACCACGTCACGCGCTCGTTGTCGCGCAGCGCGAGCAGCAGCGCGAGCTTCTCGGCGAACAGTACGTCGTAGTCAGCGAGGTCATAGCCAAAGAGCGGAAACGATTCGATGAACGAGCCGCGTCCTGCCATGATCTCCGCTCTCCCGCCCGAGAGCAGATCCACAGTCGAGAACTCCTGGAACACGCGCACCGGATCGTCCGAGCTCAGCACTGTGACGGCACTCGTGAGCCGGATGCGCTTCGTTCGCATAGCGCCTGCGGCGAGGACGACAGCAGGAGTCGAGATCGCGTAGTCGGGCCGGTGATGCTCGCCGACACCGAAGACATCGAGACCGACCTGGTCCGCGAGCTCCATCTCCTCCATCAGATTGCGCAGTCGCTGCTCCGCGCCAATCGCCTGCCCCGTGACCGGATCTCGCCCGACGTCGGCGAACGTGTACACCCCAATTTCCATCATGGATGAGCTATCCGGAGTGCCGCCAAGGAGTTCATTTATACATGAGTCACGACTCACGACTCACGACTCACGACTCACGACTCGTTCTTAATGCGCCCCCTCCTCGCTCTTCTGCTGCTCCCCGCGATCGCGCTCGCCCAGCGCCCGACATCCCTCGCCGGCCGCTCCGTTGTGTACGCACCGCATGGCATCGTAGCCACCAGCCAACCGCTGGCCAGCGAAGCGGGACTCGCTGTCCTCCGAAATGGCGGCAACGCCATCGACGCGGCCGTGACATCGGCGGCGATGCTCACGCTCACCGAACCGATGATGACGAGCATCGGCGGTGACATGTTCGCCATGGTGTGGATCGCGAAGGAGCATCGTCTCGTCGCCCTCAATGCCAGCGGCCGAGCCGGCACGCTGATGACGCGCGAAGAGCTGATCCGCCGCGGGCATACGCGCATGCCAGAACGCGGAATCGAAACCGTCACCGTGCCCGGCGCACTCGCCGGATGGAACGAGCTGCTGAAAAAATACGGAACCATTTCGCTCGCACAGGCGCTCGAGCCCGCGATCCGCTACGCCGAGGAGGGATTCCCGGTCACGCCTGTCATCGCCGACGAATGGAACGACCCAGAGGCGACGCAGCCGTTCGACGCCGCAGCGAAGCGCACGTATTTGCCGAACGGCCATGCGCCTCTCGCCGGCGAATGGTTTCGCAATCCGGACTACGCGCGCACGCTGCGAGAGATCGCCGCCGGTGGCATTGGCGTCATGTACGGCGGTTCGCTCGGACAGCGCATCGTGAAGCGGTCGCAGGAGCTTGGCGGATTCCTCACGCTCGCCGACTTCAAAGCCAACAAGCCGACCTGGGTGACACCGATCTCCGCCGTCTTCAAGGGATATCGCATCTGGGAGATGCCGCCGAACAATCAGGGCGTCGGCGTGCTCGAGATGCTCAAGATCCTCGAGCCGTACGATCTCAAATCGATGGGATTCAACTCGGCCACGTATCTCCATCATCTCATAGAAGCGAAGAAGCTCGCGTATGCGGATCTGGCGAGATACGTCGGCGATGCCGACCACCTCACGATGCCCGTCGAGCGACTGTTGTCGGACAAATACATCACCGAACGACGCAGCCATCTCGACGCATCGCGCGCCCAGCTGCGCGTCGATCCAGGCCCCGCGCAGTTGTCGAGTGAAACGATCTATCTCACCGCGGCCGACAACGCCGGCAACATGGTCTCACTCATCAACAGCATCTACGATCACTTCGGCTCGGGGATCGTCGCGCCAGGCACCGGCTTCGTACTGCACAATCGCGGCGCCGGCTTCACGATGGAGCCCGGACTGCCGAACACCGTTGCACCGGGCAAGCGGCCGTTCCATACGCTCATTCCCGCGTTCGTGACGAAACCCGGCGCAGTGCCCGCAGCGGATGGTTCGACGGACACGCCCTATATGAGCTTCGGGCTGATGGGCGGCGGCATGCAGGCGCAGGGGCACGCGCAACTCATGATCAACCTGCTCGTGTTCGGAATGGATATTCAGCAATCGATGGACGCTGCACGCTTTCGGCATACCACCGGCTTGAACGTCGAGGTCGAGACGCCAATTACCGATGCCGCACGGGCAGGGCTCACCGCCATGGGCCACGTCGTCTCCGATGGACGCCGCACGCAGTTCGGCGGCTCGCAGGCGATCATCCGACTGGCGCGCGGTTACGCGGCGGGCTCGGATCCGCGAAAAGATGGCCTCGCGGCGGGCTACTGATGCGACGCTCCCTCACGACATCCTTCATTGATCCAATGACACGATCGGCATTCATTGTCGCTCTCGCCGCATCGCTTGCAGTGACGTCTCGGCTCGAGAGCCAGCAGTTCGAAACGTCCCGCCCCTTTGGCACTCTCCGATCGCAAGCGGCGGAACAGCAGCGGTGGCTGAACGACCGCATGAAGCATGTCTTGCCGGCGCTGATGAAAAAGCACGGCGTGGACATGTGGGTCGTGCCGATGCGCGAATACAACGAGGATCCCGTGTTCTCGTCGATGGTGTCGCCCACCACGTTCGCGGCACGCCGGCGCACGATCTATGTCGTCTATGATCCCTGCGCGTTCACGCGTGCCGACTGCGCAAAGCCCTTCGAGCGCCTCGCGCTCGGCGGCACTTCCCAGGGCGGCGTATTCACCGCCATTCGGTCGACCAAAGCGCCATCGGGTCCGGCAGGTGGCTCCGTGCAAGCTCAGGCGGAGCTGTGGGGCGACGAACAGTGGCAGGTGCTGAAGACAGAAATCCAGAAGCGAAACCCACGAACCATCGCCATCAACGTCTCCACCGTCTTCGCATTCAACGACGGCCTTTCAGCCGGCGAGCTCCAAGGAATGAGCAAGGCACTCGGGCCGAAATGGACGGCGCGATTCAAGCACGCGGACGGCCTCGCCCTTGATTTCATCGCCACGCGATTGCCCGAAGAAACCGAACGGTATCGCGATCTTCAGAAAGTCGTGTGGGCGATCATCGACACGGCGTTCTCGAATCGCGTCATCACTCCCGGCGTCACCCGCACCGAGGACGTCGTGTGGTGGATGCGCCAACGGGTGAACGATCTCGGGTTGGGCACCTGGTTCCAGCCCTCCGTCGAGGTGCAACGCAGAAACGCGACCGATGCCACACTCGGCGAGAATCCCATCATTCAAAAGGGCGACGTGCTGCACTGCGACTTCGGTATCGTTGCCCTGCGGCTGAATACGGACACGCAGCACATGGGCTACGTGCTGCAGGATGGCGAGACGGACGCGCCCGCAGGCCTCAAGCGCGCGCTCGCGAACTCGAACAGGCTGCAGGACATCGTCATGTCGGAGATCAGACCCGGTCGCACGGGCAACGAGATCCTCGAGTCGTCACGCGCCAAGGCCGCTGCGGTGGGAGTCGATGGCACGGTCTACACGCATCCCATCGGAATGCACGGTCACGGTGCTGGACCACTCATTGGACTGTGGGACTATCAGGATGGCGTGCCCGGCCGGGGCGACGCGAAAGTCATTCCGAGCATGTGGTTTTCCATCGAGCTTCAGGCAACCACGCGTGTGCCGGAGTGGAACAATCAGCCCGTGCGATCGGCGCAGGAGGAGGATGCCGTCATCGGCCCGGATGGCACGATCCGCTGGGCGCTTGCGCGTCAGACTGACTTTCATTTGGTGCGCTCGCTGCCGGCGACCGTTCCCTGACGATCGACGCAGTGCCGACGACCGCAACATCCTCGACCGAGCTCGATGCCATTCGCCGCGCCCTCGGCGAACGCTACACGCTGGAACGCGAGCTCGGACGAGGCGGAATGGGTACGGTGTATCTCGCGCGCGATCTGCGGCTCGATCGGCTCGTCGCGCTCAAGGTTCTGCCGACCGAATTCGCGTCGGACATCGGCCTGCGTGATCGCTTTCTCCGTGAGACGCGCACCGCCGCCAGCTTCTCACACCCCAACATCGTTCCGGTCTACGCCGTCGAGCAGACGGATGCCGTGCTCGCCTACGCAATGGGTTTTGTGGAGGGAGAAACGTTGGCCGAACGCGTTGCCCGTGTCGGCCCGCTTCCCGTTCGCGAGATCGTGCGGATGCTCCAGGACGTCGGATATGCGCTCGCCTACGCGCACGGTCGTGGCGTGGTGCACCGCGACATCAAGCCGGACAACGTGATGCTCGAGCGCGCGACGGGCCGCGCGCTCGTGATGGATTTCGGCATCTCGCGCACGATGACGCACGTCGTGCAAGCCACGTCGCTCACTCGCATTGGCGAGGTCGTCGGCACGCCCGAATACATGAGCCCAGAGCAGGCCTCGGGCGACGTGATCGATGGTCGCAGCGACTTGTACGCGCTGGGACTTACGGCCCACTTCGCCGCGACGGGCCGCACCGCCGTCACGGGCGAGTCGACGCAGAAAATTCTCGTCAAGCAACTCACGGAAGCCGTGCAGCCGGTCGCCACCGCGCGCCCTGATCTCCCGCCTGCCTTGGCCGACGCCATCGACCGCTGCGTCATGAAAGAGCCTTCCGAGCGTTTCGAAACGGCGGAAGCACTGGTCGAAGCGATCGAAGCGGCACAGTTGTCCGAGCCGGACATTCCGCTGCCCGTTCGCCTTTTTGCCGGAGAGCTGGGGGCGCTTTCGCTGTCAACGCTCCTTGGCCTCTTTTTCCTCTGGATCCTTGTCACCAGCACCGCTGCCGGCTCGCTGGACAATCTCATCATCGTGGTGCTCATCCTCGCGATGTTGTTCACGCGAATGCTCACCACGTTGAGTGAGGCGCGCCGACTGGCCGTTGCAGGCTTTTCCGCCGATGAGGTCGTCCTTGGCTTGTCGCGTGTCGTGGCCGAGCGTTCGAGTCGACGGCAAGAGTTGCGCGCCGATGCGGAGACGGTCCATCGGCGTCGCGTCACACTCGGGTGGAGTATCGCGATGCTCGGTATGGGACTCGCGATGGTGAAAATCGCGTATGGAATGCGGGTTCAGCTCGGGCCACACCAATACGGAAATGGCCCGGTTGGCGTCGCTCTCTTTTTTACCGGTGTGTCGTTGCTCGGGACGAGCGCGGTGCTCCTGCTCAAGAGCCCATTCAGCATGCCACCAGGCGAGCGGCTGTTTCGCCTCGTCTGGTTGGGGCCACTTGGACGCGCGTTCGTGCGGTTTGCCGGACGAAAGGTTCTCGTCGGTGGTCACGGTCGCGTGCTTCGACGAAGCGCCGTAACACCGCCGCCGGTGCGGGTCGCTGCTGGTGCGCCGTCGGCACTCGCGAAACCGATGAACGGTGCTCTGCCCGACCGGCTCGGCGATCTGGAGCGGCGCGTCAAAGCATTGGAATATTGGAGAAACGAACAATGACTTTCCCGTTCATGTCCCGTCGCGCGTTTCTCGGCGCGCTCGCTGCGGCCGTCCCCGCCGCCATTGTGGTTCGGCGCGCGCACGCCGCGGCAGTCGACGACCTGGCTGCCGACACGCGCACACTCCGCGCACTTGCCGAGGTCGTGCTGCCATCTACGCTGGGATCTGCGGGCATCACCGCCGAGGTGCATGCATTCCAACGATGGATCGCCGGTTATCGCGAAGGCGTTGAGCTGCTGCACGGGTATGGAACGTCGACACTGGAGTTCGCCGGCCCCACCCCAGCCACCCGCTGGGCGCAGCAGCTCGACGCGCTCGACGCAGCAGCGCGAAAGGCGCATGGCCGCCGATTCGCGGACCTTTCACTCGAGCGCCGTCGCCAGCTCGTGGAAGGTGCACTCGTCGCGCTCAAGGCTGAACGGCTCCCACCACTTACGATTGCGCCGCACGTCGCACTCGCGCTGCTCACGCATTTCTATGGCGGCGCAGCGGCGTCCGATCTGTGCTACGAAGCGCGCATCGGCAAGCAGCAATGCCGGCCACTCGCGCAGTCGCCGCGCAAGCCACTGCCGCTGGCACCGAGGAGCGCGTGATGTTCTCAAAACGGCGCGTGATCGAGAGCGACGTGTGCATCATCGGCTCCGGCATCAGTGCGGCGATGGTGGCGGACAGGCTCGCGAGGACCACCGGCAGCAGCATCGTCGTCGTCGAAGCCGGTGATGAAGCACCCGCGTTGGCGAGGCGTGCCGCGCTTCGCGACCGCTACCTCGCCTACGGTGAGAATACCTGGCCCAACGATCATCTCGACGGCTATGAGATCGATGGCCCGCTGCAGTCGCGCTCGATGCAGGTGGGCGGGCTCGCCATGCACTGGGGCGGCGTGACGCCGCGCTGGTCGCCCGAAGATTTCAGGACGCACACGATGTTCGGCGTCGGCACGGATTGGCCGATCTCCTACGACGACCTCGATCCCTTCTATCAGGAAGCCGAAGAGCTGATGGGCGTGGCGGGGGAGCAAGGTCCGGTGGCGTTGGATCCGCGCGGCAAGCCGTTCCCCATGGCACCTCTGCCGCTCACGTACAACCTCGACCTTCTCAAGAGCTGGGCGACGAAGGCGGGCATCACGATGTGGAGTCAGCCGTCGGCGAAGAATTCACGTCCTTACGACGGACGCGCCGAATGCTGCCGAAACGATACCTGTACGCCGATCTGTCCGGTGGGCGC
>JANMAY010000426.1:0-3416 GCA_031360095.1 Gemmatimonadaceae bacterium
TTGTAGCCCATACCGCCACTACCAATACCGGCCTCCAGAACTTCGAGCATCCGATTCGGATCGCTCAGCGGCGTGCCCGACCAGTCCCATACTGTGCGAATGAGTTCGAGCTTTCTGTTCATTTTCAGATTGCTCGGGAATAGCATCATGACCCAGAGCATCTCAGCCGCTAGCTCTATTGCTCCTGCAGATGACGATGAGAGTTGGTCGCGCAGCTTCTCCTCGAAGCTCCGATCACCCATATCTGGCCTGTCGACGAAGTCGCGAATCAGCTCTTCGGCATGCCTAAGGGTCCAGATTGCTCCGGCACCGAAAACGGAGCTGTCATCGAGCAGACACTGGCGCTTCCATGTCTCCACGGCTGCGTAGATTCGCGAACGTTGGTCAACGAGACGAGCCATAGGATCTATTTACCTCTGCTCAGCGATGGTTGCCATTGGCACGATCAAAAGTACGAACTGGCGGCAGGGGAGCAACCGGCGCAGTGCGCCCAACCTTGGCCCAGTCCCAGAATGGTCGCGAAGGAGACTCCGCTACACATCCAGCCGTATCGCGATGCCGACAGCTTCGTGCCGTCGGCGACGGATAGTCGCTATCTCGAAGCTGGTAGAACGCTCCCGTCGGCGACGACGAAAATGTCGTCGCCCTCCCGCGCGTCGACTTCAGCGCATCCCGTGAAGTCGCCGAACGCAGGTAGCACTCCGACCTGACGCGCCTCCGAAAACCAGAAGCAGGGAAGACGCTCGCGCTGCCGCGCCGGGCCCGTGAGCACCGCGCACGGATGCACATGTCCGGCAAGCACGTACTGCCCAGGTACACCGACAGGATGATGCGCGAGCGCGAACGTATCCTCGATCACGGGTCCGTCGACGCACTGCATTCCCACCGACGCCGGCGGATCGCCCGCGCGCTTGTCGTGATTGCCGCGCACAATCGTCATCGCAATCGCAGCGTGCGAAGCGCGCCAAGAACCAATCGCCGCGAAGGTCTCCTCACTCCGCCCCTCCTTCGCATGGAGAAAGTCGCCGAGAAAGACGAGGCGCTCAACAGGCGACTCGAGCGACAGCCGAGCGATCAACCCAGCCAGCCGGCCCAGTGCACTCGAAGTCGTCCCACTCGGTACATGCACACCAAGCGCACGGAAACTCGCCGCCTTCCCGAAATGCGGATCCGCCACCAACAAGATCCGCCGCCTCCGCCAATACACCGCACGCTCGGCGCACAGCTCCAGCTCCTCACCAGCAACGGTGACGGCGGCATCCATGCGCTCGCTCTCTACTATAGAAGAGGAAAGAGGCCAAAGAATCAACGATTCACCGCCGCCATCCCCGCCTCCGGATAGCGCGTCCCCGCCGCCACGCCCTTCGGCGCAATCTCGTCGATCCTCCGCAAATCCTCCGAAGTAAGACTCACATCCACCGCGCCGGCGTTCTCCTCCAGATACTTCACCCGCTTGGTTCCTGGGATCGGAGCAAGGTCGTCGCCCTGATGCAGCAGCCAACTCAGCGCGAGCTGCGACGGTGTGCAACCCTTTTTCGCCGCGAGCCGCTCGATGTGCGACACGAGATCCAGATTCTTCTGGAAGTTCTCGCCCTGGAACCGCGGCTGGGTACGACGAAAGTCGTCGGCGGGAAGATCCTCGAATGTCTTGAAGCTCCCGGTCAGAAACCCTCGGCCCAACGGACTGTAGGGAACGAAGCCAATGCCGAGCTCGCGGCAGGTGGGGAGAATCTCGTCCTCCACGTCGCGCATCCAGAGGGAATACTCGGTCTGAAGCGCGGTGATGGGGTGGACTTTGTGCCCTCGACGAATGGTCGCCGCCGCGGCCTCGCTCAGGCCAAGGTGCCGCACCTTGCCCTGGGTCACGAGCTCTGACATCGCGCCCACGGTGTCCTCGATGGGCACATTGGGGTCGACGCGGTGCTGATAATAGAGGTCGATGTAGTCGACACCGAGCCGCTGAAGCGACGCGTCGCAGGCCTTGCGCACGTACTCCGGCGAGCCCTCGATTCCGAGCCGCTCTCCTTTCTCGTTGCGAATGATGCCGAACTTCGTAGCAAGCACGACTTGATCGCGCCGCCCCTTGATCGCTCGGCCCACCAGCTTCTCGTTGGTGAAGGGGCCGTACATGTCGGCGGTGTCGAGAAAGGTGATGCCAAGATCGAGGGCGCGGTGAATAGTGGCGACGGACTCGGTATCGTCGCGCCCGCCGTAGAACTCGGACATCCCCATGCACCCCAGGCCAAGGGCGGAGACGGTGAGGCCAGGCCGGCCAAGTGTGCGCTGCTGCATGGTGGTGGTGCTCCCGCGGTATGAGATGATTGATGAATGCCGATGCACTGTTGCAAGTTCGGCACTACTTTATCGCGTCCTCAGCGCACTGGAGCACAGCATGAACAGACGGGAGTTCGTCAAAGGCACCGCCACCGCCGCATCACTGACCGCCGCGCTCTCCCTCGTACCGGACGCGTTCGCCCGCGCGATGCCGCCACGCTCGGCGCCCGAGAAGTTCAAGCTGCGCTACGCTTTCGACGCGGGGCAGTTCTCCAACCACGCGCCGGGCGGAGTAGTCGACGAGCTCAAATTCGCCGCCGACCAAGGCTTCTCGGCCATGGAGGACAATCGGATGAAGGGCCGGCCGGTCGCCGAGCAGGAACAGATCGCGCGTGAGATGCAGCGGCTGGGGATGACGATGGGGATCTTCGTCAACAACGGCACCACGGGCTTCAAGGGTGGTGGATCGCTCACCACGGGAAAGCCGGAGGAGCGTGATGCATTTCTTGGCGAGGTGAAGAGTACGATCGAGACAGCGAAGCGGGTGAATGCGAAGTGGGTCACGTCGCTCGTGGGCAACGCCGATGCGAAGCTCCCGCGCGGATATCAAACGGCGAACGTGATGGACTGTCTGCGCCGCGCGTGCGAGCTGCTCGAGCCGCACGGGATCGTGATGGTGTTCGAGCCGCTCAACGTCATCGAGAACCACCCGGGCTTCTTCATCCACAACAACGACGAGATGTACGCGCTGATGAAGGCGGTGAAGAGCCCGTCGTGCAAGCTGCTCTACGATCTCTACCACTCGCAGATCAGCGAAGGACACCTCATCTACAACTTCGACAAGTGCTTCGACGAAGTCGGATATATCCAGACGGGCGACACGCCGGGCCGGAAGGAGCCGGGCACGGGCGAGGTGAACTACCGCAACGTCTTCAAGTTCATTTATGAGAAGGGATACACGGGACTGATCGGCATGGAGCACGGCAAGTCGCTGCCGGGAAAGGAAGGGGAGCTCGCACTCATCAAGTCATATCGCGACGCGGACAGCTTCGTGCCGGAGAAGCGTGGTTGACGTCGTCGGCTCAAATACACAGACACGTATTAGAAAACACTAAGTTCCACGTCATCTTGGCGGCGCGTTT
>JANMAY010000474.1:0-3360 GCA_031360095.1 Gemmatimonadaceae bacterium
CAGCTGTGTCACGCCATCCGGCGCAACGTGCGCATGCTGTATGTGATCGAGAACAACGGCGTGTACGGGCTCACCAAGGGCCAGTTCTCCGCGTCGGCCGACATTGGCTCGACGTCCAAGAAAGGTGAAGCCAACGTCCAACCGCCGATCGATCCTGTGCTGCTCGCGCTCACACTCGGCGCCACCTTCGTCGCGCGTGGGTTCTCCGGCGACAAAACGCAGCTCATTCCCATTCTCAAGGCGGCGCTGTCACACAATGGCCTCGCCCTGGTGGACGTCATTTCGCCGTGCGTGACATTCAACGATCACGAAGGCTCGACCAAGAGCTACGCCTTCACCCGCGAGCACGAAGTGGAGATCTCGGCGGCTGATTTCGTGCCGCTGCGGCGCGAGATCACCGTGCCCGATAGCGATGCGAGCGTGCAGGTGGTACAGATGCACGACGGCAGTACGGTGCGCTTTCGTCGCATTCACGACGGGTACGATCCGACGAACCGCGAGCTGGCGTATGCACACGTGCGCGCGTGTCAGGCGCGCAATGAAGTAGCAACAGGGCTGCTGTTCCTCGATGAAGACGGCGCCGACATGCACGCGGTGGCAAAGACTGTCGAGACGCCGCTGGTAGAGCTGCCGTACGAGGTGTTGTGCCCGGGACAGGCGGCGCTGCAGGCGTTGATGGAAAAGTATCGGTAACGGCAATGCGCGCACGGTGTGCGCTCAGCACGATGCCGGAATTGTCCCTCACCTGCTAGAACTCGGTCCGCTTCCCGTCCGGCGACGCCTTCCGCTCGCCAACAGGGACCGGCGCGTTAGAAGAAGGACGCGCGACACCATCGACCGTGCTCGGCTCCATCAGCTCGATGCGAGTTCCATCCGGATCGAAGTAGTTGATCTGTCGCTTGCCATTCCTGCCCACCCTCACGGCACTCGGCAACTTTGTCCCGATGGGCAGTGCTCGTCCTGCCAAAGTTGCCGCCGCGTTTTCCACGTTCGCGACTTCGAGACAGATATGCTGCATCGAGTGCGCGGCATCGAGCGTGGGATACTTGTCGTAGAGCATGAATTCGATGTAGTCGTCGCCGTCCGGAACGCGCATGTTGACCCAGCTCAGCTTTTTTTCATCCGAGCTGCCACGCCAGAACTCGCGGAAGCCGAGGATGTCCCGGTAGAACCCGACGGCCGAGTCGAGCTGGGCGATCATGACGCCCACGTGCATCATGCGGCGTGAGATGCGCGTGTCGGGGAGATGACGTCCTTTCTCTCGCACCGTCCAACCGTCCGGCTGATACTGCACGATCTCGACGATGTTGCCGCTGGGATCTTTCACGAAGTAGTTCTTGTTGCCAATCTTCCCGATGGCGGTGGCCGCCGGAACGGCAACGCCGCGCGAGCGGAGGTACAGGCGCATTGCTTCGGCGTCGTCCACTTCCAGTGCGACGTGAAACAACCGCTCCGCGCCGGCCGCCACCTCGGAGCCCGGAAACAGTTCGACCGTCTGGCGGTCGTTGATCTTGATCCACACGAGATCGCCGCCCGATGGGAGCGGAATGGAGAATGGCGATTCGAAGCCGAGGAACCCCTCGTAGAAGGCGCGCGCCTTGGCCATGTCGCTGACGTAGAACGCGGCGTGTGAGACACCAAGAATACGTGGCCGCTTCAGCGCTGCGGTTTCCTGCGCCGAAAGAGGAGAAATCGCCAAGAGTGTCAGTGTGGTGATCGCTACCCGTGCCAGCATTGTTCGCCTCGCTGATGGTGGTGCGACGCCTTCGCGACGGTCCGCTTCGGAGATGAGCGATCGGTCGCCCCATCACAATCCTCTGTCACCGCGCCGTTCCGAGACCCGGTGCGTACAGCGAGTTGATTCGCTGCGCGCGAAAGACGTACCCGGGGTTTCCCTCGATGCGCCACACGAGTTGCCCCGCCGCGTTGAACTCCTCGACCCGCCCGGCCGTGCCGAATGACACCAGGGTCCGTCCGCCCGCCAAGCTTTGCACGCTTCCGCCAATCTGCGTGACGACGCCGGGCGTCGATCCATAGGATTGCGTCTGTCGCGCGGTGCGTGAGGCTTCATTCACGGCATAGCGCTCAGCTCGGGATTCACTGGAGGTCCCGACATTGTCCAGGAGGATGATGCCATCGGGTGCCGACGCTCGCACGCTATGCTGTCGCAGGAATGCCGGACTGGGGGAATCGAGAAACGAGAACTGGTTTCGCCGCCCACCCATGCGCCACATCACGGCGCCGGTCTGCGAATGAATTTTGGTGATCTCCCCGAGATTGCGGAACGAGACGATCAAATTGCCGTCCGCGTCGAAGTCGAGCGCGTTACCGTGTGTCCAGTTGACATTCGCTCCGCTGCGGTCGGCCGAATCGAGATCGGTGATTGCGAAATGGTCGAACGCGCTCCAGTGAAACAGGAGCGTGCCCGATACGGCGATGTGCTCAACAACCGTTCCGGTCACGAGCGCACTGGCGACGCCCCCGATCCCTGAGAGATCCATGGCACGCGTCTCGTCACACATGAGCCAATAGCTGCCATCCCGCTCCCCGATCACATCGTGAAAACGCGGCTGAAGGCCGCGCGCGCAGCCGAAGGTTCGCGTAACGTTGCCCAGCGGGTCGAGCTCCAACCAGGATTCGACATCGTTTGGATCGGCCGTGGTCGGTCGCGCTACGTAGTGACCGTTGGGCTGCGCCATGAAATTGAGACCGGGGCCTTCTGGAAAACGTCGGTACCATACCACGCGGCCGGTATTGTCGATGACCACACCGTACACGCCGGCAGCAAAGACCACGTACCCGGGCGATGGATCCGATCCGCTCGCCACGTACCGTGGAAGATCCGGCGGCAGCGCGTCCGTTGTCAGCTTGAGCGCACCGCCGACCACACTCCCGCTCACCCCATACGCTACCGCGGTCATGACATAGCGGCGTGCGGGAAGGAGACCAAGCACAGGTATGACCACGGAATCGCCGACTGTTCGCACGGCAGCGGAAATACTATCGCCCGCCAACGGCACGTCGTCCAAATGAAATCGCACGGCCGCGCTGTCGGCGTTGCTGACGCGAATGGAGACGACGGCACTTAGCGAATTGTGAACATTCGCCACCACCACTGACCGGCTGATGGTCGGCGCAATCGCCGCCGCGGGGGCTGCGGGCTCGTTCACGCAGCCCGAAATCAGCAGTGCCGCGCCGAGGAGTACTTCTCGGCGCATCACCTCCTCACGGCCGCCAGGCAGCGTTGAAGGTCGGAGGAGCTGGTGACACCGGCGCGTACGGAACTCCGCTCAGGCTGACGACGTACACCTCTGACGAATAATAGAATGAGCTTGACGCGAGGGAGATCTTGCGTCCGTT
>JANMAY010000494.1:0-2316 GCA_031360095.1 Gemmatimonadaceae bacterium
TCGACGCCCTCTGTCTCCATGAGCGCGCGCGCCACACGTACGGCACCGAACAGCGTGGCGCACGCGAGCTGGTCGAGCGCGAGCACCGCGGCGCCCTCGAGTCCCAGCTCGTACTGGAGCCGAGTCGCGGGGAACCGGAAGCGGTCGGCGGTGCACAGCGACGCTGCGCCCGCCTCCGCCTCGTCGTGCGACGCGAACGCCATCGCACTCGGTGTACCTCCGTAGATCAGGAGCCCGATGGACGCGGGATCGATCTGCTCCTCCTGCAGCAGCGTCGCGGCCGCCTCGTGGGCAAGCGCATAGGGCGTTTCCGCCGTCGCCACATGGATGCTGCCAAAGCCAAAGCGCTCCAGCATCTCGGCACCGCTCTCGAGCGCACCGTCGCACTCGAGCTGGCGGACTGTCCGCGAAAGCTCCGGTAGCGCGTAGGCGGTGGCGCGCACGCAAATGGCCGTCATGATGCCGCCACCATGACGATCGCAACGACGTGATCCGGCCAAGGTTCGAGCAATGTGGCCCGCCCATCCAGGCGATTGCCGCAGAGCGTAATGCCGGTGAGCTCGCGGCCCGGCGAAAATTCCAGCTCGAGGGCGCTGAAGGCGACGGTCGTTCCCAGTTGCAGCGCCTTCCACGCTGCTTCTTTCAGCGCCCAGAGCGAGGCGGCGTCCCGAGGTCCCTGCTCCCGTTCGGCGACCGTAGCGAAGTATTGGATGTAGGCATGTTGGATGGAGCCAATGCGCTCCACGTCGACCCCGATCCGCTCGCCCGCAGGCGCGACTGCCGCAACGGCGCGGCCGTCGCAATGCGCCAGTGACAGCACGTCGCGTGAGCAGGCCCACTGCCCTTCGCGAGCCTGGATGCGTACGCGTGGCGGGGCACCAAAGCGGCGGCGCACCGAAATCCGCCGAAGTGTTTCGACTTCGTTCGCGACGGAGGCAGGCAGCAGCACCGAGTCGCTCCGGGCAACCGCGCGTTTCGCGGCAAGGCGGCCGGCCTGATAGTCGGCACGCTGCCGCGCGGTTGCGAGCGAGGTGCATTCGCGCTGCTCGGCCGTGGTCAGTGAGAAGAGGGCTGCTGTGTCGTTCGCCTGCGCAAATGCCACTACGCAGCCCTGCACTGATACAATCGTTGGTTCCATCCGTTGCTCCCCCGAGTTGACGGAGGAACAGTGCGTTCCTGTCGGGGGCGCAACGATCCGTCAGCTGACGTAGGAGTGGGGCGGCGATGACGTAGGTGAGGGAGGTATGACGGTCGGACGGTCGGACGGTCCCCCGCCGACCAGCCTTCTACGTAGAAGCTGTCTGTCGCCTACGTCATTCGTACGAGGGCACGAGTGCTTGCCGAGCGAGAGAATGGTCGCGCGCCACCGGAGTGCGTTCTGCCGGCGGCGGCGGATCCCGACCCTCGGGACCGTCCACCATGGATTCCAACTGGAGAAACCATGTCTCGTTCCACTCGCGTTCTCGTCCTCACCACTCTCGTCGCTCTGAGCGCCTGCGCCGATCAGTCGCCCACCACCCCCATCCCCACGGAACCATCCTTTTCCGCGGAGAGAGACCGGTCGAATCTCGTCTCCAGTTCCAGCGTGTGGACCGATCAGGTGACGGGCGACAACGGCCACGGCGCGATGTACGCCCTGTTCAAACCGGCGAACTGGAATGGCGACGTCGTCTACTATGCCCACGGCATCGTGGACGCAGCGCTTCCCATCGCACTGCCGACCGGTGATGGATTCCCCGACCTGCGCGATGCGCTGGGCGGTTTGGGATACGCCGTCGCGTACTCGAGCTTTTCGGAGAACGGCTGGGCGGTGAAGGACGGCGTCGAGAGCACGCACGAGCTCCGCGCGCTGGTGTCGCGGAACTTTGGTCGGCCCAATCGCAGCTACCTTGCCGGAACATCGATGGGCGGACTGGTTGCTCAGGCGATGGCGGAGAAATGGGGCTCGCAGTACGACGGCACGCTTGCCATGTGCGCGCCACTCGGCGGCGCGGCCGAGGAGGTGAACTATATCGCCAATGTGCGCGTGTTGTTCGACGCGCTGTATCCGGGTGTCCTTCCCGGTGATGTCCTCCACGTTCCCGCCGGCATCGATCTGAACACTCAGGTGCTTGGGCCCGCGCAGGCAGCGGTGATGGCCAACCCCACTGGACTCGGCATCATTGCCAGGATCAAACAGACGCCGCTCGCCGGCAACAATGGCATCGAGCTGGTGACATCGCTGCTCTATGGATTGGCCTACGACATCCGCGGCATCGACGATTTCCTCGGCCGCACCAACGGGAAGTCGATGTTCGACAATTCGGCGACGACGTA
>JANMAY010000522.1:0-4086 GCA_031360095.1 Gemmatimonadaceae bacterium
TTCGGCGTGCTCGGTGCCCTACTCGGCATCTGGTTTCGTGGCCAGCCCAACGACATCTACTTCCAGGTCGGACTGATTACGGTCGTTGGTCTCGCAGCAAAGAACGCGATCCTGATCGTCGAATTCGCGACCCAGCTGCGCAATCAGGGACTTGGCATTCGCGAAGCGGCGATCGAGGCGGCGCGCGAACGGCTTCGGCCAATTCTCATGACGTCATTCGCCTTCATCCTCGGCGTGCTGCCGTTGATGCTTGCGTCCGGTGCGGGCGCGGCGAGTCGCCATTCGATCGGGACGGGAGTGTTTACGGGGATGCTCTTCGCCACCACCGTTGGGATCTTTTTCATTCCGCTGTTCTTCCGCGTCATCCGGGGCGCGGCGGAGAGACGCTCATGAGTGCGCACACCAGAGCACTGCGGAATATCTATCGCCATTGTTTGTGTGCCTCCGTCGCGCTCGGCGCGGCGTGCACGCCGAGGGCATATGAGCCCCGCCCCACGCCCGAGCTCGGACCCAATGTTCGCATCGGCGCGTCGCGTTCCAGCGATTCCTCGCGAAGGTTCTTTGATTCGCTGAGCGTCGAGCGGCGGCGCGACAGTGCGCGCACGTTGGCTCCCTCCGCTGCACCGTCGACAGTCACCGACGCGAGCCTCACGTCCCTTGCATGGCTCGACATCATTCGCGATTCCGCGCTCGTGGGTCTCGTCGAGACCGCGCTCCGAGGCAATCGGAATCTTCGGGCCGCCGTTGCGCGCATCAGTGAGTTCCGCGCGAACGTCGGCATTGCGCGCGCGCCGCAATTGCCGAGCGTCACGGTGAACGCCAGCGAGAGCACCAATCAGGTGGCATTCGGCTCCTCACCTTCTGTTTCGTTCCGTGCTGCGCGCGTGACCGCCGACCTGGGGTGGGAGCTGGATTTCTGGGGACGGATACGGCGCGGCGTCGAGGCAGCCAATGCAGATCTCGGCGCCCAGGAATCCGCGCAGCGCGCCACTCTGTTGTCGCTCGTGGGCGACGTCGCCTCTGGCTACCTCCAACTGCTCGAGCTGGATCAGGAGCGAGCGATCGCCGAGCGGACGTTGAGCTCGCGGAAGGCGACGTTAGAGGTGGCGCGCCAGCGCTACGCGCAGGGACTTACCTCGGAGCTCGACGTCCGCCAGTTCGAGGCGCAGGTCGCCGCCCCCGCCGTCACCCTTGCACGTGCCGAGCGTGCGCTCGCGTTCACCGAGCACAGTCTCGACGTGCTGCTCGGCGAAGGTCCCATGGCGATTGCGCGTGGCGGCACGCTTGCCGACGCCGTGCGCGTGCTCGTGGTGCCCGACTCCCTGCCCGCGGCATTGCTTGCGAGGCGGCCCGATGTCATTCAGGCCGAGCGTGCGTATGCGGCATCGATGGCGCGCGTTGGAGTCGCGAATGCGGCGCGCTGGCCCACCGTCAGCATTGGGGGGTCGTATGGCAGTCAGGCGGGATCTCCCACCAACCTGTTTGGTTCACAGACCAGAGTCTATCAGGCGCTGGTCGGTATTTCGTTCCCGCTATTCGACAACGGGCGCCTTGCGAATGTCTCGGCGGCGGCGCGTGCGCGTGCCGAGCAGGCTCGCGCTTCATATGAAGGTGTGGCGCTCAATGCCCTCCGCGAAGCGGGCGACGCGTTGACGGCAGTGCGCACCGCGCGGGATGAATCCGTTGCGCAGGCGACGCAAGCCAATGCGCTTCGACATGCGCTCGATCTGGCGACGCTGCGGTATCAGGCGGGATTGGCGTCGTATCTCGATGTGTTGGATGCGCAGCGCAGTCTCTTTGGCGCCGAGTTGGCGTTGAGTCAGGCGCAGCTCGGCGAGCTGAATGCGGCGGTGCAGTTGTACAAGGCGCTCGGCGGGAGTTGGGTTGGAAGGTCTTTGTTGCGGCCTTGAAGTGTGTTGGCGCGTTATGCCGCGAGGCGCTGCAGCATATCGTGCTGTACAATTGGCGTTCGGCAACTCATTCGACTGCTGTCGATTCAGTGCTGCGAGCAAACGATCGATATCCGTCTGCGGGACCACAGCATCCTACACAACCATCAAGTGCGTCCATGAAGACCAAGCTTCTGCTTGCCTTGTCATTGCTCGTCCTGACGGCCTTAACCCCTAGACAGACGCCCCGGTACTTGTATGTCTGGGCTGGTGATGCGGACAAGAAGGCGAGCGATTTTCTGGCGGTGATCGATGTCACGCCGCAGCGCTCCACCTACGGTCGAGTCGTTTCCTCAGTGCCGGCAGGTGCGGTGGGCACGACTCCCCACCACACGGAGTACAACCTGTCCGAGACGGGTTTCCTGTTCGCGAATGGGTTCAATTCGGGAAAGTCCTTCGTCTTCGATGTTCGGGATCCGATGCGGCCGAAGGTCGTCCGCGCGTTCGATGAAATCGAGGGCTACATGCATCCGCACTCCTTCGTTCGGCTACCGAACGGCAATGTGCTGGTCAGCTTCCACCATAAGCACGGCGAGTCGGGCGGCGGTTTGGTGGAGCTCAACAACGATGGTCACGTGGTGCGCGCTGTGAGCGCCGTCGATCCCCGCGTTCCTGATGTGCTCATCCGGCCATACAGCATCGCCGTGCTCCCGCGACTCGATCGCCTAGTGACGACCAGTTCCCCAATGAGCTTCCTCGAGGGGTCCGGAATCGCGGTCCAAGTCTGGAGGATGTCCGATCTCAAGCTGCTCAACACAATTCGACTCACTCCTGGCCCGCGAGGCTATGGGCACGAAGACCCTCAGGAGCCGCGCGTGCTGGCCGACGGCAAGACGGTTCTCGTTCAGACCCGCTCGTGCGGACTTCACCGTATCACAGGGCTCGACACCGATACACCCAGAGCTGAGCCGGTCTACACGTTCGCAGGAGGGCTCTGTGGTGTTCCGATCGTGGTCGACAATTACTGGATCGAGGCCGTTCCATCCATCGGTGGTGTGGTCGTCCTCGATGTCTCCAATTCGGCGCGGCCAGTGAAAGTGTCGGAGCTTTCTCTGGGGGAGAATCAGTTCACGCATTGGCTGGCGTGGGACGAGGCCGGAAGTCGAATCATTCTGAATTCAGGAGGCGCAGACAGTAGGCTCTTTATGCTCACATTCGATCGGAAGACGGGTGCGGTCGCGATTGACAATGATTTCCGCAACCCGGGTTCTACGAGACCAGGTTTCGACATGCGTGACATCGCGTGGCCCCATGGATTCCGAGGCACGGGGCTTCCGCACGGTGCAGTGTTTTCTCGGTGAGCGAGCGTACCTAGACTCCCAAACCCTCGGGATGTAGTATCTCGCCATCGTCCTCGCCGACTTGACCAACGCGCCGGATAGGCCATCGCCGTGCATTCGACTGAGCAGCTGAACGCGGCCCTCGATGGCCGTTACACCATCCAGCGCGAGCTTGGCGCCGGTGGCATGGCCATGGTGTATCTCGCACGCGACCTGAAACATGATCGCCCGGTGGCGCTGAAGGTACTTCGTCCCGAGCTCGCGGCCGTCATCGGCGCAGAGCGGTTTCTCGCCGAGATCAGGACCACGGCCAATCTTCAGCATCCGCACATCCTCTCGCTGTTCGACAGCGGCAGTGCCGACGGCCAGTTGTTCTACGTGATGCCGTATGTCGAAGGCGAGACGCTACGTGGGCGCCTCCAGCGCGAGACGCAACTGCCGGTAGCCGACGCCGTCAGACTCGCGACGGAAGTTGCGGGCGCGCTCGAGCACGCGCACCGCCACGGGGTGGTGCATCGCGATATCAAGCCGGAGAATATTCTGCTCCAGGATGGGAGTGCACTCGTCGCCGATTTTGGCATCGCGCTCGCCGTACAGGAAGCTGGCGCCGAGCGCATGACGCAGACGGGCATGTCACTGGGAACTCCGGCGTACATGAGTCCCGAGCAGGCGATGGGAGAGCGATCGATCGACGCGCGGTCCGATATCTATGCCCTCGGCGCCATCACGTACGAGATGCTCATTGGTGAGCCACCCTTCACCGGCCCGAGCGCACAGGCGATCGTAGCGAAGCTGATCACGGAACCGCCGAAGGACCTCACGGTGCAGCGGCGATCCGTGCCACCGCACGTTGCCGC
>JANMAY010000536.1:0-3582 GCA_031360095.1 Gemmatimonadaceae bacterium
ATGGAGTAGAGATGCGGCCAGCCATCCATCTCGGAGAGGAAGGCGATGCGTCCACCCGCGCCGTAATTGAGGTTGGCGCCTCCATGCGTGCCGGGATACGAGCCGCGGAGTGTCGCGGGACTCGTCCAGACTGGACGTGCACTGCCGGATGCCGCATCGCCAAGCCAGATCGCCCATTTCGTTGGGCGGTCGACGAGCACGGAATCCGGCTCACCGCCTGCGCCAGGGCGCCGCACAAACGCAATCCGAGATCCGTCGGGCGACCAGCGCGGTGAGACGTCGCGCGAGGTGGATGGCGCCACCCATTTGATGGCAGTCGTGTCGTTCGAGAAAATGCCGATCATCGAGTGATCGCCGCGGTCGGACACGAACGCGAGCCGCGTGCCGTCGGGGGACCACTGCGGCTCAGTCGATTCGCCGCTTGCCGAGAAAAGCTTCTTCGCGGCGGATGATGCGTCGATGGGCGTGGTCCAGATCGCGCGGTCCTTGATGAACGCGACCACATCAGAACGTGGCGAGATGATGGGCTCGTCGCCCTCGCCGACCAATTTGGGCGTGCCGCCGGTGAACGGAACGCTCCAGATCTCGATCTTTGGTGCAACGGGAAGGGAGAGCGGATTTGGCGACGGGCCTTGCCAGTTGGAGCCGTGATCCCCGCCGCGGACGTAGACGACGTGTTTGCCGTCGCTGCTGATCTGGACGCTCGTGAGTTCCTGGCCGTCGTCTCTGTCGTAGTGCGTGAGCTGTCTCGGTTTGTAATCCGGAGCGTCGGCAACCCAGATATTGCGCCGCCCTTGCTCGTTCACGGCGTACGCGATGCGTGAGCCATGTGCCGAGGTGGCGAGCTCGTTGGGGAAGGGGTAACTCTTTACTTGATGAATTGTGTAGCTGTTTTGCGCGCGCGACGCGGGTGCGAGCGTCGTGAGTGCAGCAACGAAGGTGAGGACGTAAACGGCGAGGCGCATGGCAGATCCCGAGGCGTGGATTGCCTCGAACATGCGGGGGGATTCCGCGATCCGCCACGTGTGCCGGACGAGTCTACTCCTTTCCCCCTCGCTGCTCCGCCGGCGTCTCCGCTCCCGCCCTCGACTTGCCGAGATTGAACGCGGTGCTGACCAACGCCAGATGCGTGAACCCCTGCGGAAAATTCCCACACAGCCGCCCGTGCCGCGCGTCGTACTCCTCGCTCAGCAATCCCAGGTCGTTCGAGAGTGAGACGAGGCGCTCGAACAACCGTTCCGCATCTTGGTACCGGCCCATCATGACGTAGGCGTCGGCGAGCCAGAAGCTGCATGCGAGGAACGACCCCTCACCCTCGGGCAGCCCGTCATCGGTGACGGCGCTGTCGTAGCGCAGCACGAAGCCCGCGCTGTCGATCAGACGCTGCTCGATGCAGTGGACCGTGCTCTGCACACGCGGATCGTCGGCGGGCAGAAAGCCGACGAGCGGCAGCATCAAGAGACTCGCGTCGAGCAAGTGTGAGTCGTAGGCCTGCACAAAGCTGTCGAGCGTCGCATTGAATCCGCGCGCACACACCTCGGCGTGAATCTCGTCGCGCACCCGGTGCCAGACGTCGAGCGGTGCCTTCAACCCGAACTCCTCGGCACACTTCACCGCACGGTCGAGCGCCACCCACGCCATGACTTTCGAGTGCGTAAAGTGCTGTGGCTTGCCACGCACTTCCCACAATCCCTGATCCGGATCGCGCCACACCTTCGTCACGTGATCGGCGAGCGCGACCTGCAGCGCCCACGCATCGTCACTCGCGGCGAGTCCGGCGACGCTGGCCTGATACAGCGCATCCATCACTTCGCCGTAGACGTCGAGTTGCGACTGCGCGTGCGCAGCGTTGCCGATGCGCACGGGCTGCGACCCCTCGTATCCCGCCAGCCACGGCAGTTCCGTCTCGTGCAGCATGCGCTCCCCAGCGAGGCCATACATGATCCGCACCTGCGCCGGACTGCCGGCCGCCGCGCGCAGCAGCCAATCCCGCCAAGCCCCCGCTTCGCTGGTGTACCCGGCATTCAGCAGCGCGAGCAGCGTAAGCGTGGCGTCGCGCAGCCAGCAGAACCGATAGTCCCAATTGCGAATGCCACCGATGTCTTCCGGCAACGAGGTCGTCGGCGCGGCGACGATCCCGCCGGTCGGTGCATAGGTGAGTGCCTTGAGCGTGAGGAGCGAGCGCATCACGGCGTCGCGGTACTTGCCCGTGTACTTGCACCGCCCTGCCCACTCCGTCCACAGCTCCTCCGAGCGCCCCAGCTCCTCTTCGGCATCGATGTCGGGCGGCACGGGTTGGTGCGATGGACTCCACGTGAGCACGAAGCTCCGCGAGTCGCCTTCGCGGATGGTGAAATCGCCGACCGTATGCAGACCCTCGCCATGCACATCGACGTCGCTCGTGAGTGTCACGAGATCGGGTCCCGCCACGGCGCGGTGTGTTCGATCGTCGACGCGACTCACCCAAGGGACGACGGAGCCGTAATCGAACCGAAGCGCGATGTCGGCGCGCATGGTGACCGTGCCGCGAATGCCACGCACGATGCGAACGAGATCGGAGCGGGCGCTGAGCACGGGAAGAAAATCGATGATGAGCACCACGCCGTCCTCGGTCGTGAATTCCGTCTCGAGGATCATCGTGTCCCCGCGGTACCGGCGGCGAACGCTGGCCGTCGGGCCAGCGGGTGCGATCTTCCAGCGACCGTTGTCAGGGGTGCCGAGCAGCGCGGCGAAGCACGCGCCGGAATCAAAGCGCGGCCAGCACAACCAGTCGATCGAGCCGTCGATGGAGACGAGCGCAGCGGTCTCGCAGTCGCCGATCAGCGCATAATCCTCGATGCGCGAGCTCACTCGCGACAGACAGGTGCAGCGTCAAGCATCTCGTCGCGCCGCATGGGCGCCACGGCGAGGAACTGCACGCCCGCCGGTACGGTCGGCGCAAGCGTAATGCTCACGCGCAGATCGCCGCCGGCGCATCGCATGCGCCAGCGTCCACGCAGCGCGTTCTCGACCACGAACGGACCCTCGTTGCGACAGCTGGATCCCGCCGTCGTGCGCAACGCCTCCATGGCGACTCGCCGCCGCTCCTTCGGCTCGTCGAGATAAAGATTTATCGCCGCGAGGGAGTCGGCCAGGCGACTGTCCCACTGGGCCACCAGCCGCGACACCTGCGCTCGGCGCTCCACCAGCACCGGTGCGGGCTGTTGCTCGCGCTGCACGAGACCGCCGGTGCGAGCGAGCGCCTCGAGCGCTTGCGTTGTAGGAGCGCCCCAACTGGTGTAGGTGAGATTGCCGAGCGCGACGACGCCGACGCCGTATTCCGGAAGCCATCGCATGACGGAGCCGAACCCGGGCAGTCCACCGCTGTGCGCAACGATCGTCGGGAACAGACACGTCTGACGCACGCCAAGGCCGAAGCCGTAGCCGCCCGCGCTGAGTGAGATGGCGCCGGTCGACGAGTCGCGCACCGCGGTTGCGCCATTGAATCGGATGACCTGCTGCATCTCTCGCACGGACGAGCGCCGCACAGGTCCGCGCTCCGCGCCATCGCGCGCGGGCCACGCGTCGAGCATGAAGGCAACC